>JAIBAC010000060.1 GCA_019695375.1 Acidimicrobiia bacterium
CGCACCTCGGTCGGGAAGAGCTCACCGCCCATCGCACCGAACGCCGGCGTCGCCAGCGCGCCCGCGAGCGTCGCGCCGAGCAGCGCCAGCCACATCCACGACCCGCCCACGAGGAAGAACAGCGCCGCGAGCACCGTCGCGCAGAACGTGCCCCAGATCACGAGCGGGCGCCGTCCGGCGGACTCGGCGAGACGCCCGCCGATCCAGACGGCGACCAGGACGATCGGACCCTGCGCGACCGCGCGCAGGGCGAGGATCCCGAACGCGGAGTAGCCGCGCTCGTCCTGCAGGAACGGGTTGGTGAGCTGGCTCGACGCGGCCACGAACGCGTTCGTGAGGAACGCGGTCGCGACGACGAGCGCGAAGCGGCCGCCGTAGGTGCGGTCGACGAGCTCACGCGCGCGACCGGTGGCGCCGCGGGCGGCGACGCGGACGAAGCGCCGCGACTCGCGCAGCCGGCGTCTGAAGCCAGGCAGGAGCAACACCCGGCACCGCCGACGACGAAGAGCAAGCGCCACGCCCATGTGACGAGGTCCGCCGCGACGAGCAGGAGCGCGGACAGAGAGAACCCTGCGCCACCGGCGATCGCGGCGAGGCTGATCACGTAGGCGCGTCCGCGCTCGGGTGCCTCCTCGATCAGGCACACACCGGCGACGCCGAGGCTGAGGTTGACGAACCCCCGCGCCAGCAGCTGGGTGACCGTGAACGCCGCGAACGACGGCGCCGCTGCGGACACGAGGGTCGCGAGGCAGGTGCCGGCGACGGCGACGACGAGGACGCGGAGGCGGCCGCGGCGGTCGGCGAGGACCGAGCCGAAGAGCGCCACGACGCTGCCGATGCGGGAGACGGCAAGTGCGAGCGACAGGGTTGCGGTGTCGGCACCGAAGCTCGACGCGACGTAGGCACCCGACTGCCCGAGGAGGGCGCCGCAGTAGGTGGCGACCGTGATCGTCGCGCACAGGGTGGCGTAGGTGGCGGCCTGTGCCGGTGTGATCGGCACGGGCGGTGCCCACCAGGGCCTCCCGGTGCGGCCGCGCACGACGCGGCGCAACCCGTCGCGTACGACGAAGCGCAGCAGCGGAGCGAGGATCCAGCCGAAGTACGGCAGCCGCAAACGTCCGTCGACCACGACGACGGCCTCGCCGCTCGCGTCGGGACGGGCGCTGCACCGCAACGGGCCGAGGACGTCATAGGTGGTGCGCCACGCCAGCGAACCGGTACCGGCCTCGACGTCGGAGACCGTGACGCCTGCGACCGGAGCGGGGTCGGCGAGTGCCTCGGCGAGACGGTCGAATGCGCCGAGGCGGATCCTCACTGCGGCTCCTGCGCGAACCAGAGCATGAGCTCGCTGTCGACGAAGCGCAGCGTGTCACGGTCGGCGCGCTTGGACCGCCCCGTGGCGGCGACGCGGTCACTCACGATCTGAGCGGTCAGGAACTCCTCGGTGTTGGGGCCGCCGAAGATCTCCGCAGGGAGCGGCTCGCGCCGCCAGTCGCGGCCGTTGCCGCTGGTCCACACGGCGGCGTCGGGGTCGAGCTTCCCGGGTGACGCGCGGCCAAGGGCGAGGATGCCGTCACCGGCGGGCAGGAGCACCGTGATGGCGTCGCCGCCCGCTCCGCCGAAGGTGGCCTCGTCGTGGGGGACGCGTTCCCAGTTGTCCCCGTCGGGTGACGTCCAGACGGCCGCGGCGTCGGTGCCGTCCTCGGTCGCGGCACCACCGGCCACGATGCCGCCACGGAACCCCGTGACGGCGGCGATCTCCTGCGCGGGGGACGCCGCGAACGCGGGGGAGTCGACGCGGCGCCACGCGGCGGCGTCGAGGCTGAGCCAGACGGCGGCGCGCCGCGTGTTGCCGACGCGGTACGAACCCGCGATGAGGACGGTGCCTGCGGGTGTGGTGGTGGCCGCCTGGAACGAGGTGCGCCCGGGTGCGTCGAGCCCGGAAGTCGCGTCGAGGCGGTGCCAGGTGGTGGCGTCGGTGCTCGTCCACGCGATCCCGGCGCCCGTGGTCGGCGCCTCGCCGACCACGTCGAAGCCGCCGGCGGGCAGCGCCACGATCCGCGTCATCAATGCGTTCGCGAGCGCGGTGGTGGGAGCCGCGGCGACGCGGGTCCAGTGCGTCGCGTCCGTGGACCGCCACACCGCAGCGGTGGTGGCGCCGACCGCGGGAGTGCCCGCCGCGGTGGACGCGGGCACCTGGGCGGCCGTCGGCGCGTACTCGAAGCCCACCGCGACGAGCCCGGTGGGCGTGGACACGACGTCGCGCATCGCGGTCTCCGCCGAGAGGGCGGCGGTGCCCGCCTCGACGTCGCCCGGTGGCACGCGGCTGTACGTGAAGCCGTCGCGGGTGGTGAACACGGCGGCGACCGAGGGCGACGCACGACGGTCGACACCGACCGCGACGAGCGTCGCGTCCGCGGTGACAGTGCTGCCGAAGACCATCGTGGACGCGTCCGCCGCCCACACGTCGGGATCGGGCGCTGTGCGCTGCCACTGCAGCTCTGCCGGGTCGGTGATGGGGCCCGGTGGCGGTGGCGGTTCGGTCGCCTCGGTGTCAGCGGGGGTCGACGGCGTGCACGCCGCGATCGTCGCCGCCGCGGCGACGGCGGTCACGACCTGCAGCGCTGCGGCGAACACACGCCTCTTGGGGGTCGATGGCACGGGGGGACTCTACGCTCGCCCGGCCGCCACCGAGCCCAACGGCGATCTCGGCGCGCAGGACGCCGTCCAACCCGGTCTCGGCGCGCAGACGGCACGATGTTGCTTTGCTCGCGCCGAGATCGTGGCCGGCGTCCGTGTCCGCGCCGAGAACGCGGCCGGCGTCCCTAGAGGGCCAGCTCGGCGAGGAGGCGCAGGGCGGAGGGGTCCGGGGTGCCGCAGATGAGGGTCGTGACCGGCGACTCCTTCCACGCCTCGAGGCGATCGGCGATCCGCGCGGCGGGGCCGCACAGGGACGTCTCGTCGACGAGCTCGTCGGGCACGGCCGCGATCGCCTCCTTCTTCTTCCCGTCGAGGTAGAGGTCCTGGATCTCCTTGGCGGCAGCCTCGTAGCCGTAGCGGCACGCGAGATCGTTGTAGAAGTTGCGGCCGCGGGCGCCCATCCCACCCACGTAGAGGGCGAGCATCGGCTTGCAGACGTTGCGGCACGCGTCGACGTCGTCGCCGACGACGACGGGGACCGTGGGCGCCACGTCGAAGTCCGCATACGACTTCGACCCGCCGGCCCGTGCGAACCCGGCCTGCACATGCTCGTCGAAGACCTCGGGCTTGTACGGGCTGAAGAACACCGGCAACCACCCGTCGGCGATCTCCGCCGTGAGCGCGATGTTCTTGGGCCCGAGCGACGCGAGGTAGATCGGGATGTCGGAGCGCTCGGGGTGGATGATGAGCTTGAGCGGCTTGCCGAGGCCCGTCGCGTCGGCTCCGGTGTAGGGGATGTCGTAGTGGGGCCCGTGGTGCTCGAGCGGCGCCTCGCGGCGCAGGATCGTGCGCACGATCTCGACGTACTCACGCGTCTTCGCGAGCGGCTTGCCGTAGGGCTGGCCGTGCCATCCCTCGACCACCTGCGGCCCGGAGAGACCGAGGCCGAGGAGCATGCGGCCGCCGCTGAGCGCATCCAGCGTCGCGGCGGTCATCGCCGTCATCGCCGGCGTGCGTGCCGGCATCTGCATGATGGCTGTGCCGACGTTGATGTTCTCCGTGTTGGCGGCCAGCCACGTCAGCACCGTGACGGCGTCGGATCCGTACGCCTCGGCCGTCCAGCACGAGTGGAAGCCGAGGCGGTCCGCCTCCTGCACGACACCGACGAAGGAACCGGCCTGTGCGCCCCAGTAGCCGCAGTTGATGCCGAGTCGCATGTCGCCCGCCTTCGTGTAGTTGATCGGTGGATCGAGAACGGCGAGCGTACCGGCACGCGGCGATCCGTACCATGCGGGGATGGATCGATTCGACGCCCGCGCGGTCGAGGTGATGCTGGGCCGTGCTCCGCGTGGCGACTGCAAGGTGGCGCGGCGCTGCCACCACGGCCTGCCCGCAGTGGTGCAGGTGCCGCCGGTGCTGCCTGGCGGCGAGCCGTTCCCGACCCTGTACTGGCTCACCTGTCCGCTCGCTGTGCGACGCGTGGGGCGTGTCGAGGACGCCGGCGGCGTCCGGGAGATGACCGAGGCGATGGAGCTCGCCGCCGCGGACGCCGACTACGCCAGACGTCGCGACGCCGTTCTCGCCGAGCTCGTCGGGGCGGGACGCGTCGCCGCGGGTGCGCCGGTGCCGGCCGGCGGGGTGGGCGGGGCACACGGAACCGCCAAGTGCCTCCACGGCCGCTATGCGTTCTGGCTCGTCGACGGTGACGACCCCGCAGGTGCCGAGACGGCACGGCGCGTCGGTGTGCTCGACTGCTCGGCTCCCTGTGTCGACGAGGCGGAGCCTGCCCGGGTGCGGATCCAGCGCGGTGGCCGTCGCGGGCTCGGTCCCCGGCTCTGCCCGGATGCACCACCTGCCCGCGACGCGGTGTTCGGCCGGTGAACGTCGCCGCCGTCGACTGCGGCACGAACTCCACGCGGCTCCTCGTCGTCGACGCGTCGGGTCGCGAGCTCGTGAGGCACATGCGGATCACGCGCCTCGGTGCCGGTGTCGACGCGACCGGGGTGCTCGACTCCGACGCGGTCGGACGGACGCTCGCTGTGCTGGGCGACTACGCACGCGAGTGCTCCGTCCACCGGGTGACGCGCATGCGCGTGACGGCGACGAGCGCCGCGCGCGACGCCTCCAACCGCGACGACTTCTTCGAGCCCGCCACGGCAATGTTGGGTGTCGAACCGGAGCTGATCTCGGGCACCGAGGAGGCCACGCTCAGCTTCGCGGGCGCCACCTCCGGCCGCGACCGCGCCGGGGGACCGTTCCTCGTGGTCGACATCGGCGGTGGCTCCACGGAGTTCGTGTACGGCACGACCGCGCCGGAGGCGCTGCTGTCGCTCGACATCGGGTGCGTGCGGGTCACGGAGCGCTACCTCGAAGGCGACCCGCCGACGCCGGCGTCGCTCACGCGTGCCGCCGAGGCCGTCGACGCGAGCCTCGACGCGGTGCCGGGGACGGTGCCGGTCGGTGACGCGCACGAGCTCGTGGCCCTCGCCGGGACCGTGACCTCGGTGGCGGCCCTCGTCGCCGGCCTCGACGCATACGACCCTGCGGTGACCCACGGGATGCGGCTCTCGCGTGCGGACGTCGAGGCGGCGCACGCGCGCCTGGCGGCGGACGGGCTCGCCGCCAGGCGTGGCAGACTCATCGAAGCAGAGCGCGCCGACGTGATTGTCGGGGGCACCACGATCCTGGTCTGCACTATGAGACGCTTCGGCTTCGAGTCAGCGGTCGTGTCCGAACACGACATCCTCGACGGCCTCGCGGCATCGGTGCTCGCCGGCGCCGGCCACCCAATCCCGGGTGGAGGCCCACGGTGAGCGGGCAGATCGCGCCGGCTGTCGGCGAAGTGCTCGGGCAGATGGTGCGCTCCGCAGCCGTCCCGATGGCGCTCGTGCTCGTGGACGGCTTCGTCGTCGAGGCGGCGTCGCCGGCGTTCGAGGCGATCGTGCGGGCCCCGATCGTGGGCGCGTCCCTCACCGAGAGCTACCCCGGCGCGACCGACCTTCACGACGTGCTGAAGCTCGCGGCGCAGGGCCAGGGCCACCAGCGCGCCTTCGGGGTCGAGGCCTTCGGGGTCGGTCTCGGGCCCGCGGCCACGAACGCGGCGATGCAGTGGGACTGGGCGGCGACGCCGGTGCCCGACGGCGCGGGCGGTGTCGGTGCCGTGCTCGTCGTGGCGTCCGACGTCGCCGGTCAGATCGAGGCCGCCGAGCGGATCGAGATGCTCGAGGGGCTCGTGTTCCTGTCGCGGCGCGTGTCGGGCGCCGAGGACGAGGCTGCCCTGTACAGGCTCCTCGCCGAGGACATCGGCCAGCTCCTCGGGGCCGGCGCGTGCATCATCATGCGCCTCGACACGCCGTCGAACCGCAACCCCCATCAGCGCTACGTGCGACCGATGAGGCCGGGCTTCGGCATCGACGCCGACGAGCTGCCGGGTGCCCCGATCCAGATCGAGCCGGGCAGCGCTGCGTGGCGTGTCATCTTCGACGGCGAGACGTTCGCGACCGAGGACGTCGCCGGTGACCCCGAGCTCACCGCGTACAACGGCTTCTTCGGTGTGACCGGTGCCAAGAACGGCGCCGCCGTGCCGATGCGCCTGCGCGGCCAGACGGTCGCGCTCCTCGTGGTCCTGAACAAGCCGGAGGGCTTCGACGGACGCGACCTCGACCTCGCCGAGGTCTTCGCGGCCGAGGCCGCGCTCGCGATCGAGAACGCACGCCTCTTCGCCGAGGAGCACCGCGTGGCGTCGACGCTGCAGGAGGCGTTGCTGCCCGGGCCGACTCCGCCGGTGCCGGGGCTCGAGATCGCGACGCTGTACCGCCCGGCCGGGCCTGCCGGCTCCGTCGGCGGCGACTTCTACGACGTGTTCCGCATGCACGGCGGGTACTACGGGATGCTCCTCGGCGACGTGAGCGGCAAGGGACCCGCGGCAGCGGCGCAGACCGCGCTGGTGCGCCACATGGCGCGGGGCCTCGCCCTGAACGAGGTGCAGCCCGGGCCCGTTGCCGCCGAGCTGAACCGCGCGGTGTACGAGCAGTCGAGCGTCGAGGGCTTCATCACGATGCTCTTCGGTGTCTTCGACGTCGAGGAGGCCGTCCTGCGGTGGGCGAACGCCGGTCACCCGCTGCCGCTGTTCTGGCGGCGGGGCCAGATCGCCGAGCAGCTCGGCGAGGCGGGTGTCGCGTTCGGGATCTTCCCCCACGCCGACCTGCGCATCGACCGCGTCAAGCTCGCCCCCGGCGACGTCGTCGTCTGGTTCACCGACGGCCTGCCCGAGGCGCGACGCCCCGGTGTCGAGATGCTCGGGGTCGGGCCGCTGCTGCGGACGCTCGAGGGTGTCGCCGAGCGGCCCGTGAGCGAGATCGCAGAGTCGCTCTACCAGCGTGCGGTCGCCCACTGCGGTCACCTCGAGGACGACGTCGCGGTGCTCGTCGCCAAGCACGTCGGCTAGCTCCCGGCGGCGGGCTCAGCCGAACGCGACGGGGAGGTGCCGGATCCCGATGTGCTTGTTGGAGCGCATCCACTCGACGTCACCGGCGACGGCGACCGTCGGGACACGGTCGAGGAGCGCTTCGAACACGAGGCGGATCTCGAGGCGAGCCAGGTTGGCGCCGAGGCAGAAGTGGGGTCCGTGGCCGAAGGCGACGTGCTTGTTCGGCTCGCGCCCGATGTCGAAGCGGAACGGATCGGCGAAGACCTCCTCGTCGCGGTTGGCCGACGCCCACCACAACGTGACCTTGTCCCCGGCACGGATCCGCTCACCACCGAGCTCGGTGTCGACGGTCGCCGTCCGGCGGTTGTACGCGGTCGAGGAGGCCCAGCGCAGCATCTCCTCGACGGCGCGGGGCAGCAGGCTGCGATCGCGGCGCAACAGCTCCCATTCGTGCGCGCCGGCGAGAGCGAGGACCGCATGCGCGAGGGTGTTGCGTGTCGTCTCGCTCCCCGCCGCGATCAGCAGGGAGAAGAACATCTGCAGGGTGAGGTCGTCGAGAGGTTCGCCGTCGACCTCGGCGCCGGCCATGGCCGAGAGGATGTCGTCGCCGGGATCGCGACGCTTGGCGGCGACGAGCGCGGCGCCGTAGGCAAGCATCTCGGTGGCGGCGTGCTGGGCGGCGTCGCTGTCCTCGCCGAGGTCGCGGTCGCGGTAGTCGAGTGTCACGTTCGCCCACTCGAAGAGGCGGTGGCGGTCCTCCTGAGGCACGCCCATCAGGAGCGCGATCGCCTGCAGGGGCAGCTCGGCGGCCACGTCGACGACGAAGTCGCAGCCTCCCGCGGACACAGCGGCGTCGACGATCGCCGTCGTGCGTGACGCGAGGTCAGATTCGAGGCGGGCGATCGCGCGCGGCGACACGGCCGGTGTGACCACTTTGCGGATCGCGTGGTGGCGTGGGCCGTCGGTCATGTTGAGCAGGACACCCGCGGCGAAGCCGGTCGGCAGGTCCTCGATCAGGGTCCCGCCGCCCTCGCGGCCGCCGCCGCGGTGCGACGAGTAGGTTGCCGCGTCGCCGGCTGCCGCGACGACGTCGCCGTGACGGGAGACGACCCAGAAGCCCTCACCGCCGGGCGTGTGCTCGGTCGGTTCGTGCCACCACACCGGCGACTCGCGTCTGAGGGCTGTGAACACGTCGTGGGGGAACCCGCGTGCGAACCGGTCGAGGTCGGTGAGGTCCACGGCATCGAGGTCGACGTCCACGGCGTCGAGTGTGGCACGGCAGAATCAACGACGAGCCCGGGTGGCGAAACTGGCAGCCGCGCCTCTCTTAAACAGAGGTGTCTTCGGACGTGTGGGTTCGAGTCCCACCCCGGGCACTCAGCGGATCGCGAGGCAAGGCCGCTCCGGCAGGAGGCGACTGATGCGGGACAGCAGCAGGGGACTGGTCGTGGCGCTCAGCGGACCGCTGGCCGCGCCATGGGCGGCACGTGAGCGCGCCGGGTCACATGGGTGAGCACGGGCGCGACTTCGTGTCGGTCGTGGTCGCGACCGGCGCGGACCGCCGGCAGTTCCTCGAGCAGCTCCTGCGCTGCTGGGCACACCAGGATCTCGCGCCCGGAGCCCGCGAGCTGATCGTCGTCGACGACGGCGACGACGACACCGGTGCCCGCATCTGCGACGGACGTCAGGGCGTGCGCTACATGCGGGTGCCGGCGGCGACCCTGCTCGGCGACAAGCTCAACACCGGTTTCGCCGCCGCCCGTGGTGGTGTGCTCGCGAAGTGGGACGACGACGACTGGTACGCCCCGCGCTACCTGAGCACCGCGCTGGGGGCGCTCACGGGTGCCGCCGCGGGCACCGGCTTCGCGCTGTGGGGGGAGTACCTCGTGCTGCTCGCCGCCGCCGGGACGCTGCACACGACCGGTCCCGGCCACAAGGCGGGCAACACGCTGACCTTCGACCGCGACCTGTGGCTGGCCGCGCCGTTCCGGTCGCTGCCGAGCCGTGTCGACAGCGCCTTCATCGAGGACCACCCCCGCTTCGTGGCGGTGGACGACGCAGACGCGGTCGTCGTGGTGCGCCACGGCGCCAACACCTGGACCGAGTTCAAAGGTATCGAGGTCGACCCCTACATCGCCGGCAGCCTCCGGCGCTGGCCGGTGCCGCTGGCTGACGTCGTGGGACCCGAGGCCGCCGCGTTCTACCAGGCCATGAGGGGTAAGAAGCGATAACTATCGACATCTAGTCAAGACTTAGGGTTGGGTTCACTCTGCAGTCGAGGTTCGGCTAGGCTGCCGGACAGGCGGGGTTTCATCGAACACGATCGAAGCGGGATGCGGACGATGGAACTCGAAGACCTTCTGCGACTCGAACGGTCCGACTTCATGGCCATGGTGTCGGGGCTCGCACCCGACGAGTGGGCACGGCCGTCGCTGTGTGCCGGCTGGACCGTCAAGGACGTCGTCGGTCACGTGCTCGCCAACGACGAGATCGGCATGTTCGGCTACGTCGCCGGCGTGACGCGCGCCGGGCTGCGGCCGGCAGTGCACACCGAGGCCGTTCGCACGCGCTGGCGCGAGCGCGACGTCGACCAGATCGTCGCTTTCGCACGCGGCCTCGACCACCCCCGCGGCATGGCGAGATCGATGTTCAAGTACGCGCCGCTGATCCTCTTCACCGAGACCTTCGTGCACCAGCAGGACGTGCGCCGCGCGATCGGATGGGGCCGCGAGGTCGACGAGGCGCGAATGATCGCCGTGCTCGACGCCCTCGTCCACACGAACGCCGGTGTGCGGGCACGCCGGCGTGTCAAGGGGCTGCGCGTGCGCGCCACCGACGTCGACTACGTCTCGGGCGCACCGATCGGGAAGGGCCCTGAGGTCCACGGTCCCGCCGAGGTGCTCGTCATGACGATCGCCGGACGTGTGGTCGACCCCGGCGCCCTCGGTGGCGACGGCGCACGCGTGCTGCTCGACCGTGTCACGGGTGCCGCCACGCGTGTGGCGGACAACCACGAGGGCAACCACGCGATGCCTGCCACGGGGCCGCGTCGCGCCGTGCTCGGCCTCGCACGAGAGGTGTCGGCGCAGTCGGCCAAGCTGCGCGCCAGGCTCGCACGCCGCAAGCCGGTCGGCGCCGACGTGGCAGGCGACGAGGACACGGCCGAGCACCATCCGATCCCGGCCTGACCGCCGCCGCGGCCGGCCCCGACGCCGGCGACGCCCTACAGGTACTGCCCGGGGGCATCGGGCCCGGCCGGCCCCGCCGGCTCCCCTGACGCATCGGTGCTGCAGAAGCGCGCTTGCAGCTCGTCGCGCACGGCGTCGCCGACGCTGTTCATGAGCACTGCACGAAGGCGACCGCCTCCACGGGCGGCCCGGCGACCGTGGCCTCGACGATGACGAACTGGCCCTCCTCCAGCAGATCGAGGGCGCGGGCGATCTCCATCTCGATCTGGTCCCAGTCGCGTGAACGAGCCTTGCGTTGCGGTGTCATGTCCTCGGCCTGCCGCAGGGGTCCTAGCGTCCAGCGAGGCCGCGCAGGACGTACTGGAGCACGCCGCCGTCACGCATGTAGGCGACCTCGACCTCGGAGTCGACGCGGCACTCGACGTCGAAGCCGGAGGCCGTGCCGTCGGCCCGGGTCGCTGTCACGTGGAGCGTCTGGCGGGCGGTGAGGCCCCCAGAGATGCCGGTGATGTCGTAGGTCTCGGTGCCGTCGAGGCCGAGGCTCGAAGCGGAGTCACCGGCGGCGAACTGCAGCGGCAGCACACCCATGCCGACGAGGTTCGAGCGGTGGATCCGCTCGAAGCTCTCGGCGATGACGGCCTTGACACCGAGCATGCGCGTCCCCTTGGCCGCCCAGTCGCGGGAGGAGCCCGATCCGTACTCCTTGCCGCCGATCACGACGAGGGGCACCGCGTCCGCGGCATAGGCCATGGCGGCGTCGTAGATGCTCATGAGCTCACCACCGGGCTGATGGGAGGTCCAGCCGCCCTCCTTGCCGCCGGCGAGGGCGTTGCGGAGGCGGATGTTGGCGAACGTGCCGCGCACCATCACCTCGTGGTTGCCACGCCGGCTGCCGTAGCTGTTGAAGTCCGCAGGCGCGACCCCGTGCGCGGTGAGGTACTCCGCCGCGGGGCTGTCCTTCGCGATCGAACCCGCCGGTGAGATGTGGTCGGTCGTGACCGAGTCTCCGAGGAGCGCGAGCGCACGCGCGCCCACGACATCGGCGGGCGCAGGTGCCGCAGTGCCGATGCCCGTGAAGAAGTCGGGCTCGCGCACATAGGTCGAGTCCGGAGCCCACGCGAAGAGGTCGCCGGTGGGCGAGTCGAGGTCGCGCCAGCGCGCGTCGCCGTCGAAGATCTTCGAGTAGGTCTCGCGGAACTCGTCGGCGGTGACCGCGCCCATCGCGTCGGCGAGCTCCTCGGGGTCCGGCCACAGATCGGAGAGCATCACCGCGGTGCCGTCCGGAGCGGTCGCCACCGCCTCGGTCGTGAGGTCGATGTCGGCACGGCCGGCGAGGGCGAACGCCACCACGAGCGGCGGCGACGCCAGGTAGCTCGCGCGCACGAGCGGGTGGATGCGCCCCTCGAAGTTGCGGTTGCCCGACAGGACCGCGGCGACCGTCAGGTCCTCGGCCGTGATCGCGGCGGCGATCGGCTCCGGCAGCGGCCCCGAGTTCCCGATGCACGTCGTGCACCCGTAGCCGACCGTGAAGAACCCGAGCTGCTCGAGGTAGGGCGTGAGACCGGCGCGGTCGAGGTACTCGGTGACGACGCGCGAGCCCGGCGCGAGCGACGTCTTGACCCACGGCTTCGACGTGAGCCCGTGCTCGACCGCCTTCTTCGCGACGAGGCCGGCAGCGAGCATCACGGCCGGGTTGGACGTGTTCGTGCAGGACGTGATCGCGGCGATGACCACGCTCGCGTCGCCGAGATCGAAGTCGGCGCCGTCGAAGCTCGCCGGCACCGGCGTCGAGCGCCGGGGGAACGACTTGGTGAACGCCGTCGCCATGTCCGACAGCCGGACGCGGTCCTGGGGGCGTGACGGCCCCGCCAGCGACGGTACGACGGACGCGAGGTCGAGCTCGACCGCCTCGCTGTAGGCCGGTGCCGTCATCTCCGCCGTGTGGAACATGCCGTTCTCCTTGGCGTAGCGCTCGACGCGCTCGACGACCTCGGCGGGGCGGTTCGTGAGGCGCATGTAGTCGAGCGTCTTGGCGTCGATCGGCCACAGGCAGGCGGTGGCGCCGTACTCGGGCGTCATGTTCGACAGCGTCGCACGGTCGGGGACCGTGAGCGCCGAGATGCCGTCACCGGTGAACTCGACGAACTTGCCGACCACACCGTGGCTGCGCAGCAGTTCGGTGATCGTGAGCACGAGGTCGGTGGCCGTGACGCCGGCGCCGAGCTCGCCCGTGAGCCGGCAGCCGACGACCTTCGGGGTCACCTGCGGGATCGGCTGGCCCAGCATCGCGGCCTCGGCCTCGATGCCGCCCACTCCCCATCCGAGCACCCCGAGACCGTTGACCATGGGGGTGTGGCTGTCGGTGCCGACGAGAGTGTCGGGGATCGCGAGCGTGCCCTCGGCGTCGTCGACGGTACGCACCACCTGGGCGAGGAACTCGAGGTTGACCTGGTGCACGATGCCCATGCCCGGCGGCACCGCACGGAAGCCGTTGAAGGCCTGCTGCGCCCAGCGCAGGAGCAGGTACCGCTCCGAGTTGCGGTGGTACTCGAGCGACACGTTGCGCTCGAGCGCGTCGGCGGCACCGAACGCATCGACCTGGACGGAGTGGTCGATGACGAGCTCGACGGGCACCTGGGGGTCGACGCGGCTGGGGTCGATGCCGGCGACGTCGAGCGCGGAGCGCATCGCCGCGAGGTCGACGACCGCGGGGACCCCGGTGAAGTCCTGGAGCAGCACGCGGCTCGGGGCGTAGGGGAACTCGCGCGCCGTCGCCCCCGCGTCGGCCGACCAGGCCGCGAGTGCGGCTACGTCCGCCTCGGTGGCGTGCGGCGAGCCGACCTGGCGCAGCACGTTCTCGAGCAGGACCTTGATCGTGATCGGCGTCCTGTCGAGGTCGCAGAGTCCGTCCTCGGCGAGTTTGCCGAGCCGCAGGAACGAGATCCGGCCGGCCGACGTCTCGAGCTGCGACCGCGTGCCCAGGGGGTTGGTGTGGGCGAGTTGCTCTGCCACGTTGGGGGCCCTCCGCGGGTGATGACATGAGACGGGTGCGTCCGTTTCCAGCGTAGCTCCAGGCCCCGCGCGTGGGCCTCGGCGGCATCGCGTGCCCGGCTAGGGTTCCGGCCATGGCGGAGCGCACCGACGGCGACACGACCCAGGACTCCAACGGTGAGGCGCTCGCCGATCAGGATGCCGACGAGGTGCTGGCGTTCTCGGGACCCGTGGACGACCCCGACGTCATCGCCGATGCAGCGGTCGAGGGCAGCGACGACCTCGCCGAGTTGCCCGCGAGGCGCCCGTCGGGCTTCGTGCCCCACGACACCGTCGACGGCACCGACGCCGAAGCCGTCTACGAGGAGGAGGCGCGGGAGGTCTCCGACCTCGAGGACGAGCTGTCGGAGGCCAGCGGTGAGGCGCCGGACCTCGTCGACCTCCACGACGCCCACATCTCCGACGAACCCTTCGCCGACCAGGTCCCCGACGACCAGGCGTGAGCGGCCTCAGTCCTGGCGGCAGAGGACGAAGTAGTTCGGCATCGGTTCGCCGTCACGCGAGGCACGACCGATGCTGACGTGGCGGCTCACACCACGCATCAGGTCCTGGGTCCCGTTGTAGATGAACCGCGACAGGCGCTGGTCGTTGCGCAGCACCTTGGGCCAGCCCGGCGCGCCGTGAGGCGGCACGCGCGTGTAGTCGATCAGGACCTCGCCGTCCTCGACGTCGTAGCAGACGAAGTAGCCCGGGCCCGTGAGCGGTGCCAGCGTCTGGTGGTTGTAGCCCCACAGCTCACCCGCCGCGCGTGCATCGGCGTCGTCGGGGATGCAGAAGCGCTTCTGGAACATCGTGAACGCCGGTAGCGAGTTGTGTCCCCAGTGGATCACTTGAGCGAGCGGCGGCGTGCCGGCGGGCACGAAGTCGTCGACGGTCACCTTGCGAAAGCCCTTGGCGGCGTCGAAGAGGCGGGCCTGCTCCTTGGAGCCGATGCTGCGGATCGCGGCGACGCGGCCCTCGTGGTGGAGGTCGTCGAGGAAGGACGCCACGGCGTCCATGTCCACCGGCTCGGCGAGGAGGGAATGGATGTCCATCGCTTGGGTCCTTGTGTCGCGGCCAGGGAAGCGTACCGGGCCGCCGCTGGGGACGCCCAGGGACGCCGCGGTGGCGGCGGTAATGTGACCGCGTGGCACCGACCCCGAGTCCTGACCGACGCCCGCTCGGCAGGTTCCCTGCCGCGGTGGTGTTCCTGCACGGCCAGCCGGGCTCGGCACGGGACTGGGACGCGGTGGTCCACCTGCTCGCACTCGCCTCGCCTGCGACCGTCGCCGTCGTGCCGGACAGGCCGGGATGGGGCACCTCCCACATGGAGGCCGGCGGCCTGTACGAGAACGCGACCCGAATCGTGTCGGCACTCGACGACGCCGATGTAGAGGAGGCGGTCGTCGTGGGCCACAGCTGGGGAGGCGGTGTCGCGCTGGCGCTCGCCGCCTCCCATCCCGACCGTGTCGCCGGCCTCGTGCTGGCGGGTTCGCTCAACCCGACGCAACCGCCCGGGGTGCTCGACGTCGTCTTCGGCTACGCGTTCGCAGGGCCGCTGCTCGCCTTCGTCTACGAGGCGGTGCTGCGGGGCCT
>JAIBAC010000316.1 GCA_019695375.1 Acidimicrobiia bacterium
ACACATGCAGCTGCTGCCTCGCGGACCTCGTCCGCCGGCCCTGCGGCGGACACGAGGCGCACGGTCTCGTCATCGGGTGCGGGCTCGGGCGCGACGCGGAGCAGGTCCATCTCGAGGTCGGCGAGCGCGGTCGGCTCGTCGGCAGCCTCCGGCTCCGGTGGTGTGGCGACGGCCTCGGCACCGCTGCCGCGCAGCACCTCCATCGCAGGTGCGTAGGCGGTCGTGGCCGGGGCGCGCAGCGCCGGGAGGAAGGCGGTGGCGGCCGTCGCATGGAGGATGCGCTCGAGGAGCCGCGCGTCGGCGTCCGTGGTTGGTGTCAGCCCGTAGAGCATGACGGCGACGCCACCCATCGTGCGCTCGATGACGACTGTGGCGTCTTCGACGCGGTCCTCGTGCGTGCGCCTGCGGCCACGCCGGTCCTCGAACTCGCGCGCCGACGTCGCGAGCGACGAGAGCTTGCGGCGGATCTCGATCGGGAGGCCCGCACGTGTGAGTGCCTCCGGGGACACGCGGGCACCGCGTAGGTCAGCGAGGAAGTCACAGAACGCATCTGCGAACCCGGGCATCCCGGCCAGCGGCTCGAACCAACCCTTGGCGTGCGCGGTCACCGACCGGGCCAGGATCCGGGCCTGCGTACGTGTGAGATCCGTCGCGGCCCGCCGCCCGTGACGGGCGTCGGCGAGCGTGCGGACGAGCTCGGTGTAGGTGAAGACCTCGACGTTGACCGCGGCGCGCAGTCCACCGGCGAGGATGCGTGGCACCGCTGCGGCTGCGACCTGGCTGGGAGTGACGACGACGACCGGACGCAACGGGTCCTCGGACTTGGCTGCGGCGACAGCCGCGCACAGGCCGCGCTCGAGCACCGCCGGCGGGGCGACGAGCACCTCGGGTTTGCCCGGGCGCGGCCTCTCGGCCACGTCCGTACCGGTCCTGGTGCTCCTGCCGTCGCTCACGCCGCCCCGATGGTGCCCTGTGGTGCCCCGCACGTCATAGCGGACCTGCGCGTGCAAGGCCAGCCATGAATCCGTCGCTGCTGCATACCATCATGGTCTTGGAACCAGTCGCCGCCCTGGAACGAATCGCGTTCCTGCTCGAACGCGATGCCGCGCCCACCTACAAGGTGCGAGCGTTCCGGCGCGCAGCCGAAGTCGTCGCCCAGCTCGAAGCGGACGAGCTAGCGAGTCTCGCGGCCGCAGGCCGGCTGCGCGACCTGCCCGGGGTCGGTGAGAAGACCGAAGCCGTGATCCGCGAGGCGATCGCCGGCACAGAGCCCGAGTACCTCAGGAACCTGGAGGCGGCGGAGGGGCCGCAGCCGGCGTCGCCGGAGTCGCAGGCGCTGGTGTCGGCGCTGCGCGGTGACTGCCATCTTCACTCGGACTGGTCCGACGGGGGATCCCCGATCGTGGACATGGCCCGTGGCGCCGCCGCACTAGGCCACGAGTGGATCGTCCTCACCGACCACTCGCCGAGCCTCACGATCGCGAACGGACTCACACCTGAGCGCCTCGAGCGACAGCTCGACGCCGTGGCCGACGTGAACGACTCCGTCGACGGGATCCGCGTCCTGACCGGGTGCGAGGTCGACATCCTCGAGTCCGGCGGACTCGACCTGCCGGAGGAGCTCCTCGGCCGCCTCGATGTCGTGGTGGCCAGCGTCCACCGCCGTTTCGGCATGGACTCGGAGCAGATGACGCGGCGTCTCGTGACGGCACTGGTCAGTCCCCACGTGGACATTCTCGGCCACTGCACCGGGCGCAAGATCGTGGGGCGCCCGCGGCCGCCGAGTGCGTTCGACGCGCCTCTGGTGTTCGCGGCCGCGGTCGAGCTCGACAAGGCGATCGAGGTGAACTCGCGTCCCGAACGCCTCGACCCGCCCCGCGTGCTGCTGAGAGAGGCGATCAGGCAGGGAGCCAAGCTCGCTGTGAACTCCGATGCGCATGCGCCCGGCCAGCTCGCCTGGACAGTGCTGGGTTGTGACCGCGCCGCAGAGTGCGGTGCCGACGCGACTTCGATCGTGAACACCTGGGACGCCGACTCCCTGCTGGACTGGTGCCGGTCACACGGGTGAGTGCTGTCGTCGCGGGAACACTCTCGGTGAGGTGTCACTAGGCTGGGTGCCATGCCACCCGGCCGAGCCATCTGGAGCGGCGCGATCAGCTTCGGGCTGGTCAACGTGCCCGTCAAGCTGCACACAGCCACCCAGAGCAAGGACGTCCGCTTCAACCAGCTCGAGGCGGCCACGGGGGCGCGGATCCGCTACCGCAAGGTGTCGGAGGCGACCGGTGAGGAGGTCGCGGCCGAGGACATCGTGAAGGGCTACGACCTCGGTGGTGGGCGCTACGTCGTCATCGACAACGAAGAGCTGGCGTCGCTGGCACCGAAGGCGTCACACACGATCGAGATCAACGAGTTCGTCGACGTCGACGAGATAGACCCGATCTTCTACGAGTCGCCGTACTACCTGTTCCCGGACAGGAACGGCGAAAAGGCGTACCGGCTCCTGGTCGAGACGATGGCGGGGCTCGGCAAGGCCGCGATCGGACGCATCATCGTGCGCTCCAAGGAGCACCTCGCCGCGATCCGTGCGGTCGACGGGGTCCTGTGCCTCGAGACGATGCGCTTCGCCGACGAGGTGGCCGACCCCGCGGACGTCGGCGACGTGCCCGACGGCGGCATCGAGGTGACCGAGCGCGAGGTCGACATGGCACGTCAGCTCGTCGACTCGTTGACGGCCAAATGGGACCCGGACCGCTACCGCGACAGCTACCGCGAGCAGGTCCTCGAGCTGATCGACGCCAAGGCCGCCGGCCAGGAGATCGTGACGGAGCCGAGCCCGGAGACGTCGGCGAAGGTCGTCGACCTCATGGCTGCCCTCGAGGCGAGCCTCGCCCAGGCCGACGGCTA
>JAIBAC010000317.1 GCA_019695375.1 Acidimicrobiia bacterium
GACGACGAGCGCGAGCCCGAGGGCGCGCGCGGCGAGGACCGTGGCGGCCGTCGCCGGATCGGCCGCGGCGGCCTCGGTCACCGGTGCGGGCGCGCCGGCAGCGGCCGTGCCCGAGCCGGTCGGCCTCACCTGCACCGCGGGTGCCGGCTGCTCCGGCTCGGGTTCGCCGGGCACTGCGGGCTCGATCCAACGCACCTCGGTCCCGTCGGAGTACGTCTGGATCGCGCCGAAGGTGAGCCGCGAGGCGTTCTCGGGCACGGGTCCGACCTCGATCGCGAACTCGGCGAACTCCCCCGGAGGGATGCTGCCACCCGTCCAGGTGATCACCGACACGGCGTCGGTCACCTCCGTCCCGTGGCTCGTCACGGCAGCCGGCAGCGGCCGCGTGGTCGTCGAGGACTGCCAGCCGGGCTGCGAGCGAACGGACACGTGCGCGAACGGTGCGTCCTCGGGGAGCGCGACCTCGACCTTCACGGTGGCAGCGGCCTTGCGTTCGTTGGGGACCACGAACGTGAGCACGGGGAAGGTGCCCGCCTCGACGGCGTCGGGGTGCGCCTCGACGTGGGCAAGTGCAGGTGCCTCGAAGGCTGCGACGGCGCCGAGCGTCACGAACGCGGCGGCGAGGAGGCGCAGCTGGCGCCGGTGTGGTGGGAGCATCCCGCATGTTGCCAGACAGCTCCGCGGCGGCAATCGCGCCACGCCCGGTGCCGCCGCCGCCGGTGGCGCGCAGCTAGCCTTGTCCGCCACGTGACCGCCGAGCTGACCGAACTCGACAGGGCCACGGCGACTCGCCGGTCCGATCCCCACGCGTCCCCCCAGGCGCCTCGCTCCGGGGTGTCGCCGGCACGGCGCCTCGTCGAGGTCGGCGTCCGCGTCGTGATCGCAGCCGTGGTGTGGTTCTTCCTCGCCGACGTCTTCTGGGGCGACGTGGTGCACTACGCGTCGGTCACCTTGCCGGTTTCGCTGCACCACCTGCCGTACCGGGACTTCCTGTGGGAGTTCCCGCCGCTGTCGCTGGTGCCGGCGATCGGTTCGCACGTGGCTGGTCCCGCGTACACGCTGGTGTTCACGGCGACGATGATCGCGCTCGAGTACGGCTCGCTCGAGGTCCTGCGGCGCGCGTTCCCGCAGCGGGCAGGCGCCGTCGCGCGTTGGTGGCACGTCGCCGTGTTGCCGCTGGCGGCTTTCACGTGGTTCCGGCTGGACTTCCTCTCCGTGATCTTCGCGACGGCCGGTCTCGTGGCACTGGTGAAGGTGCGCCCCGCCGGACGCTGGGCGGTCCTCGGCTTCGCGGCGAAGCTGTGGCCGGCCGTGCTCGTCGTCGGCCTCGTCGTGCAGCGGCGCCTCCGCAGTGCGTGGCTAGCGGTCGCCGGCTGCGCGGCAGTCGTCGCGCTCTGGTGGGCCTGGGCGCCACACGGCCTCGGCACCTTCCTCGAGTACCGCAAGGGTGGAGGGATCCAGGTCGAGAGCACGATCGGAGCCGTGCGTCTCCTGCTGGGAGCGCATCCGAGCGTCGTCTCGGGCGCGTGGGTCGTGGGCGACGGCGGCTGGGCCTGGGTCGATCCCGCCGGCATGGCGCTCGTCGCCACGGCCGTGGTCGCGATCGTGTTGTGGAGCCGCCGCCGTGTGCTCGACCCGGTGCGCGTGTGCGGGTTCCTGACCGTGATGCTGCTGGTCACGAGCCGGATCCTCTCGCCTCAGTACCTCGTCTGGGTCGCGCCGTTCGCGGTGCTGCTCGCTGCTGACGGGGACCGTCGCGTCGGAATCCTGTTCACGGCGTCGGCGTGGCTCACGTTCGCGGTCCTCGTCGACTACGACGCGTTCCTGCTCGGCAACAGGGCGCTCGCGTTGCTCGCCGTCGCTCGCAACGTCGTCCTGGTGGTGCTGGGCGTGTCGATGCTCGTGGGCGTGCGCGTCCGCTCGGGGCGTGCGGCGCCCGGCGAAGCCGGCAGCGGACCCGTCGACCTGGCGGAGGCCGGTCTGTGAGACTGCGACGTTCGCCCGCGCGACTGCGGCTGCGGGTGGGCGTGGTGGTCGGGGCAGGGTTCGCCGCCACCGTCGTCCTCGCCGTCACGGCGCCGGGATGGCCCGTCCCCGTACCCGTCGGACGCACCGAGGCACCCGGGTTGCACGGCGCGCTCGTCCGCCAGTGGGCCTTCTACATGGCGCTCACGGTGCTCGTGCTCGCGTGGCTCGCGCTCGTGAACCTTGCGCGCACGCTGCCGGGGGGCCGCAGGGTCAGGCTCGTCGCCGTGTGGGTGATCGCTGCCCTGTGGGCGATTCCGCTGCTGGCGGCGCCGCCGCTGCAGAGCCGCGACGCGTACAGCTACGTCGCACAGGGTGAGATGGCGTCGCATCGCATCGACCCGTCGCGCCAGGGGCCCAGCAGCCTCGCGGACGAGCGGTTCACCCAACTGGTCTCTTTGAACTGGACGGATTCCCCGGCTCCCTACGGTCCCCTCGCGTTCGGCTCCGGTGCGGCGCTCGCCGTCGTCGCGGGCCACGAGCCGGGCGGCATCCTCGCGGGAACGAAGCTGCTCGCGATCGCGGGGATCGTCCTCGCTGCCGCCTGTCTGCCGGTCGTCGCGCGGCGCCACGGCGCGAACCCGGCGGCGGCGGTCGCCCTCGGCGTCGCGAACCCGGTGGTGCTGCTCGACCTCGTGGGCGGAGCCCATCACGACGCACTCGTCCTCGGTCTCCTCTGCGCCGCCTTCGCCCTGCGTGCGCGTGAGAGGCGTGCGCTCGCCGTCGTGGTGGCGAGCTGCGCTGTCGCCGTCAAGCCCACAGCGGCGGTCGCCGTCTTCTATCTCGGGTGGAGCTGGGCGTGGGACTGGCTCGGTGCAGGCCGCGGCGGGCCGGCCTCGGCGCGGTCGCGGTTGCGGTTGCGGCAGACACTGG
>JAIBAC010000318.1 GCA_019695375.1 Acidimicrobiia bacterium
CTCGCCCAGCAGGAGCCGGAGCAGGATGCCGCGACCGCTGCTGGTTGCGACGTAGGCCGGGTGGGGGTTCCCGAGTAGCGCTCTCAGCAGGGCGGCCCAGGAGCGGCGCGGGAGGTCGAGCAGTGCCCGCGCGTGCCGGTCGCGGCGAAGCGTCTCGTAGGCGGACTGGCGGGTGCCGGCCTTCATCAACGCTCCACAGATGTGCTCGACCGCGGCCCGTGCGGTGTCGGTCGGCCAGTCGAGCAGGCACAGCATCGCGATTGCGTCCTCGGCCGCCGACCCGGCGGACATGCACGCCTGCGCCGACCCGAGACTGTCGCGCGGCTCCGGTTCGAGGTCACTGGGACGCAGGTCGGTGGTGTGGAACGCGGGGTGGTAGTCGGCCAGTGCGGTATCGCGTTCGGAGAATCGTTCGGGGTCGTGGAACGCCGAGACGTGCGCGCGGCGGGCCTGGTGCACCGAGCAGAGCAGCCCTTGGGCGCGTTCCTCGTAGACGCAGGTGATCCGCACGGCGTGGGTGATGATCGCCCACGGGTCGTTGGCCTCGCGGGTCGAGCGGTTCTGCATCGCGTCGAACGCCGCCGTCACTGCTTCCCAGGTGTCGAGCTTGTGCTTCCTCGCCAGAGCGCGGTACTTGTCGGCGGCGAACTCCATCAGGTCGCGGGCTACCGGGTCGTGAACCCAGGCATCCTCGCCGCCCTCGGCGAGGCGGTTGAGCAGGGCGCGTAGGCCCTCGCCGGTGGTGAAGTCCTCAGCCCCGTCGGCCATCGGAGCGGTGTTCGTGCTGGTGCGGGTTGGTGTGGTCATGGTGTCGGCACCTCCTGGCAGGCAGGTGCGCACTCGCTCCCACGAGCGCGTCTCGCATGCCGATGCCTTCGCAGCCATGACCTGTCACCACCGTCAACTCATCGAGACCCCAGGGCGGGACATCTGCGACGCCGGTGCGGTGCTGCGTCCGAACGCCGAGATCGGCGGCAACCGCCGGGCACGATCCCCGAGACGACGAAAGCCTGCCCCAATCGGGGTGCGCGTGCGGCGTGCTAGCTCGGCCTGAAAGTCGAGGCCACGACCGGCCGCGTGCGCCGAGTGCCGGGCGATCAGGTCGGTGGGGCGCACCCACTCCACGCCCCGACCGCGAACGATCGCGTGCTGCTTGTCGTCGCGGGCGACCTGCGCGGCCCGCACCGCTTCCGGCGTACTCGTCACCTCGACGGGCTCGGGGCGCTCCCGCGTCTCCTCGGACAGCAGCCGTGCCGGATCGCGCCTCGCGGGATCGATGTGCTGTGGGTTGTCGGTGGTGTTCATGGGGTGGTCTCCTCCCGCTCGGCGGCGGTGTCGGTGGTGTCAGTGAGGTGCGCGACGGCGAACCAGCGGCCCACGGTCGAGGGATGCACCCCGAGCTCGCGGGCGATCCGCTTGTTCGACCAGCCCGCCTCTCGCAGCTCCCACCCCATCGCGCGCCGATCCGCCACACCGTCATCGCGACCGGTGGTCTCCGGCTCGCCAGCGGGCAGCTCTGGCATGGACTCGACGGTGACGGCCCCGCTTGCGGCGGCGGCAGATTCGACGTCGGTGGTGCGGGTGAGGATCACGGTCAGGTGCGTGATGGCCAGCAGAACGACGGGCGGCACTGCGGCGACCGAGGCCGCGAGCATCCTTGGCACGTCGGCGTCTGCGGCGACGACGGCGTGAATGGCATTTGCCGTGACCGAGACGAGTGCGCCGCCGACCAGCAGCGCCCACGGGTACCAGGCCGAGCGTTGCCCGGCGAGGGCGACGACGGCGACCGTGGCGACGACGATGATGCCGTCCACGATCAGCGGCCACGCCCACGCCTGCCCAGCCCCGATCCCGGAGCGAGCGGCCAGATCGGCCAACGACGTGAACGACAGCCAGAACGCTCCGGCGGCGATGAACACCGTCCCCGCGACCGCTGTCATCGCGGCCCAGCGCCGCCCGTCCGATTCTCGCCTCACAGCGCTGCCCTCCCGAAGGCTGCGGACGGTGGGCTCGCCGCGCGACCGAACCACCGCCCCGCGCTCCGGGTCTGGCCGCCTGACGTGGCCTCGTGCGCGGGCTGGGTGGCTCGGTAGGCCGAGCGCACGGTCGTGGTGATCTCGCGATCGCCCAGACCCGCCGACTGCGCCGCAGCCCCCAGCGCATCGAGCGCGTCGGCGAGCGAGACGCCGTTCTCGGCGAGGCGGCAGGCGGCCCAGAACAGACCCCGGTTCCGCTCGCCCTCACCCCGTCCAGCGACCCAGGCCGCCAACCGCTCAGAATCCACATCCATCGAGCCGCTGCTCGCGCGTGGTGGAGCGACGGGACGCGGATCGATGAAGTCCCGCAGCCGGGCCGCATCCACGGTGCCGACCGAGTGAGCGGCGATGTCGGCGACCTCGTAGCGGCGGACGTTGCCGTCGATGATTCGCCGGGAAGGCGGAGCGATGATGTAGCCGCCGTCGCCCCGAAAATCGACACCCGCAGTGGCTGCCTGCCACGACCGCTGCTCCCGGCCAGGTGTTGCCGGGAAGTACACGTGCGCGCCACCGGTCGGTGTGCGCACCAGCAGCCCCGCCCCATCAAGGAACCCCTCTTGGGTGGCGCGCCGATATGCAGCGCGGCCATCGTGGGGGCCGTGGACATCGACATCGACGACGACCACGCCGGATGCCGCTCCTGTCGGGATGCCGATGTTCGCGCTCGGGGTGCGCGACCACCACGCCGCCACTCGTGCCGGGTCGCTGCTCGCGTCGAGGAACCCACGGCGGGTCAGCGGACGCTTCCCCTCGACGACGCACGGGAACACGGGCACGCCAGCCGCCGCGAGACTCCGCGCCGCCAGCGCCAGGCTTGGGGAGCGATCCACGCGAATGAGCGCCGCCAGAACATCGAACG
>JAIBAC010000061.1 GCA_019695375.1 Acidimicrobiia bacterium
AGATCGCGATGTTCGCCGTGTCGGTCTGGATCTTGGCGTCGAGGGCGCCCTTGACGTCGGCCTCGTCGACACCGGTCGTGGCAGCAACCTCTGTGAGGACCTGCGGCGATGTCGCGAACACCGTGTAGCGCGGGAGCGTGAGGCGGATCACGTCGGCGCCCACGTCGGCGGCGGCGCGGGGGCTGAAGCTCACGATCGAGGTCGCCTCGTACTGTGCGGGCAGCGCCTCGGTGTAGACGACCACCCCTGCGAAGAGCGGGACTGCGACGCAGAGCGCGAGCCACCACCGGCGCACGACGGCGTCGGCGAGGCCGCGGATCCCGCTGCGTTCCACCTTGGTTTGCACGCGACTGCTCCGAGTGGGTTCTGGACTGGGCTACGGTGAGGCGGCTGCGGCGGGTCGCCGTCTGCGGGTCCCGCACCGCAGCAATCGTAGGCCCGCGCGAGAGGGCCCCCGGACAACGGCGCGGACCACGCCCCGACCGCCATCTGGTGGAGGCGAACGCCTCCCGCACCACTGGAGACGACAGCGCGATGAGGATCCTGCACGACCCTGTCGTGCTCATGTACCACGGCTTCGCCGAGGCCGCCCCCGACCACGATCCCTTCAGCCTCGTGGTGACGCGCGAGCGTCTCGCACAGCAGCTCGGCGTGCTCGGCCGCGGCGAGCACGTCGCCGTCGACCTCGACGGATACCTCGACGCGGTGGCGCGACCGCGCAGACCGCGGCGCATGCTCGTGACGATCGACGACGGGTACCAGTCAGTCGCCGACATCGCCGCCCCGATGCTGGCCGCGGCCGGCGTGCCGGCACTGCTGTTCGTGCCTCCCGGCCGGGTTGGGACGACATCCGCGTGGATGGACGAGTTCGCCGACGAGGCGATCATGGACGCCGGCACGCTCGCCCGCATGCCGGCGTTCGGGATCGAGATCGGGTGCCACGGGTGGGACCACGCGGTCATGGTCGGTATGAGCGACGCCGAGCTGCGTCGCAACACCGTCGAGGCGCGCGAGGCGCTCGCGGACCTGACCGGCACGCCGCCGCGCACGTTCGCGTATCCGGAGGGCCGTTTCGACCAGCGCGCCCTCGACGCCGTGCGGCGCGCGGGCTTCGAGGTGGCCTTCAGCGTGCACGACGACGCCGGCCGCTTCGCGATCTCCCGCGTCGACGTGAACGCGACCGACAACGCCGCGACGTTCCGGCTGAAGCTGTTCCCGGGCTACCGGCGTCTGTGGCGCCTCGCCGATCGCGCGTCTGTGCTGCGGCGCACGGTGCGGCGGGTGGCGCAGCACATCTAGCGCACCCACACCAGCCGGCCGGGCTTGCGTCTCGAAGCGGGCGGCGCGAACGTGGGGTGACCCCGACGCGGAGGTGCCGCCGATGCCCCAGACGACCATGGAGTCACTGCGCGAGCGCGCACGCGGACGCGTGATCACGCGCGGTGACGCCGCATACGACGAAGCCCGCCGCGTCTACAACGCGATGATCGACCGGCACCCGGAGGTCGTCGTCGAGTGCGTCGACACCGGCGACGTGATGGCCGCCGTCGACTACGCCCGCGACAACGACCTCGACCTGTCCGTGCGCGGTGGGTCCCACAGCGTCCCCGGCTTCGGCACGAACGACGGCGGCGTCGTCGTCGACCTGTCACCGATGAAGGGCACTCGTGTCGACCCCCACACCCACACGATCCGCGCCGAGGGCGGCTGCACCTGGGGCGACTTCAACCACGCCACCTACCCCTACGGCCTCGCCACCACGGGTGGGATCATCTCGACGACGGGCGTCGGCGGGCTCACCCTCGGCGGCGGCATCGGCTACCTGACCCGCGGTCTCGGGCTCTCGTGCGACAACCTGCTCTCCGCTGACGTGGTCACCGCCGACGGCCGCGTCGTCGTCGCGAGCGAGAAGGAGAACGAGGACCTCTTCTGGGCGCTGCGCGGAGGCAGCGGGAACTTCGGCGTCGTGACGTCGTTCGAGTTCGCCCTGCACGAGGTGAAGGACGTCTACGCGGGCGCCTTCTTCTACGCACTCGACCACGTCCACGACGTGCTCGAGTTCTACCGCGGCTTCGTGGTCGACGCGCCGGAGGCCCTCGGCATGTTCCCCGCGTTCCAGATCGCACCGCCACTGCCGTTCGTGCCCGAGAGCGAGCACGGCAAGCCGTTCTGCGTGATGGTCGCGTGCTGGGCGGGCGAGCTCGAGCGCGGCGACGCAGCCCTGGCGCCGATGCGCGACGTGGCGCCACGCGTGGGCGAGATGACGACACCGATGCCGTACCCCATCCTCAACTCGATGTTCGACGACCTCGTCCCGCCGGGGCTGCAGCACTACTGGAAGGCGTCGTTCGCCACCGACCTGACCGACGCCGCCATCGACGCCCACGCCGCGCACGGCCCCGGTGTGCCCGCCGTCAACTCGACGGTGCACATCTACCCGATCAACGGAGCAGCGAGCCGGGTTCCTGCGAGCGCCACGGCGTTCGCGTACAGGGACGCCCGTTTCGCGACGGTGATCGCCGGCATGTGGCCCGATCCCGCTGACAACGACGCGAACATCAAGTGGGTCAAGGACTACTACGCAGCGATCGCACCGCACTCCGAGCGGGGCGGCTACGTCAACTTCATGTCCGGTGACGACCAGGACCGCATCCGCGACAACTACAGGGGCAACTACGACCGGCTCACGCAGGTCAAGAAGCAGTACGACCCGGCCAACCTGTTCCACATGAACCAGAACATCGAGCCGGCGCCCTGAGACCGGGTGCCTGCCTCAACGGGAACCGGCGCGGAGGGCGGTGCGCTTGAGCGTGCGCCAGCGGCGTTCGAGGCCCGGATGCGACTCCTTGAAGTCCCGCAGCGCGGCGACGGCGGCATCGACGGCGGCGTCGTAGCGGCGCAACCACGACGACGACCACACATGCAGCGCCACGGTCTCGTACGCGGAGTTCGCGTAGTGCGTCTTCTGCTGCTGGTCACCGCGGCCGTAGTCCACGATCGACACGTCGGGGCGCGCGAGGCAGTGCTCGAAGACGGCGACGTCGAGGATCTGCCCGGGTGCGAACCGCGAGAACTGCGTCGCTATGCGGCCGTCCCAGCCGCGGTAGGCGACGCTGCCGTCGTCACGGGCGTCGACGATCGAGATGACGTAGGCCGCCAGCTCGCCTCCGGCGCGCAGCAACGCCAGTTCGAGACGTCCAGACGCGGCGAAGTGGTCGACGACGCCGTGCCAGAAGGCCGAGCCTGCCTCGGTGTCGAGCGTCGACGGCCGTGAGAGATCGTGGTCGCGCCTCCGGCGCAGACCGGTGATCGCCGCTGCCGCCGCTGCGATCGCGGCGGGGTCGGACACGAACTCGACCGTGACCGCGTGCTCCTCCTCGAGACGGCGCCTCCTTCTGCGCGTCTCCTTGCGGAAGCGCCGGCTCAGGTACGACGACGCCTCGCGGCCGCCGGACAGCTCGGTGAAGGGAACAGGATCACCGTCGACGACCCTCGCGCACGTGAGCGTCGCCGCGAGCGCGCGGGCCACAGCCGCACCCGCGGGCATCTGGTCGAAGACGGCGCGCCACCGCCCCTTGATCGCAGTGAGCTCCGCCGCCACGGCTCCCGCGAGGACAGCCGCTGCAGCGTCGTCCGCAGCCGGGACGCTGGCGACGTCGCAGTCACCGGCCCCCATCAGCACGACCTCGGTGGAGCCGCGGCGCCGCCTCCGGGCGAGGAGCGCAACCGCCCGCGGACCGCCGGCAGCGCGGACCTCGACCGCGAACGGCTCCCACTGCGGGTTCGCCGCGCGCCAGATCCGCAACCACTCCCCGCGGGCGTAGACCGGTGCCGACTCTGCAGCGGCCAGCGCGTCGTGGGCAGCGAACGCCGCGTCGAGCGCCGCGTCTCCTCGATGGTGCAGCACCTCGAGCTCGTCGGCGGCGCCCACATCCGTTGGTGGCAAGGGCTCTGTCGTGGAGATGGGTCGCACGGGGCTCCGGTCAGGGCAGGGTGGCGCTCATGGTAACGTCGCTGCGCCCCCTCCCAGACCGGCCCTGCGATGACGCCGCCCACACACCTGACGCGCCGCGTGCCCTCGATCCTGATCGGCGCCGCCCTCGTCTTGTGGTCCTTCGCGGCCGGGATCGTGTTCGCGATGGTGGGCGTCAGCTACGGCGCCGCCTTCATGCTCGCCGGCGCGGTGCTCGTCGCCATCGCGGTGGCGTCGTTCCGGTACCCGCTGCTCCCCGCGGCGCTCGTCGTCGCGTGCCTGCCCGCAGGCGACGTGCGCCTTCCCGGCGGGCTCCGCCTCATCGAGCTCGCGGCCTTCTGCGCGTTCGCGCTGATGGTCGTCGTGAGGGCCGGCCTGCGACGCACCGTGATCGTGTGGACACCACAGCACTGGTGGCTCGTCGGCATCGTCGCCGCTTACGTCGTGTCGGCCGCGGGCGCGCTCGACGCGGGCGCCGCCACCTACGAGCTCGTGCTCCTCGCGAGCGGAGTCCTTTTCGCGGTGACGGTCGTGAGCTCGTGCGACGGCAGCCGCGACGTGCAGCGCCTCGTCGCCGTCTTCTGCACCGTCGCCGCCGCGATGTGCGCCTACGGGATGACCGCTTTCACCCAGCTCCAGGCGGTCCGCGGCGGCAACGCAGTGCAGGGGCGCGCCACAGGCGTGTTCAGCCAGCCGAACCAGATGGGCAGCTTCGCGGCGATGGCGCTGCTCGCCGCGATCGGGCTCGCGTTCTCTGCCCGATCACGGCGCGGCCGCGCCGCGGCCACCGTGCTCGTGCTGCTCGGCCTCGGCGGGCTCGTGGCGTCGCTTTCACGCGGGGCGTGGATCGGCGCCGGTCTCGGTCTCGTCGGCTTCGCGATCCTCGTGCCGACCGCGCGCCGGCACCTGGTGCTCGCGGTCGTGATCCTCGCAGCCGCCGTCGCGGCCGCGGTCGCGTCGCCGGACACGACCCAGGTCGCCGCGGTCAAGGACCGCATCCAGACCCTTCGTGACCCCGCCGACAACCCCTACGACGACCGGCCCGCGATCTTCGCCGAGGCCGCCCGCGAGATCCAGGCGCGTCCTGCTTTCGGCTTCGGTCCGGGAGCGTTCCCGACGGCGTCCGCGAAGGCGGTGTCCCGCGCGCGAACGGTCGAGGCCGATCACGCCCACAACGCCCTGCTCACGATCGGGGCGGAGGCCGGCCTCGTCGCGGTGGCCGTCGTCGTCGGGTTCACGATCTCGCTCGCGCGGCTCGGCTGGCGCTGCACCCACCATCTCGGGGACGGCTCGCAGGCGAGTGTGGCGGGTGGCGTCGCGGCGGCGTTGCTCACGCTCGTCGGCCACGGGCTCGTGGACTTCACGCTCCCGACGCCGATCATCGCCGTCACGGCCTTCGCTCTGATCGGCTTGTTGATGGGCGCGTCCACCCACATCGGCCGGCCCGCGGACGACGACCCCGCTGTGGCGGAGCACGAGCATGCCGCTGTGGCGCCGTGACAGACCGCGTCCTAGTGCTCTGCACGGCGAACCGGATCCGGTCGGTGCTGTTCACCGCGTTGTTGGACCGCTATCTCGCCACGTCCGGCTGGTCGGCTCACGTGGTGGTGTCGTCTGCCGGCTTGCTGGAAGCGGGAGCACCACCGGCTCGGGAGGCGTTCACGGCCGCGGCGCGCTTCGGCTTCGACCTCAGCGGCCACAGGTCACGACGGCTCGACCGCGACCTGATCGACGCGTCGCACCTGATCCTCGGCGCCGAGCGCAACCACGTCGCCGAGGTCTGGGCGCTCCGTCACGAGGCGCTCGCGCGGACGTTCACGTACGTCGAGTTCGCGCAGCTGCTGTCGGTGTCGGCGCCGCGCACTCAGGACGAGGACCTCGACGCGTTCGTCGGACGCGTCCGCGGCGGCAGCGGACGTGACGTGCGCACCGTGATGGCGGCACCGGACTCCTGGGACGTGACCGACCCCGTGGGGCGCCCGACGCCCACGGTCCTCGCGGTCGCGGCCGAGCTCGACCGCCTCGCGACGGGCATCGGCGCGGCCACGTGGCCTGCCGCGTGAGCTAACCGGGGGTGCGCTTGGGCACGAGGACCTTGCGTACGAACTCGCAGACCTCCTCGCCGCGCTGGTTGATCCCCACCGTGCGGACCTTGACGACACCGCGGTCGTCCTTGGACCTCGACGGTGTCTTCTCGAGCACCTCGGTCTGGGCGTAGATCGTGTCGCCGTGGAACGTCGGCTTGGCGTGCCTCAGGTTCTCGATCTCGAGGTTGGCGATCGCTTTGCCGCTCACGTCGGGAACGCTCATGCCGAGCACGACCGAGTAGACGAGGTTGCCGACCACGACGTTCTTGCCGAACTGCGTGGCGTGCTCGGCGTAGTTCAGGTCGAGGTGCAACGGATGGTGGTTCATCGTGATGAGGCAGAAGAGGTGGTCGTCGGACTCGGTGATGGTCTTGCCGGGCCAGTGGTGGTAGAGGTCGCCGACCTCGAAGTCCTCGAAGTAGCGCCCGAAGCGCCCGGCGGTCCCCTTGTCGGCGTCGTCGGGCAGTGGCAGGTAGGGCTCGGCGTCTGTCATCTCGGCCTCCTCGAGATCGGGGGTCGTACGCTACAACGCGACACGCGGAAGGGCCTCAGGCGGCGAGGGCCTGTTCGAGGAGGCGGCGGATGATCACCCGCAGCGCGAGGGTCTCCTCGGCGCCCTCGAAGATCGTGAGCACGCGGGCATCGACGAAGTAGCGGCTCACGTCGTACTCCTCGGCGTATCCCATGCCGCCGTGGATCTGCATGGCCTCGCGGGTGACCCACTCGGCGCAGCGGCACGCGTACATCTTGACCATCGACGCTTCGAGCTGACCCTCGCCGCTGCTCAACATCGCCGCGACCTGGTAGGTGTACTGACGGCACGCCTGGATCATCCACGCCATGCGGGCCAGCTTCCAGCGCGTCAGCTGGTAGTCGTAGACCGGCTTGCCGAACACGACCCTGTCCCTGGCGTAGTCGCGTGCCTTCTCGAACGCGGCCTGCATGAGCCCGACGGCACGTGCGGCAGTCTGGACACGGCCGTTCGCGAACGCGTCCATCTGCATGTAGAAGCCCTTGCCGGCACCGGCGTCGCCGCCCACGAGGTCGGCGGCGGGCACGAACCAGTTGTCGAAGCTCACCTCGAAGGAGTGCATGCCGCGGTAGCCGAGCGTGTCGATGGCACGGCCCTCCATCCTCGAGGTCCCCAGCGCCGACTCGCGGGTCTCCTCGAAGTGGTGGCCCGCGTGGGGGGACTTGGGAACGACGAACAGCGACAGCCCGCGGTGCCCGTCCTCGGGCGTCCCGGTGCGTGCCAGCAGCATGAGCAGGTCGGCGCGTCCGGCGAACGTGCACCAGGTCTTGACGCCGTTGACGAGGTATCCGCCTTCGCACTCGACGGCACGGACCTTCAGGTTGGCGACATCGGAACCGAAGTCGGGCTCGGTGACCGCGACACCGACCATGTGCTCGCCGGCGGCGATGCCCGGCAGCCAGCGGTGCTTCTGCTCCTCGGTGCCCCACCCCACGATCGCCTTCGACAGGATCTCCGGTCGGGTGATCAGTGCACCGCCGAGGCCGAGGCTCGCCCACGACAGCATCTCCGTCGCGACGACCATCGCGATCGTGTGGTCGATGTCGGCCGACGCCAGCCCTCCGTACTCCTCGGGGATCGAGAGGCCGAAACAGCCCAGTTCGGCGACGCCCGCGATTATCGACTCGGGCACGTCGCCGTTGCTGCGGTGCACCTCCTCGGCGACGGGACGGATCTTGTCCTCGCCGAACTGCGTGAACGACTCCGCCATCATCGCGAGGTCGTCGTCGAGGTGCGACGGCCCTCCCGGAACCCCGTCGACGTCGCAAACGGCCGCGGCGACCGCGTCGACCGTCGCCGCGGAACGGGCCGCGTCGAGGAAGTCGGTCACCGCCGGCGCGCCGGCGGTGGAGTCGTAGGCGCCGCGGTCGATCCCCCACTCGGGCAGGCGCCCGTCGACGCGGGCACGCAGGTCGGCGACGACGTCGGCAGCGTTGGCGACGGCGAGCAGCGCCTCGGTCTCACCGAGCGGCGCGTAGGCGTCGAGGACGCGCCGCGCGCCGTCGACGGCCGACGCCGCGTAGGCGAGGTCGTAGCAGGCGATCTGGTGCTCGTCCATGAGGTCGAGGACGAGCTTGCCGCCCGACTCCGACTGCTGCGCCAGCGCTGCGACCGCCGTGTCGAGCAGGTCCTGGGCTGAGGCGACCGCCGCCTGCGCGGCGCTCAGGTGCTCAACGCCGGACATCTCAGCCCTCCGAGCGCTTCATGCCCGCGGCACGGCCCTTCTCGGCCACCTGCACGGCCATCTTGCGGCTCGCCTCGTCGATCATCTCGTCGCCGAACATCACCGCGCCCGTGCGGTCGACGTCGGTCGCCTGCTTGTACGCGTCGAGGATCGCCTCGGCACGGTCGTACTCGTCCTGGGACGGCAGGAAGACCTCGTTCAGGACCTCGATCTGGGCGGGGTTGAGCGCCCACTTGCCGTCGTAGCCGAGCACCTTGGAGCGCGTGCAGACCTCGCGGAAGCCGTCGATGTCGCGGATCTGCGCGTAGGGACCGTCGATCGCCTGGAGGCCGTTGGCACGCGCGGCCATCAGGATCCGCATCAGCACGTAGTGCCAGTGGTCTCCGGGGTAGTCGTCCTGGACGGCACCGACGGTGAGGCTCGGCATGCCGGCCGCCGCCGCGAAGTCGCCGGGACCGAAGATGATCGTCTCGAGGCGGTCACTGGCCGACGCGATGTTGTCGACGTCGACGAGGCCCTTGGGGTTCTCGATCTGGGCCTCGATCCCGATGCGGCGCGTGAGCCCGAGTCCCTTCTCGAGCTGGGTGAGGAGCAGGTCGAGCGCCTGGACCTCGGACCGGTCCTGCACCTTGGGCAGCATGATGAAGTCGAGCTTCTCGCCGGCGCCCTCGACGACGGCGATCACGTCCTTGACGGTCCACTGCGTGTCCCACGCGTTGACGCGCACGCCGATGGTCTTGCCGCTCCAGTCCTGCTCGTTCAGCGCCTTCACGACGAGGTCGCGTGACGCGACCTTCTCCAGCGGCGCGACGGAGTCCTCGAGGTCGAGGAAGGACTGGTCCTGCGCCAGCGTCGGTGCCTTGGCGAGCATCTTCTCGCTGGAGCCGGGCACGGACAGGCACGAGCGGCGGGGGGAGCCGAGAGCCATCGGGGTTCTCCTGGGTCGGAACGCGGTGCCGCAGCGGTGGCAGACGGAAGTGACACGTCCCACGAGCGGCGGTCGGTCAGGCTACCCCGCCCCCTCCGGGATCGCTCAATCGCGTACCGGCAGGCTCACGACGTTGCCGCTGCGCCGGCCCAGCATCCGCTCGAACGCGTCGAAGCAGTCGCGGTCGAGGTGCGTGCCCGCCTCCGCGCGCATCATGACGAGGGCGTCGTCGGGCGACATCGCTTCGCGGTAGGGCCGTGCGGTCGTGAGCGCGTCGAACATGTCGCACACGGCGATGATGCGCGCTTCGATCGGGATCTGGTCCCCGCGCAGGCCGTCGGGGTAGCCGGAGCCGTCGACCCATTCGTGGTGGTGACGGATGGCGAGCGCCGCCTCCCACAGGACGTTGAGGCGTGATGCAAGTTGGTAGCCCGCCAGCGAGTGGTGCTCCACCATCTGGCGTTCGGACTCGGTGAGGCTGCCGGGCTTGTTGAGGACCTCGTCGGGGATCGCGATCTTGCCGACGTCGTGGAACAGCGCGCCGAGGCTGATCACGCGCAGCCGCGCGGGCGGCAGGTCGAGCTCGCGTGCGATCCCCAACGCGTGAGCGATCACGCGGTTGGTGTGCTCGGCGGTGTCGCCGGGACCGAGCCCGGCAGCCTCCACGAGCGTGTCGGCCGCCTCGCCGAGGTGGTCGGCGAGGTCGTCGCGGGGCGCCCATTCGATGATGCTCTCGACCGCGACCGCCACACGCCGCCCCCGCGAGTAGCCCGACAGCACGCCGCCGCACGCGACGCCGGCGGCGACCGTCACGAGCACACCGGCGGCCCATGCGCCGCCGGAGCCGACCGCGGCGAACGCCGCTGCGAGCCCGCCTCCGGCGCAGAGGCCGAGACCGAGGCCCGCCGGGATGTAGAGACGCGGGGCACGCCGGGACTCGACGGCGGCGACCACGGCGCCGATCGCGGCCACGCCGCCCCCGAGGAGGCCGACGACGAGGCGGCCGGGCGCGTCGCCGGGGTGGACGTCGAGGACGGCGACCACGATCGCCGTCAGCGCCGGTACGACCGCGATCCCGAGGACGACCTGGCTGCGCCGCGCGGCGATGCTCACCACGCGTGAGAGAGGGTTGGACGCGAGGGAGAAGCCGAGGCCGACGGCGAGGCACAACGGGGCGAGCGAGATCGTGGCGAGGCCTTGATCGATGCCGTCGATGGCACGTGGAAGCGCCGCGATCAGCACGACTCCGCTCGCGAAGACCGCCGCCGCGCCGATGACGACGGCGCGCCCGTCGCGCACGACCCCCGCGGACGCCACGACCCAGCTGCCCAGCGCGCACGCTGCGATGCCCGTCAGCGACAGCACCGCCCACCAGCCGCGGCCGGGTGTGCCGCCCGTGCCTGCACCGGCGATTCCGAACCCGATTCCTGCGCCGAGGGTGGCGAGCACCATCAGGGGCCAGACCCACGAGGTGTCGCGGCGCGGCGGGGCGTCACCGCCTCTCGCGTCCGTGGTGGTCACCTCGAGCGCTGCCAGCGCCTCCGCGGCATCGGCCACCACGCCCATCTCTGTTCGGTCGGTCACGCCACCTTCCCCCTCAACCGTCCCCCGAATGGGCAGATCGGCGAAACCCGGTACCAAGTTACCTGTTGGCGTCACCGTGGTCGCGCCACGGCGTGCCGGCGCCGATTCCGTGCTGCGGTGACCGCGGCGGTACGCTCGAAGGCCGTGGCGCTCACCGTCGATCCCCCGTCCGGCCTCCTCCCCGACGGAGACGCCGACTGGGAACCCGCTCCCGAGCAGCCTCCGCTCCCGCCCGTCGCCGACGAGTCGCCGTTGGAGCTGCGGCGCCGCATCGAGGCGCGCCTGCGCGAGCACCGCCGCCGTCTCGCCACCCATCACGGCGAGCGCGCACTGCACGCCGCGGTTCCCGGCCTCTGCGACGTGGTGCACTTCCGTCACCTCGCCGACGGGCTCCCGACACCCGTCGAGGACCTCGGCATCGCGGGTACCGGCATCTGGGTCAAGCGCGACGACGCGACGTCGTCGCTCTACGGCGGCAACAAGGTCCGCAAGCTCGAGTACCTCCTCGCCCAGCCGGCCCGCCACGAGGCGGTCGTCGTCACCGGTGGCGGCACCGCCAGCCACCACGTGGCCGCGACGGTGCTCTACGCGCGACTGCTCGGCCTCGAGACCGAGGTGGCCCTGTTCGCGCAACCGCCGAACCCCGCTGCGGCACGACTCCGCAGCCTCCTGCGCGCCTACGACGTCGCCACCACGTACGCGGCGTCGACGTCTGCCTACCCCCTTGCGATGATCGCCGCGACCATCGACGCCCTACGCCGCGGCCGGCGGCCCTGGCCGATCTACCCGGGTGGGTCCACGCCTGCGGGGATCCTCGGCTACGTCGACTGCGGACTCGAGATCGCGGCGGCCGTCGACGCCGGCGACTGCCCGCCTCCCCGCGCCGTCTACGTCGCGCTCGGCAGCGGCGGCACCGCCGTGGGACTCGCACTCGGGCTCGCGATGGGTGGTGTCGAGACCAAGGTGCGGGCCGTGCGGGTCACCGATGCCCTCGTCAACAACAGGACGGTGCTCGCCGTGATGGAGGCCGGCACACGTGCGCTGCTGGCGCTCGCGGGTGCCCGGGTCGGATCGGCGCTCGAGACGGTCGAGATCGTGGACGGATACATGGGCGCCGGGTACGGGGTCCAGACCCCCGAGTCGGTCGCGGCGCTGCAGTCGGCGCAGCGTCTCGGCCTCCCGGCGGAGCAGACCTACACGTCGAAGGCGCTCACCGCGGCGCTGGACGCCGCGCGCGAGCATCCGTCGGATGCGCCTGTGCTCTTCGTCGACACGGCGTCGGGGCAGGAGCCGCTGTCACGCTGAACGAAGTCGGTGTCGGTCCAGAGGGGGTGCGCAAGTGGGGACGAGGCCTGTCACCGCGAAGCCGAGGCTGCTCGCCGTCGTGTCGCTGGCTGTGCTCGTGTGCGGTGTCGCCGGTGTCGCCGCCGCGACGCCGGCGCCGGCGGCTCCAACGCGGACGGCACGTGCGATCGTGCTGTTCCGCGAGGGAACGGCGGCGCCGGCCCAGCACGCCACGCTCGTCCTCCTCGGCCTCAGCGAGTCGCGGGGCAACGTCGTCACCGAGCTCCCGCAGGTGCGGCAGGCGACCGTCGTCGCCGATCCGCTCCAGCGCTGGCTCCTCGAGCGGAGCGCCGTGGTCGAGGGGGTCTTCGACGACGTCGTCCTGACGCTCGACGCCGTTCCCGACGACCCGTATCTGGACGAGCAGCAGTCGCTGGTGGACTCCCACGTGCAAGAGGCATGGGACACCTATCCCGGCGCCGGCGGGTTCGAGCCTGCGGGACCCTTCGACGGCGCCCCGATCGCGGTGGTCGACAGCGGGATCGACGCCGACCACGTCGAGTTCCAGCCGTTCGCGGCGAAGGTGCCCGTCTGCGTCAGCTACGCGCCGAACCTGCTCTTCGACCCGGTCGACTGCCACAGCCGTGACGACATCGCGCACGGCACACACGTCGCCGGGATCGCCGCCGCCGACGCCGACAACGGTGCGGGCATCGCCGGGATCTCGCCGACGTCGCCCGTCTACGTCTACAAGGCGTGCCAGGGACGCCTGTGCTGGCTGGGTGACGTCGTCGCGGGCATCGTCGACGCGACAGACGACGGCGCCAAGGTCGTCAACTTCAGCCTCGGCGGACCTGTGGCGCTGCCGGCCTACCGCGAGGCCGTCGACTACGCACTCGCCCACGACGTCGTCGTCGTCGCCGCGGCCGGAAACGCCGCCAACGGCGCCTACTCCTACCCGGCTTCGTTCAACGGTGTGCTGTCGGTCGGCGCCCTCGTGACCGGCACCGGCGACCGTGCCTGGTTCAGCCAGATCAACGACCAGGTCGACATCGCCGCCCCGGGGACCGCGATCCTGTCGAGCGTCGCGCCGGGCGCCGCCGGCGGTGAGGAGAACGCGTACGCCTACTACAGCGGGACGTCCATGGCGACCCCCCACGTCGCCGGGATCGCGGCGCTCGTCCGTTCCGCACATCCCGACTGGAGCGCCGGTAGGACGCGGGCGGCGTTGCTGAACACCGCGACCGACGTGGCCGCAGCGGGCAAGGACCGCGAGACCGGCCACGGCCGCGCCGACGCGGCAGCCGCGATCGCGTACGCCCCGGCCGACGACGGCGACCTCGACGACGACGGCATCACCGATGCGTGGGACGCGGCACCCGACGACCCCGCTGTCTACGACCTGCTCGGCTTCTCGGGGACGGTCACCACCGCTGACGGGTGGACCCTGCGCTCGCAGTGGGTGACGTTCCTGGGATGGTTCTCGTTCGGGATCGTGCGCCTCGACTCCGCTGCACAGCACTTCGTCGCCTTCGTCGACGGACGCCAGCAGGCGAGCGCGCTGCACGCCGCCCACGTGAGCGCACGCGGTCTCATGCTCGGGCCCGGCGCCGCGATCCGGCCGGCCGACCTCCACTTGCGTGTCGACGACATCCCGGCAGCGGCGGACCTCGTCGCGTTCGACCTCGAGGTTCACGGCGGCGGCCCCTCGGCCGGCTCGGGCCCGGCGCCACCGGCGGCCGGGGACATGTCCGTCACCGGCGGCTGAGACGCGTGCTCAGGTGAACACGAGCACCATGAGCGGCGACAGCGCCACGAGCGCCCACGTGACGTCCGCAGGGCCGACGACGAAGCGCTCGCGGAAGCCAGCCCGCAGCTCGACGAACTCGGGGTCCTCTCCCGCGGGCGGCATGTAGGGGACGCGCACAGCCGTCGCGAGCCACGCGGCCACTCCGACGCAGACGGCACCGCCGGCCGCGATCGCCCACCGCGGCGCTCCCGGCGCCGCGAAGCGGGTGTGCCCCCATGCGACAGTGGCGGCGAGCAGCAGCGCCACACCCCATACGGCGACGACCACGACCCGCAGGAAGCGCGGACCGCTGAACTGGTCGTGCTCGAGCTCGCCCGGGCGCCCGAGAACGGCATCGAGGTCGGCGTCGGCGACCGCGTCGGCGTCGCCCTGGTCGAAGAAGGCGTCGAGCGCCATCTCGTCACGGTCGGGCCCGGGCGCGTGCGGCACCGTCATCGCAGCAGCACCCCGCTCCAGACGGCGCCCGCGTACACGACGGGCAGCATCGAGACGGCGCTGCGCCACGCCACCCCGCGCCCGACGAGCATCTGCAGGAGACGCAGGGAACGGGCATCGCACACGGCCGCCGTCGCCGCGAACGCGATCACGGCGGCGGGACCGAACGCCGCGAAAGCGCCGGCAGCGAAGCAGCCGGCCTCGGCGCCTGGGGCGGCGACCAGCGCGATCACGATCGCAT
>JAIBAC010000319.1 GCA_019695375.1 Acidimicrobiia bacterium
AGTCGAAGACGACGGTGTCGCACGACTACGTGAGCCTGATCACCGTCCGCAGCGCCTGCGGGCACTCGCTGGCCGGCACGCTCGGTGGCGTTCGCAGCGAGCCGCGGCTCGTGATGGTCGACGACCACGACGTCGAGGTGCTGCCGGCGGGGCAGGTGCTGGTGGTGCGCAACGACGACCGCCCCGGCATGATCGGCGCCCTCGGCATGACGCTGGCCGAGCACAAGGTGAACGTCGCGGACATGGCCCTCGGCCGCGCCCGTGGCGGCGGCTCGGCCCTGATGGTCGTGTCGACCGACTCGGCGGTCCCGGAGGCGGCGGTCGAGCAGCTGCGCTCGGTGCCCGGCATGACCGCGGTCAACACCATCGACGAGCTGTAGTCAGCGCGAGGGCTCGGTCTCCGCGGGTTCGATCGGAGGCCAGGACGGGGCCGGCTGCGCCGGCTCTGTCGTCGCCGGCGGCAGCCAGTGGTGGCGGAGGTGGAGGAAGAAGCGCGTCAGGATCCCGCACATGACGGCGAACGCGCCGACCCGGCCGAGCGCCAGCCACTTCCCCTGGAACCGCAGGTGCCGGAACACGCCGCCACGGTATCGCTACCGTTCGGGCATGCCGATCGACCCGGACCGTGTCGCGCCTGCCCACACCGCGCTCGTGATCAACGAGTGCCAGCGGATGGTCGTCGGCGACCGCACGTCGCTGCCGGCCCTGCGCGAGGCGGCCGCCGGCGTGCTCGCCACGCTCGACCGGCTGGCCGAGGGCGCCCGCCGGGCGGGCGTCCAGGTCGTCCACTGCCTCGTCCACCGGCGCCCGGACATGAAGGGGTCGAACACGAACACCCGCTTCGCGGCCCGGGCGAAGAAGTTCGCCGAGCAGGGGCGCAACGTCTACGACCCCGAGGGGTTCGACGTCGTGCCCGAGATCCGCGTCGACGAGCGCGACCTCGTCCTGCGCCGCATCGACGCCAGCGCGGCGATGACCGACACCGGCCTCGACATCATCCTGCGCAACTGCAGCGTGCAGACGGTCGTGGTCGCCGGCGTCTCCCTCAACGTCGGCGTGATGGGGCTCGCCATCGAGGCGGCGAACCGTGCCTACGAGGTGTACGTGCCGACCGACGCGGTGGCGGGCGTGCCGAAGGAGTACGCGCAGCTCGCCCTCGAGCACACGTACGCCATGATCGCCCGCCTCACCACGGCAGACGAGCTGCTGACGGCCTGGGGAGTGGGCGCCTAGGCCTGGCGGCCGCGGCGGACCTCGCCGAACGGGCGGTCGCTGTCGTCGGAGCGTTCTCTGGGCATCCCCAGCACGCGCTCGCCGATGGTGTTGCGCTGGATCTCGCTGGACCCGCCGGCGATGCAGCGCGACTGGCGGACGAGGTACTCGGGCCCAAAGCTCAGCGCGCCGAGCGCAGCGTCGTCGCCGACGACCGCCTCCGGCCCGGCGAGCTCGTACCCGATCGAGGCGATGCGCGCCGACGTCTCCGACGTGAACATCTTCAACACCGCCGCGGTCTGCGGCGTGAGCGCTCCCGTCCGCGTGCCGGCGTTGATCCGCGTGATCAGGTGGGTGCGGACGGTCGTCAGCACGTGCGCCTCGGCGACGAGCTTGCGGGTCTGCGGCTCCTGGTTCGTGCCACGCGACCGGGTGAGGTTCACGAGGTTGCGCTGCCGGCGCGTCGAGCCGCCCCCGGCCTTTCGCCCGGTGATGCGGCCGGCGTAGATCGTCGACCCGCCGATCGCGCTGCGCTCGAAGAACAGCACGCGCTGGGCGATCGCCCAACCCTGTCCCGGCTCGCCGACCAGGGCGTCGGCGGGGAGCACGACGTCGTTGAAGTACTCCTGGCAGAACTCGGCGTTCCCGTTCGACTGCGTGATCTTCTGGATCTCGACGCCGGGCGCGTGCAGGTCGACGATGAAGAACGAGAGCCCTTTGTGCTTCGGCACGTTCCAGTCGGTACGAGCGAGGCAGAAGCCCATGTCGCGGAGGTGCCCGCCCGTGGTCCACACCTTCGACCCGTTCAGCACCCACGTGTCGCCGTCCTGCTCGGCGCGGGTCAGTGCGCCGGCGAGGTCGGACCCGCCGCTCGGCTCCGAAAGGAGCTGCGCCCAGAAGTGCTCGCCGCTCAGGATCCCGGGCAACCACCGCTTCTTCTGCTCCTCGGTGCCGAACTCGAGGATGGCGGGGGCGATGATCGCGACCGTCGACATGTTGAAGCGGTGCGGGCTCTGGTAGTCCTTCGACTCCGCCGTCCACGCCCGGTTGTGCGCCGGTGTCAGGCCCTGGCCCCCGTACTCCTTCGGGAACACGATGCCGGCGTAGCCGCCCTCGTACATCGTGCGCTGCAGCGACTTCGCGTGGCGGTCGTCCTCGTCGTCGCTCATCGCCTCGAACGGGTCGAGCCCGTTCTCGAGGCGCGGCATGTTCTCCGCGAGCCACGCGCGTGCCTGCAGGCGGAACTCCTCGACGTCGATCATGACCGCCTCCCGTCCGTGGTGCTGCGGCCCGCCGCGACCTGGCCGAACGGGACGCCGGCGTCGGGCGCGTGCTCGCGCGGCATGCCGAGGAGCCGCTCGGCGATCAGGTTCCGCTGCATCTCGTTGCTGCCGCCCGCGAGGGCCCGCGTCTGCCGCATGAGGAAGTCGACCCCCGTGTCCAGGTCACCGTCGACCACGGCGTCGGCGCCGACCAGGTCGAGCGCGATCGTCGCCAGCCGCGCCTCGGTCATGCCCTTCAGCAGCTTGAGCATCGCCGCCACCGCGCCGTCGGCCTGGCCGTGGGCGGCCCGCTCGGCGACGCGCTGCACCGCCTGCGCGCCGACGACGTTCAGCACGTGCGA
>JAIBAC010000320.1 GCA_019695375.1 Acidimicrobiia bacterium
TCCGGCCGCGTCTACGCCGGAACCGTCGGCGTCTCCACCGTCCCCGCGACCATCTCGACCGCGGTCGACACGGCCGGCACCGACGGCTGGGTGGAGCTCGGCTACACCAGTGAAGCCGGCGTCACGTTCAGCTTCGGCCGCGACACGAAGGAGATCAAGGGGTGGCAGTCACGCAACCCCATCCGCCAGGTCGTGACCGGCACCCCGTCGAACTTCAAGTGCGAGCTGCTCCAGATCAACCACGCCACCCTGCGACTCGCGCTCGGCGGCGGTTCGATCACCGGCTCGAACCCGAACTTCACGTACACGCCGCCCCCGGCGTCGTTCCGTGACGAGCGGGCGTTCATCGTGGAGGGCTACGACGGCGACTACACGTACCGGTTCATCTTCCGCAAGGGCCTGAACGTCGCCACGGCGTCGCTCAGCTTCGTGCGTGAGGACCCGGTGATGCTGCCGATCGAGATCAGCATCCTCGACGACGACAGCACGGAGAACCCGTGGGGCCTCCAGACGAACGACCCGGAGATCGGGCAGTTCGCCCTGGTGGGCACGTGAGCGAGCAGACGGCCCCCGGCTCTGTGCCGGGGGCTTCTGCGCGTCCGGGTGACGTCGTCGACCTCGACGCGTTGCGTGCTCAGCGGTTGGAGACGGCACCGGAACGCAGCGTGGTGTTCGGAGGCAAGCGCCGTGCGCTCGTAGCGGAGGTGCCGTTCGAGTACGCCGAGGTGTACCGCTCCGGCCGTCGGGTGGAAGCAACCCGGCTGCTGTTCGTGGACGACGGGGACGCCGACGACTTCTTCGCGATGCGCCCGTCGCACGAGGACGTCGCCGAGCTGGTCGCGATCTACAACGTGAGCCCGGGGAAATCCTCGGCCTCGTAGCGACCGTCTCGGAGCACTGGGACCCGCTCGAGGCGGATTTCCAACGGTTCTACGGCCTCGACCTGCGCCGCCTGTTGTGGGTGGAGCGGGTCGGGTGCCGGCGCTTGTGGGCGCTGATGGCGGGACTGCCCGCCGAGTCGGCGTTTCAGCAGGCGCTTGCAAGGAAGCCGCCGCCCCCGAAGCCGGGCGGCTGGCGGCGGTTGGCCCAACGGATGACTGGGAGGTGATGCATGGCTAGTGCCGGTACTGCGTACGTCGACATCGAGGCGAAGCTGGATTCGTTGGCGTCGGACGTCGACGCGGCCGTCGCGGCCATCGACACCCAGACGGTGGACATCGAGGCGGTGGCCGACACGTCGGACGCTCAAGCTGAGATCGACGGCATCGAAGGCGGCTCCGCTGAGATCAACGTGGAGGCCAACACCGAACAGGCCCAGGAGCAGATCAGTGGTCTCGGCGAGTCCATCAACGGTCTGTTCGAAGGGTCGGGGGGCGATCCCGGCCAGTTGGGCGATTTCGCCGAGGCGGCGGGGATTGCCGGCGCCTCGTCCATGACCGCCGCCACCGGCGGCATCGCAGCACTGGGTCTCGGGCTCGGTTACGCGGTGTCGGAGGCGGCCGATGCCGAGACGACCCTGGCGCAGCTTGACCAGATGGTCGCGAACGTCGGCGCGAACGCTGGGGTCACGTCCCCGCACCTTCAGGCGCTTGCGACCGATATCCAGCAGACCGCCGGGTTCTCCGACGAGGCAGTGATGTCGGGCGAGTCGATGGTGCTGATGTTCCAGAACGTCCGCAACGTCGCCGGGCAACCCATCTTCGATCGGGTCATCAGGGACGCGGCAGACCTGGCCCGCTCGCCCGCGTTCAACGGTGACGTCGCCGGTGCCGCCCGCACCCTCGGCCGCGCCATCGACGATCCGACTGCGGGCTTCGGACGCCTCCGCCGCGCTGGAATCCAACTGACCGAGGCGCAGCAAGAAGTCATCTCCTCATTGCAAGAGTCTGGTGACCTCGAGGGCGCACAGGCCGAACTCCTCGATGTCGTGGAGGAGAAGGTCAATGGACTGGCCGCCGCGTACGGCGAGACGCTCGCCGGTTCCCTGGATCGGACCAAGGAGAAGCTGGGTGAGAACGCCGAGGAGATCGGCGGCGTGGTCCTTCCCGTGGTCAACGACCTTGTTGGTGGACTTTCCGACCTCGTCGGCGGGGCCTACGACGCGGGGTACTGGCTCGGTCAGGCGTTCACCGGCAAGCTCGGCGATCCCCAGTTCATTCAGGGTGTGGGCACCGTCATTGGCGACCTTCCCCCCGCCCTGTACGCCACAGGGGACGCCGGACGCGACGCTGCCAGTGGGGCCGACGGCTTCGCCTCCTCGCTCAACTTTCTGGACGACCGCACTCGCGCCTACCTCGACGGCGTCTATCGGGTGCCCGAAGCCGAGCGTGCGCTGCGTTCCGCGTTCGAGGACGTGCAGACCGCACTGAATGATCCCGCGACGACGGCTGATGATCTTGCCGTCTCGTTGCAGGACGTGGCGGTGGCTACAGGGAACCTGGGTGTCGCTTCCGGCGACATGGCGAGCGCTGCGGCGATTGCCGAGTTCGGGCTGCTCGGGCTGACCAACAAGGGCGCTGACGCCGAAGGCCAGATCGGCGACCTGGACGCGGTGCTGCGGGCGCTGCCCGGGCAGGTGAGTCCCGACGTGACGACCCCGCACGCGGCGGAATCCACGTCGCAGGTGTCCAACCTGGATGCCGCACTGCACGGGCTGCCGCCCGGCGTGAGCACGCCCTTTGACGCTCCAGGGCTGTCCGGCGTCTACAACACGGCGACCAACTATCGCAGAGAACTGGACCAGCTCGACGGTCGGCGGGTCACGTCGTACGTCGGGATTGTCACCACCGGCTCGGCCAAGGCGAGCGCCGTCGGCGGTCCCCTCGACGCGGG
>JAIBAC010000062.1 GCA_019695375.1 Acidimicrobiia bacterium
GCAGCGCGTGGAGGTCGCCGTCGTCGATGCGGCCGCATGCAGTCGACAGCGGTGCGTCGGGGAAGGAGGCGAACGCGGCACCGTCGACGTCGATCGTCGCGTCGGTCACCGCCACAGCGCGCACCAGGCGGGCCCCGACGACGTCCACCGGTCTCACGACGAGGGCGAGGGCCACAGGAGCGTCCGTCTCGTTGCGGAACTCGACCACCACACGATCGGGGCTGGTCGCCGCGTACACGGTCTGATGCACCGCGCCACCACCGCCGACGTCGAGACGCGTCCGTACGACGGGGGTGCCGTCGACGAGCGTCTGGGAAACCTCGTCGGGGCCACATCTGCTCGGGTGGACCCAGCCGTCGGGGCCGCGCACCCACCAGTCGAGCGCGCCCGAGCGCCCGCCGACGACGACGAGTCCGCGGGGGTCCACGTCCGCGACCGGGCCGTGTTCGAGCGTACCCACACGCGTCCAGTTGCGGTGCGTGAGGTTGCGGGCGAGGGGTGGGGTCCCGAGCGGCATGAACGCGTCGGAGCCGGGGTCCACCTGGCGTTCGAGCCAGTACGGCCAGACGGCACCGCGTGAGGACGCCACGAGCGTGCCCGTGCGGGCCGCGACGTCCAGCGTGCTGGCGCCACGACGGCGGAACTGGGGGCGGAACCGGCCGGATCTGGACACGTCAGCGCAGCGTAGCGGCCGGCGCCACCTCGCTCAGTAGACCTCCGGCCGCGGAGCACGCCCCATCAGACGGCGGACCGCCTCGGTCGCGTTGACGCCGTCGTAGAGCACACCTGCGACCTGGTCGGCGATCGGCATCTCGACGTCGACGGTGCCGGCCAGGTCGCACAGCGCCCGCGTCGAGTTGACACCCTCGGCGACCATCCCGAGGTCATCGATGATCTCGTCGAGCTTGCGCCCCTTGGCGAGCTCCTCGCCCACATGGCGGTTGCGGCTCTGCAGGCTCGTGCACGTCGCGATCAGGTCGCCGGCTCCGGCGAGGCCGCCGAACGTGAGGGGATCGCCCCCGAGGCGCATGCCGAGGCGTGTGACCTCGGCGAGGCCACGGGTTATCAGCGCTGCGCGGGCGTTGTCGCCGAAGCCGAGGCCGTCGACTATCCCGGCCGCGATCGCGACCGTGTTCTTGGCGGCGCCGCACAGCTCGACTCCGAGCACGTCGGAGTTCGTGTACACCCGCAGGTTCGGGGTCATGAACGTGGCCTGGCATGCCGCGGCTGCGCCGGGGTCGGTCATCGAGACGACCGTCGCCGCCGGGAGCCGCTGCGCGATCTCCCGCGCGAGGTTGGGGCCGCTCAGCGCACCGATGCGGCCGCTGTCGACGTGGGGCAGCACTGCGGTGAGCACCTCGGACATGCGCCGCAGCGTCTGCTGCTCGATCGCCTTCGCGACCGACAGCACCGTGGCCGCGGGCGCGATGGCGTCCGCCATGTCGGCGACGACGGCACCGAGCGCATGCGACGGAACCGCGACGAGCACGAGGTCGGCACCGTCGAGCACCTCGCCCGCGTCGGTCGACGCCCGCAACGCCCACGGCAGCGACACGCCCGGCAGGTAGGGGCTGCGATGCTCAGCGCTGATCTCGGCGGCCACCTCGGCGCGGCGCGACCAGATGCGGGCCGTGTGGCCGGCGTCCGCAGCGAGGGCCGCGAGTGTGGTCCCCCACGAGCCGGCACCGACGACCGCGACCGTGGAGCCCATCAGTCGCGCCCGCCGGCCATCGCCGCGTGCGCTTCCGCGAGCGCGTCCGCGGGCGTCATCGACTTGTCGAGCTTGGGCCGCCACCTGCCCGCCCGCTCGATCGGCCACGCGGGCGGACCCCACCAGTCGTCAGGACCAGGCGCCTCGGGGTAGCGCGCGCGGGCCGACACGACCTCGGCGATCACACGCTTGAAGATCGCCTCGGTCACGGCATGGGCATCACCGTCGTCGCTCGTGTAGACGCGCGGGGGCCCGTAGTCGATCGTGACCGGGCGCCGCCACGACAGGTCGCGCTCGCGGTACTTGGTCATGCTGCGGTGCGTGCCCCAGACCCCGGCGGGCACGACGGGAGCACCCGAGTCGAGCGCGAGCCGGCCCACGCCGGTGTGGGGCCGCATCGGCACGAACGTGACCGACACAGTCCCTTCGGGGAAGATCACGACCGCCTCGCCGCGCTCCAACGCCTCGCGCGCGGAGCGCAACGAGTCGCTCGCAGCCGCCGTGCCGCGGTCGACCGGGATCTGACCGAGACGACGCATCGCCCATGCGAGCGGCTGCTTCTCGAACAGCTCCGCCTTGGCGAGGAAGCGGTAGCGGCGCGTTGGGTGCAACAGCAGCCCGGTACGTGCGAGCGCGAACGGGTCCATGTGGGAGATGTGGTTGCTCGCGATGATCACAGGGCCGTCGGTGGGCACCCAGTCGAGGCCGCGCACGTCGAACTTGAACCACGAGAGCACCGGCGGTCTCAGGACCGTGACGCCCAGCTTGAACAAGAAGTCGGCCATGGTGGTGTCGACCCGCCTTCGTCGGCCGCCGTTACCGTATACCGCTGCCGGTTAGGATCCGCTCATGCTCGATCCGGCGCTGCCACCCGACGGGGAGCGGCGCCTCGCCGTCGTCCCGCAGAAGTCGTTCGCGACCGCCAAGGCGCGCCTGCGCGGTGTGCTGCCCGAGGGTGAACGTGCGCGTGTGGCCGAGGCGATGGCGACCCACGTGATCGACACCCTCGTGGCAGTGCTGCCCACCGCGGTCGTGAGCGCCGATCGCGGTGTGCTCGACCTCGCGGCCTCCCGCGGCGCGTGGCCGATCGAGGAGTCCGGCGACGACGGCCTCAACGCCGCCGTCACCGAAGCGGTGTGGGAGGCTCAGGGTCTTGCGGTGCACACCCTCGCGGTCGTCGCCGGCGACCTCGCACGCATCGAGATCGACGACGTCTACGCCCTCCTGCGCCTGCCGTCGCGTCCGGGGGTGGTCGTGGCACCGGACCGCTCGGGGACGGGAACGAACGCGATCGTGCTGTCGCCACCGGAGGCGATCGACGTGCGCTTCGGCCCCAACAGCATGCGGGCACACGTAGCCGCCGCCTACCGCGCGAACCTGCCGGTGCGGGTGTTGCGCCGGCCGGGGCTCCAGCTCGACGTCGACACGCCCGACGACTTCCCCGAAGGTCTGCGGCGCAGGGCGCTGCCGCCGGTGACTGGAACGGGTGCGTGAGCGCGCGCGGGCCGCACCTGCTCGGTTCCGGTGGCGCTGACGTCACCGGCGCCGTGAGCGTCGACCTCGATCCACCGCGGCGGGCGGCGGCGTTCTGCGCCCATCCCGACGACAGCGAGTTCTTCGTGGCGGGCACCTTCGCCAAGTGGGCCGCGGCGGGCACTGAGTGCACCTATGTCGTGCTCACAGACGGATCGAAGGGGTCGTGGCGTCCGCGCGACGGTGCCAGTCTCGTCGATGTGCGCGAGCGCGAGCAGCGTGCCGCCGCTGCCGCGGCCGGCGTCGGCGACGTCGTGTTCTGCGGCTTCGAGGACGGCTTCCTGCGCTCTGACCTCGAGACGAGGCGCAGCGTCGCAGAGGTGATCCGGCGCCTGCGCCCTGAAGTGGTGCTCACCCATGATCCGTGGAAGCCGTACCGGCTGCACCCGGACCACCGCGAATGCGGTTTCGCCGTGTGCGACGCAGTCGTGGCGGCGCGGGAACCGCTCGTCTATCCCGATTCGGGCCTCGACGCCCACCGTCCCGCTCTGGTGCTGCTCTTCGAGACCGACGACGCCGACCACTTCGAGGACGTGAGCACGACGCTCACCGCGAAGCTCACCGCCCTGCGGGCGCACGAGTCCCAGTACGAGTCGACGATGGGAGCCGCCGGCGCCGACGACGTGGCGGCGCTCGCCGCCTTCGACGACGGGATCCGGGAGTGGGCGGCCGCACAGGGCACACCCGTCGGGCTCGCGCTCGCCGAGTCCTTCAAACGCATCGAACCCTGATCCCCGACCCCGCAGTCCCGCGCGAACTCGGCGCGGAGACGCGCACCCAAACCGGACTCGGCGCGAGGACGGCAACATCGTGCCACGTGCGCGCCGAGACGCCGACTGGGGTGCGTGAGCGCGCCGAGATACCGGCGAGGACGCGCAGAGGCCCCCTCCGTGGGGAGGGGGCCTCTCGCGTAGTCCTGTGGAGGCGAGACGTCAGCGGCGCTTCTTGGCTGCCGACTTCTTGGCGGCGGCCTTCTTCGCCGGCGCCTTCTTGGCGGCGGCCTTCTTCGCCGGCGCCTTCTTGGCGGCCGCCTTCTTCGGCGCAGCCTTCTTGGCGGCCGCCTTCTTCGCGGGCGCCTTCTTCGCGGCGGCCTTGCCCGAGACGATGCCCTTGAACGTGGCACCGGCCTTGAAGCTCGGGGCGTAGGACGCCGCGATCTTGATGGCCGTGCCGGTCTGCGGGTTGCGGCCCATGCGCGCCTTGCGCCGCGTGCGGATGAACGTCCCGAAACCGGGGACCGTGACCTTCTGGCCCTTCTTCACCTCGCTCTGGACGGTGTCGATGAACGCGTCGAGTGCAGCAGCGGCCTGGCTGTGGTTCAGGCCGGCCGACTTGGCGATGGCGTCGGCCAGTTGGGTCTTGTTCACTTGGTCTCCCCGATTATCCGTCACGTCGCCTGGCTGGCGGGCCACAGTGTGACCTCGCGAGCCTTGTGTGTCAACGATTTCCGCGCTGGCGAGCCGCGGAAACCCTTGCCCGGTGCGGATCGTGAGGAACGACTTCCCCACGATCGTTGCTGGACAAGCGTTGCACAGCCTACATGTAGCGCGGAGCCGGTCGCGCCGGGCCGTGCGCGTAAGGTTCCGCGATGCAGACGCCAGGCGAGCTCGACGCGGGTCGCCACGACGCCGTCGTCGTGGACGCGCGCTGGGACACGGCCACCGACCCCCACGTGCTCGAGCTCTCGCTCACGCTCCTCACCGGCGCCGTCAAGGGTGAGGTCGTCGAGATCGGCTTCACGGCGGGCAGCGCCGCCCTCGGCCGTGCCCTCGCGGCGCTCGGCCTCGACATGAACGCCGTCACGCCAGGCGACACCGACCTCGTCACCGCGGGCGCCCTCGGAATGCCCTGCACCCTGGTGCTCGCCCGCGACCGCGACGGTGCGCTCGGCTACGCGCTCGAACCCTGAGGCGGCTCGCCTGCCTCAACGCTGCCGGCGGCGCTCTCGGCGAGCCATCGGGGCCGGGCGAAGACGGCGAGTCCGTACACGACCATCACGAGCCCACCCACCCAGAAGGTGAACGCGACGCCGGTGCTGCGTGCGATGAAGCCCCAGACGAGGGCCCCGATCGGGAACAGCCCCACGAAGATCGTGAACAGCATCGCCATCACGCGGCCGCGCATCTCGTCGCTCACCCCGATCTGGATGATCGTCTGGAACGCTGTCTGACCGCCGCCGATGTAGACGACACCGCTGAGGAAGATGGCGACGAGCACGAGCGGTGTCGACCGTGCGAAGGCGAGCGCCACCTGCGTGACGCCGATCGCCGTGATCACCGCCGGGATGAGGAGCTCGCGCCGGACGCGGGTCGTGATGCTCGCCGCCGCGATCGCACCGACGACGCCGCCGACGCCGAACGCCGAGAAGAGGAAGCCGGTCCCCTCTGCCTCGTATCCGAGCTCCTTGACCGCGAAGACGGCGAGGAGCGTGACGACCTGCGCTGCGAAGAGCGCCTGCACCACCCTGTTGAGCAGCATCGTCTGCAGCCACGGCTTGCGCCGCACGTAGCGGAAGCCCGACGTGAAGCTCTGCCAGCCGGTCTCGCCCGTGGCCGGCGGCTTCTCGCGATGACCGGGGATCAGGTGCAGCGGGATGATCAGGGCGACGTACGACAGCGAGTTGATCCCGAACACGACCGGCGCCCCGAGGGCGGCGAGCAGGAAGGCACCCGCTCCGGGGCCGATCACGCGCCCGATGTTGAACTGCATCGAGTTGAGCGACACCGCTGACGCGAGGTCGCGGGGCTCGACCAGCGACGGGAAGAACGCGAAGTAGGTCGGCCCGTTGACCGATATCGCGACGCCCAACGCGAACGTCAGCAGCGCGACGACCCAGTACTCGTCCCAGCCGAGCGCGAACGCGAGCGCCATCGCACCCGCGAGGCCGAGCTCGAGCCACTGCGTCGTGATCAGGAGCCGCAGCCGCGACACGCGGTCGGCCACCACGCCACCGACGAGCCCGAACAGCAGCGCCGGGATGAAGTTGAGGAAGCTGATCAGGCCCGAGAGGAACTCGTCCTGGTAGGTGGACGCGACGATGAACTGCAGCACCACCGACTGCAGCCACGATCCCGCCGTCGACAGGAACGCGCCGATCCAGGTCCAGCGGAACCACTTGTACTTGAGCGCACCGAAGGTCCGCTCACCGAAGCTGCGCGCGTCGTTCACGCTTGGCGCCCCCAGCCGGATTTGAACCGGCGGCATCCGCCTTGAGAGGGCGGCGTCCTAGGCCGCTAGACCATGGGGGCTGGCTCGGGGGGGAGGACTCGAACCCCCAATGCGAGGGCCAGAACCTCGTGTGTTGCCGATTACACCACCCCCGAAGGCCACGGGGACATTAGCACCGCACCGCGGTCGCCCAAAACCGTGGCTCAGGGATAGTTCTCACCGGGCATGAACGGCTTGAAGTCGTCGGGCACCTCTTCGGGCGGGAGGTCGGCGGCGACGCGGTTGAAGTGCCCTGTGAGGATCTCGATCATCGTCGCCTCTCCCTGTGCGAGGACGCGGTCGAGGCTGTCGTACATCTCACCCGCGACGCTGAGCTTGCGGCCGCGCCTGCCCTCGAGCCACGCCTTGATCGTGACGTCGTGACCGACGACCACCGGCCGCCGGTACGTGACGGTGAGGCGGCCCGTGACGCACATCACCCCGTTGGCCATCGGCACGGTGCCGAGCACGTCGTCGAACACGGCCGAGATCGCACCGCCGTGCACGACACCGGGGCCACCCATGAACCGCTCGGGGAACCGGTACCGGCTGATCAACCGGACGCCGTCGCCGTCCCAGTCCGGGTCGGCACCGACGCGGATGCCGAGTCCGGCGTCGTTGTCGGACCCGCATCCGAAACAGGTCTCGCGGTGGGGCGGGTAGTAGCCGTCGGCATCGACGACGAACCCGCTGCCGCCGGGCGCCGCCCACGCCGGGACCTCGAGCCCAGGGGGCGGAACGGACTCGTCGCTGCCGGATGGATCGGTCATGGCAATCGATCCTACGCAGACAACTGCAGACCCCCGATAGCATGCGGCCCCGATGCAGCATGAGTGGTGGCGCAGCTTCGGCGAGATCTACCTCCGCGGCGGTGAGGTCGAACGCCTCGACGGCGAGGCCGAGGTCGAGGCCGAGGCCGCGTGGAAGCTTCTCGGCCTCGATGCCGGTGCCCGCATCGTCGACGCGCCGTGCGGGTTCGGACGCCACGCGGTTCGCCTCGCGGCGTGGGGTTTCGAGGTGCGTGGCATCGACGTCGATCCCGCCCTGCTCGACGAGGCCCGCCGGCGCGCAGCCGCCGTCGGCGTCGACGCCGTCCTCGACGAGGGTGACCTGCGATCGCTGCCGGTCCCGGACGCGTGGGCCGACGCCGTCCTCAACCTCGCGAGCTCCGTGGGCCTGTTCGCATCCGAGGACGATAACGCCGCCGTCTTCGACGAGGCATACCGCGTGCTGCGCCCGGGTGGCCGCCTGCTGGTCGAGACGTCGCACCGCGATTCCGTCGTCGCCGCCGGTTTCGGGTCGAGCTGGTCGGAGCGCCCCGACGGGACGCTGGTGCTGCAGCGCCGCCACTTCGATCCCGTCGAGGGCCGCCTCCTGCAGCAGTTCACGATCGTGGGCCCCGACGGTGAGCGCCTCGAACGCCACCTGCGTCCGCGCCGCTACGCCCTGACCGAGCTCGCGTCGCTCCTCGCGGCGAGCGGCTTCGTAGACGTCGAGTTCCACGGCGGATGGCGCGGTGAACCTGTGACGGTGACCGACCGCGTCGTCGTCGTCGCAACGAAGTCGAGTACGGCCTGACGGCCCGACAACAGGAGAGGTAGATGGACGATTTCGACACGACCTGGTTGGACGGTGTCGCGGCGAGCGCCGGCGTGGACGCACTCACGCCCGAGGTGGTGGAGGCCCTCCTCGACGCCGCCGGACGCGCGGCACGCGAGACGGACGACCGCCGCAACGCGCCGCTGGCGTGCTTCGTCGCCGGGCTCGCGCTCGGACGCCGCGGTGAGGCCGTCACGGCGGACTCGGTGGCCGCGATCGTCGCCTGAGGTCGCTGCGCCTGGCGCTAGCGCGCGCAGAGCCGCTGGCTGCGGGCGCCGAACACGTCGCGGGTCAACACCGACACCTCGCCTTCGGTGTTGCGCGTGTACACCTTGTCCGCCTCGACCTCGCCGTAGGCGAACGCCAGGGACGACTCGCCCTTGGACGTGTCGAACTCGAGCACCAGCGGTGCCTTCTGCACGGGCGTCGACTCGAGGCGCTGGGTCAACAGGAAGCCGGGCGGTGCGCGTCCGATGACGTACTCGGGCGCGTTGGCGCCCGAGTCGAGACCTTCGATCCGCCACAGCGGCCGCGACCTGTCGGCGTTGCCGTCGCCGGTGTCGGGGTAGAGCGTCACGGCTTCGACCTTCTCGTCGCCGCATGTCAGGTAGAGGGCGACCACCGACCGCGAGTCGTCCTTGGGGCGCGTGAGGCCGACGGGCTCGTAGGTCTGTCCGGCCGAGCAGGCGACGCCCACGGCCACGACGGCGACGGTGAGCACCGTCACACCGAGGCGCACCAGCCGGTCGCGGATCACCGCAGCGAGAACGTCGACGACTCCTGGTAGCCGAGGACCGTGAAGCGCACGTCGCTGCGAAGCGACGTGACCTTGCCGCTCGCCTTGTCGATCGTGACCTGCTCGGTCCACATGTCGCCGCTGGGCGCGCTGACCGACGTCGTCGCGACCCAGGCGGAACCGGCATCGGTCACCGACACGCCTCCGCTCAGGTCCTCTGCGAGCGCTCCGGACGTCGCCCGGCACACCAGAGCGGGATTCCCCGCAGGTACGAAGGCTCCCGGACAGGTCATCATGACCATGCCGGTGGCAGTCACCCGCGTCCGCGGTCCTGCGCTCAGCTCCGAGCCGGACGAGCAGTAGGTGGACGACACGGCCGTGGTGCCGGCACCGAGGGTGAGAGTCGAGCAGCCGCCGTCGGCGACGGTGACTGCGGCGCCGACCGTGGCCGGCACTGCAGCCGGCTTCGCCCAGAAGCCGCTCGGGATCGAGCCGGAGCCGCCGTAGTTGTAGATGCCGGCCGGCATCGACGGCGTCGCCACTCCCCCGCCGCCGCCCCCGCCGCCGTCGCCGCCTGGGGAGCCGGACGTGCCGGACGTGCTGTCGGGCGGCGTGTACGGGATGAAGTTCCTCGACGTGCCGCTGCGGTAGGGCGGCGAGTACTTGCTGGAGCCGGAGCCCGGCGTGCCGGGGGCGATCGGGGCGATGCCGTAGTTCCAGAGCGAGTTCGGGTCGCCGGGATTGGAGGGGTCGCCGGGCGCGACTTCGGAGGTGAGCCCGTCGGTGACGCGGTGGACGGCATCGCTGTCGAAGGCGTACTCCGCCGGCTTGTCCTCGCTCGCCGAACCGCCGAGGAAGATCACGCCGAGCACCACCAGCGCGCCGACGATGGCGGCGGCCACACCTCCTGCGATCGCGAGGTTGCGCGGTTTGACGTCCCGCAGTCGCGCCTTGAGGCCTTTGGGAGCCAGCGGGGAGACCGTCGCCGTGACGCCGCCGGTGCTCGACGTCGGTGGCTTGGGCGGCTGCGGCGGCTGCGGCACCGGGGGCCGAGGTGGCGTGGGCGCCTCGTTCGTGAACATCGGCGGCCGGGGCGGCTGGGGTGGCCGTGGTGAGTGCGGGTCGGCGCCGGCCCCGAGCGCGCCGGCGGGAGCCTCGGCGACCGCGATCGTGGGGCCGCCGGCTGCAGGAGCCTTGACGTCGGCGGGTGTCGGCGCGACGCCGTCCTTGCCCATCTTGCCGCCGCTGCGGGTTTCACCCATGACCACGCCCACACCTCAGGTCAACGCGCTGACCGGCGGTGATCGCCGGTCACAAACTGTAGTTCGCTCGTCTCCCCGCCGACCCGGCCGCGACGGAGGTCACCAGGGATCCACCGTGAGCGGTCCGCCCGCTGTCGGTCTTCGACGCGTCGCGGCCGCGTTCCTCCGGCGGGCCGGCCGCGACGGGCGCCTCTACCTGGGCATCGACGACAGCCGGTTGCATCCGGGCGCCGGGACGTTACTGTGGTCGATGGACCCTTGTGGTCCACACCCCCGATCCCCCGGAAGCGCCGTTCGAGAAGGTGGTCCAGCATGGAAGCGACTGTCGCCGCGCCCGCGACCGAGCGTCTCGGCCCACTGGACTCGGCGTTCCTGTACGGCGAGACCGCCGGCCACCCCCTCCACATCGGCGCCGTCTGTGTCTTCGACGCCGGACCGCTGACGGCGAGCGACGGCGCCCTCCTCTACGAAGACCTCTGCCGGTTGGTGGAGTCGCGTATCCACCGCGTCCCACGCCTGCGCCAGCGTGTCGTCGCGGTGCCACTCGACATGGGTCGCCCGGTCTGGGCCGACGACACCGACTTCGACGTGCGCCATCACATGCGCCGCACGGCACTGCCGAGCCCGGGAAGCTGGGACCAGCTCCTCGACCTCGCAGGCCGGCTGCAGGCACGCCCGCTCGATCGCGCCAGGCCCCTGTGGGAGTTCTGGTTCGTGGAGAACGTGTGCGGGCGCCGCATCGCGCTCGTGCCCAAGATCCACCACAGCCTCGGCGACGGCGTGTCGCTCGTCGACCTCGCACTCCTGCTGCTCGATCCCAGCGACGCGGTGGCGGAGGAGGATCCCGAGCCCCGGAGCTGGCAGCCGGTGCCGGCACCGTCGGAGATGCAGCGCGTGTGGGATGCGGTCGTCGACTCCGCCCGCGTCGCCGGTGACGCGGCTCGCGGAGCCGTGCAACGTGTGCGAACGCCTGCGGCCACGCTCGAGGACGGCACCGCCCTGGTGCGCACACTTCGTTCCGCGCTGCACTTCACCGCACCGATCGGCATCAAGGGCAAGGTCGGCCCGCGCCGGCAGCTGCGCACGTTGTCGGTCCCCCTCGAACGTGTGGGCCGCGTGCGCCGCGCTCATGGGTCGACGCTCAACGACGTGGTCCTCTGCGCGGCGGCCGACGGGCTCAGGGAGCAGCTCGGGGTCCCCGGCTTGCCCGCCCGCAACCGCAACCCACGCGCGGTGGTGCCGGTGTCGATGCGCAGCACCGACGACCACGGTCACGGGCTGTTGGGCAACCGCGTCTCGCTGATGCTGCCCGAGCTCGCGGTGCACGTCGCCGACCCCGTCGAGCGCCTCGCGCTGGTGAGCGCGGAGATGACGGCGCGCAAGGCCGAGAGCGAGGCCCGCCACACGGGCTCGGTTCTCGACGTCGCCCGGTACCTGCCACCGGCGGGCCTGCGGGCGGCGTCGCGCGGGGTCATGCGCACGCAGCCGTTCGCGAGCATCCTCGTGACCAACGTCCCGGGACCGGCCTTCCCGCTCTACCTGCGGGGCTCGCGGATGCACGAGCTGTACCCGTACCTGGGGCCGCTGGGCGGGATGGGGCTCGTGGTCGCGGTGGCGTCCTACGACGGGAACCTCACCATCACCGTGACCGCTGATCCCGACCTCGCCGGTGATGTGAGCGCTTTCGCCGAGGGGATGGAGAAGGGCATGCACGCGCTCGCGTCCGTCTGAGAGGCGTTCAGCGCCTCGTCCTGCGGACACCCGGCGACCACGCCGCCACTCGTGGACGTCCTCGGAGGAGCCCCCTCGGCCTGCTACTCCACGTCGAGCTCGCCGGCGGCGTGCTGGGCGCGCAGGACCTTCTTGTCGAACTTGCCGACGCTCGTGCGCGGCACCGCGTCGATGAACGCCCAGCTATCGGGGATCCACCACTTGGCGACGCGCGACTCGAGGAAGTCGCGCAGGGCCTCGACCTCGAGGTGGGCGCCCTCGCGGCGCACCACGCACGCCAGCGGCCGCTCCTGCCACTTGTCGTCGGGGATGCCGACGACGGCGGCCTCGACGACGTCGGGGTGGCCCATGATCGTGTTCTCGAGCTCGACGCTGGAGATCCACTCTCCACCGGACTTGATCACGTCCTTGGCGCGGTCGGTGATCTGGAAGAAGCCGCGCGCGTCGACCCAGCCGACGTCGCCGGTGCGCAGCCAGCCGTCGTGGAACTTCTCCGGATCGGGGTCACCGAAGTACGACGCCGTCACCCACGGGCCGCGCACCTCGATCTCGCCGACGGCCTCGCCGTCGCGGGGCAGCTCGCTGCCGTCGTCGGCGACGACGCGCATCTCGACGCCCATGACCACACGGCCCGTGCGCGTGCGCCAGTCGAGCTCCTCGGCGGGATCGGTGTCCGACGGCGGGATGGCGATCGCGCCGAGCGGCGACGTCTCGGTCATGCCCCACGCCTGGGTGATCGTCACGCCGTAGCGGTCCTTGTACGCCTCGATGAGGCTGCGCGGCACCGCCGAGCCCCCGACCACCACCGTCTCGAGCGAGGACAGGTCGAGCTCGTGGTCCTCGCCGAAGTTGAGGAGGTCGTTCCAGATCGTCGGCACGGCGCCCGACATCGTCGGCTTCTCGGCGTCGATCAGCTTCGCGAGCGGCTCGGCCTGCAGGAAGCGCCCCGGCATGATGAAGTCGGCACCCACGATCCACGCCGCGTAGGGGATCCCCCAGGCCATGGCGTGGAACATCGGCACGATCGGCAGGACCTTGTCGGCCTCGCGCAGGGACATGACCGCGCCGGAGGTCTCGGCAAGGGCGTGCAGGTACGTCGACCTGTGCGAGTAGGCGACGCCCTTGGGGTTGCCCGTCGTGCCCGACGTGTAGCACATCGCGGCGGCCGACCTCTCGTCGAGATCGGGGTAGTCGAAGCCGGGCTCCTCGGCTGCGAGCAGGTCCTCGTAGCGGTGCACCTCGCGGCCGAGCGCGGACGCGTCTCCCATGCCGACGACCACGATGTGCTCGATGGTCTCGAGCTCGTCGATGACCCGCGCGAGGAGCGGCACGAGCGTGTCGTCGACGATCACGACCTTGTCCGCGGCGTGGTTGACGACGTAGACGAGCTGTTCGGGGAAGAGACGGATGTTGAGCGTGTGCAGCACGGCGCCCATCGCGGGCACGCCGAGATAGGCCTCGAGGTGCTCTTGGGTGTTCCACGAGAAGGTGCCGACGCGGTCGCCGATGCCGACACCGAGACGGGTCAGCGCCGCGGCGAGGCGGTCGGTGCGGGCTGCAACCTCTGCGAAGGTGGCCGTGCGTGCTTTCTCACCCTCCCACGTCGCGACCGTCGACGCCCCGTACACGTGGCGGCCGTGGGCGAGGATGTCGCGGATGAGCAGGGGCCGGTCCTGCATCGTCGACTCGAGCTCTGGCACTGCTTCCCCCTGCAGATCGGCTTCTCCAGCGACTGCGGCGAGTCTGCCCGCGGCTCGGGAGCGATGCCAGCACACCCCGCCGCTGCGGCATCGGCCAGAATCTCCCGATGGGAAGAACACGAGGGCTGTTCCGCGTCGACGGCGATGCTCCGTGGTGGGCGGCGCCGTGGCCGTGCGATGCCACCTGGGACCGTGCCTTCCAGGGCTTCTGGCCCCATCCTGTCGCACGCCGTTTCGTCCCGCTCGCGCAGGCGCACGGACCGAGCCCGTCGGGCTGCGCCTACTTCGCGTTCGACGGTCCACCTGGTGCGGTGACGGCCGAGATCATCGACTGCGGCGACGGCTCCCGCATCCCGTCCGAGACCCGCATGCTCGGCGGCCGCGGGCGCTACTACCCCGACCACGTCGTGGCGGTGAGCCCAGTGCCCGGTTTCGTGATGCGCGAGGAGGTCCCGCACGCGGTGCTCGTGCGTGCGAGTGACGCCGACCCGGCGCCGGAGATGGCCGCGCTGCTCACCGGCTCCGGCGACGCACCTGAGGCTTGGCGCCGTGCCTTCACACCGCTGTCCTCCTGCGTGACGGACCTCGACGCGGTCGCGGCCGCGACCGTGTTCACACCCGCTGACCAGCTCCGCGCGGCACTCGACTTCACGACCTCCGCGGTCGCGCACGCGGGCGGCGCCGAGCTGGCCGGCCCGCTGCTGGCACGTACGGGCCCGGGCGGCACCGGCATGGCCGAGGGCCGCTGGCGTGCCCCGCAGTTCCGCACGGGACGCGGGCGTCGTCTCGTCGCCGGTGGTGCGCCGACGACGACACCGACCGCGACGGAGGAGGTGCCTTTCGGCCTCGTGCTGCCGCCAGGGCCGCCACCGGATCCGCGGCGGCCGCTGCTGCTGTCGATCCACGGCGGCGGCTGCCGCTACCGCGACCGCCTACCTGAGATCTGCGGTGCGGCCGCCCCTGCGGGGATCGCGGTCGCGGCCCAGACCCTCCCCT
>JAIBAC010000063.1 GCA_019695375.1 Acidimicrobiia bacterium
CGGCGGCGGCCACCCTCGCGGCAGAGGGCGTCGCCTTCGACACCTGTGACGACCTGTACGACGCTGCCGCGGACCTCGGATCCGCTTACGCGGCGATCGTCGACCGCGTCCTCGACCTCGCCGCGAGCGACGGCGATGTGACGTACGCGGTGCCCGGTTCACCCCACGTCGCCGAAGCGACGGTGCGCCTCCTGTGCGAGCGCGCCGGCCCCGCCGCGGTCGACGTCGAGTTCGTCGAGGGCATGTCGTTCCTCGAGCCGGTGCTTGCTGCCGTCGGTGCCGACCCGGCCGTCGACGGGGTCGCCGTGTGCGATGGCCGCGACCTCGCAGCGCAGATCGAGAGGTGGTTCCCGCCGCAGCCGCATGCGGAGGGCGCCGAGCTGCCCAACCTGTTGGTGTGCCAGGTCGACCGCGCCGGTGTGCTCAGCGACGTCAAGCTCGCCCTCCTCGACGTCGTCGCGCCCGAACACGAGGTGGTCCTCGTGCTCGGTGCCGCGTCGCCCGACGCCGAGGTCCACCGCAGTCCGCTGGCGCAGCTCGACTGGGGCCAGGTGGACCCCGGCCCGCTCGCGACCTTGTGGGTGCCGGCGACGCGGGCGGCGCGCGCGCAGCGGCGTGCGCTGCCCTACGAGGTCGGCGCGGGCCATCGCGATGCCGGACGCGCGTTCGCCGAGCTCGTGGCATTGATCGACAGGCTGCGGTCACCTGGTGGGTGCCCGTGGGATGCCGAGCAGACCCACGCGAGCCTCGCGCGCCATCTGCTGGAGGAGGCGTACGAGGTGGTCGACGTGCTGGGCCGCTTCGCCGCCGACGTCCCGCCCGCGCGTGGTGACGATCGCGCGTACGCGGACCTCGAGGAGGAGCTCGGTGACCTGCTCATGCAGCCGGTGTTGCACGCTCGCCTCGCGCAGGAGAGCGCAGCGTTCGACGTCACCGCGGTGGTGGAGGGCATCGTCGACAAGCTCGTCGCACGTCACCCCCACGTCTTCGGTGACGTCGAGGTGGCCGGAGGTGACGAGGTGGTCGCCAACTGGGAGGTCATCAAGCGCGATGAAAAGGCCAGGGCGAGCGCGATGGACGACGTACCCCATGCCCTACCGGCGCTCGCACGGGCAGCAAAGCTGATCAGGCGCAGCTCCGCCTCCGGCGTCGTCTGGGACGGCGCCGCGCCCGGCGCCGGCGCCCACGACGACATCGGCACCGCCCTCCTCGCTCTGTGTGTCCAAGCACGCGCGCTTGGTGTGGACGCGGAGGAGTCACTGCGAGTCGTGCTCGCGCTGTTCGAGGCCGCTTTCCGTCGCGCCGAGGACGGTGGTCTGCTCGCCGGCGCCGACGCCTGGAGTCTGATCGCGTCAGGGCAGCGCACCTGAGAGACCTGTCTTGTCCTACGCAAGAGGTTTATACTTCGCGGACGGCGGAGACCCGTGGGGACCCGGACCCCAGGGAGTCGGTGATGAGCGAGGGGCAGTCCATGGGTTTCAGCGCGTTCGACATGAGGATCGCCGACGTGCACGGCCGCGAGGTGATCGACAGCAGGGGTAACCCTACAGTCGAGGTCGAGGTGCTGTTGGAGGACGGTTCCGTCGGGCGCACGATCGTGCCGTCGGGTGCTTCCACCGGCGTGCATGAGGCCGTCGAGCTGCGCGACGGCGACGACCGCTACGGAGGCAAGGGGGTCCGCCGGGCGGTGGCCCACGTCGACGACGAGATCGCCGCCGCGATCGTGGGTCTCGACGGCCACGACCAGCGCCTCGTCGACGACGTGCTCCTCGACCTCGACGGCACCGACAACAAGGCGCACCTGGGTGCCAACGCGATGCTCGGCACGTCGCTGGCGCTCGCGCACGCAGCGGCGCAGTCCGTCGGTCTGCCGCTGTACCGCTACGTCGGCGGCGTCAACGCCCACGTGCTGCCCGTGCCGTTCATGAACATCATCAACGGCGGTGAGCACGCCAAGAACAACCTCGACATCCAGGAGTTCATGATCGTGCCCGCCGGCGCCCCGAGCTTCGCCGAGGCACTGCGCATGGGCGCCGAGGTGTACCACGCGCTGCGCGGCGTGCTCAGCGACAAGGGCCTCGGCACCGGCGTCGGCGACGAAGGCGGCTTCGCGCCGGACCTCGCCTCGAACGCCGCCGCGCTCGAGGCGATCGTCGAGGGCATCGAGCGCGCCGGCTACCGCGCCGGAGACGACTGCTACGTCGCTCTCGACTGCGCTGCCAGCGAGTTCTACGACGACGGCGACTACGACCTCGCCGGTGAGGGCCGCCGCCTCGCCCGCGACGAGTGGGCCGCGTACCTGGGCGAGCTCTGCGACCGCTTCCCGATCGTCTCGATCGAGGACCCGATGCACGAGGACGACTGGGACGGCTGGGCGACGATCACGGAGTCGCTCGGGCAGCGGTGCCAGATCGTCGGTGACGACCTGTTCGTGACCAACGTCGAGCGTCTCCGCCGCGGCATCGAGGCCGGTGTCGCGAACTCGCTCCTCGTGAAGGTCAACCAGATCGGCACGCTCACCGAGACGCTCGAGACGACGAGCCTCGCGCAGCGGTCCGGCTACACCACGATGATCAGCCACCGTTCGGGCGAGACCGAGGACACGACCATCGCCGACCTCGCCGTCGCCGTCAACGCGGGCCAGATCAAGAGCGGCGCGCCGGCACGCACCGACCGCGTCGCGAAGATGAACCAGCTCCTGCGGATCGAGTCGGACCTCGGCGCACGCGCACGCTACGCCGGACGGGCGGCGCTGGAGGCGTGGCTGAGGTGACGCGCAGCCTTCGGCCCTCGCGCCGCGAGCGCAGGTCCCCCGTCGAGGAGACCGGCTTCACGTGGGAGCGACGCCGCACGCGGATGATCCTGCCCGTCCTGTTGGTCGTCGCCGTGCTCAGCGCGGTCGTGCTCGGGTTCGTGAGCCCCATACGCCAGCTCCTCGCCCAGGAGCGCCGCATCGACGAGACCCAGAGCAAGGCCGACGAGCTCGACGCGAAGAACCAGAGGCTCAACGAGCGCATCGATCAGCTCCAGCGCGACACCGTCGTCGAGCAGATCGCACGTGAGGAGCTCGGCCTCGTGATGCCCGGCGAGGAGGCGTACGTGCTCGTCCCGGCGCCGCCCACCACCGCGGCGCCACCCACCACGAAGCCGAAGCCCGACCTCGCGGTCGCACCGACCACGATCGCGCCGCCCACGACCGCGGCACCGCAGCTGGCGCCTGTGACGGCGCCGGACCCCTCGATGGCGAAGTACCAAGACCTCGATCCGGGTTGAGGCTGTGGCAGCGGTCGACGACCAGGACGCGCTGAAGCGGGCCGCGGGTGTGCACGCCGCGTCCTACGTCACGGACGGGATGCGGGTCGGCCTCGGCACGGGGTCGACGGTGCGCTTCACGATCGAGGCGATCGCGGCGGCGGGCGTCGACGTCGACTGCACGGCGACGTCGGTCCAGACGAGGGATCTCGCGGTCGGGCTCGGACTGCGTGTCGTCGCCCCCGACGCGCTCGGCGCCCTCGACCTCGCGATCGACGGCGCCGACGAGGTCGACCCCGCGCTCAACCTCACCAAGGGGGGCGGTGGCGCGCTGACGCGCGAGAAGGTCGTGGCGCAGATGGCGGCGCGCTTCGTGGTCGTGGCCGACGAGTCGAAGCTCGTCGACGTGCTCGGCGGGTTCGGGACCCCACTCGAGGTCCTCGACTTCGCACCCGGTGCGGTCGAGGCGCGGCTCCGCGATCTCGGGGCGGCGTCGGTGTCCGTCCGCGACGTCCGCAGCGACAACGCCAACCTGCTGGTCGACGCCCGCTTCGGCGCCACCATCACCGACCCGGTCGCGCTCGGCACCAGCCTTTCGGCGATCGCGGGGGTGGTCGAACACGGCCTCTTCTACGGCGACACCGTCGAGCGTGTCGTCGTCGCCGGCACATCCGGGATCCGCGAGCTAACACGCTGACGGCGCCTGTTGGAGCACGGGGCGGCCACATGTGGCCGCCCCGTGCTCCAACAGCGTCAGAAGAGACGGAGGCGGCTGCCCTCGGTCGCGCGCAGGTCGTCGAGGTCGACCTCGGCCCACGCGAGGCCGCGGCTCTCGGCGAGGACTCGCGCCTGGGGCTTGACTGTCGTGGCGACGTAGACGCCGCGCACGGGCCGCAGCAGCGGCTCGAGGTCGAGGCGCTCGAGGTAGCGGCTCAGCTGCTCGACGCCGGCGATCTCGCCGACGCGCTTGATCTCGATCGCGACGGCGCGGCCGTCGGCGTCGCGGCACATGATGTCGACGGGGCCGATGTCGGTCGGGTACTCGCGCCGCACGAGGGTGAGGCCTGCCTCGATCGCGTCGAGGCGTTCGGCGAGCAGCTCCTGCAGCTCGGCCTCGACACCGTCCTTGGTCAGGCCCGGATCGTCACCGAGGTCGACGCTGTCGTCGGAGACCACCTCGTGCAGGCGGATCGAGAGCTTCTCGCCCTTGTCGTTGGTGACGACGAGCTCGCCGGCGGTCTCGGCCACGCTGCACGGTGGCGACATCCAGTTGAGCGGCTTGAACGCGCGCGAGTCGCTGTGGACCGCGACGGAGCCGTCGGCCTTGATCATGACCAGGCGTGTCGCCGGCGGCAGGTGCGCGCCGAGGCGACCTTCGTACACGACCTCGCAGCGGGCGACCAGCAGGCGCATCCGGTGACGCTAGTGGGGATGCGCCTCGTCGACGCGGAACGGGCCCGGTGCGTGACCGGACCCGTCCTATCGGCCTCCCGCGCCCCGGCTCCCCAGCCGACTTGCTTCGTTGACGTGGTTGATGCGTCGCCCGGGCGGGCTCAGTGCCGTCCTCGGTCAGGACGACCCTGCCTTGTCCACCATGTCCTGGAACAAGGCAATCAGATACTCGCGCAACCAGGGGATCTTCGCTATCTGGGAGATCTGCTGGTCGAGGCCGCGGGGGTCCATGGGCGGCAGCGACACGAACGACGCCTTGATCGGGATCGTCGTGTTGGTGAGGCCCTCGAGCTGACCGAGCACGTAGTCGAACTTGCCGAGCCACTCGGGGATCTCGTCGAGGCCCTTCTGGATCTTCGACGTCTGCAGGCTCCCGAGCGTCGTCCGCATCGTCTCGATCGCGTTGTTGAGCGTCTCGACGTTCTTCGACAGCGACGCGCGCAGCTGGCGCAGCGTCTGCGCGAGCTGGCCGAGCACGTCGCCGATCGCGGTCTCCTTGCCGTCGAGGCCCTGGGTCAGGGTGTCGAGGTTCGTGAGGATGCGCGCGAGGACGTCGCCGCGGGCGGTCATCTCGGCGAGCATCAGCTGGCCGTTCTGGACGACGGCCTGGAGGTCCTTGCCCTTGCCCTCGAACGTCTTGGTCAGGTCCTGGACGAGGCGTGCGACCTGGCCGCTGTCGGTGATGTCGCCGAGGAGGCCGGCGACGGTGTGCAGCAGGTCGTCGAGGCTGAGATCCGACGCGGTCTGGTGGATCTGCTTGCCCTCGAGCTTCCGCGGCGACGTGCCCGGTTCGATCGCGATGTACTGCTCGCCGAGGAGGGACTTGATCTTGATCTCGGCCTTGGCGTCCTCGCGCAGGCCGACGTCGCGGTCGAAGGCGAGGGTGAGCACGGCCTTCTCGCCGTCGTCGCTGTAGTCGATGGCTGCCACCTCGCCGACCTTGGCCCCGCGGTAGGTCATCTCGGAGTGCGTGACGAGGCCCGTGACCTTGTCGAACTCCGCCGTCATCGCCCGCGACGTGTCCGAGGCGGTCGCGAAGCGCAGCATCAGGAAGGCGCCGAGCACGACGCCGAAGGCGCCCACGATGCCGGCTATGCGTTTGGCGCGTGCCGAGTTCATCGCGTCACCTCCCCGCCTCGAGGATCTCGACCCAGTGGTCGAAGCTCGGCAGGTTGCTCACATCGGCGCGGATGTAGAAGCCGTGCTCCTGGCCGAAGGCGCGTGTGACGTTGTCGAGGGTGCGCGTGAGGATGTCGAGGTAGGTCGGCAAGCGCTCGAGGACGGCGCCGATCTGGGCGTCGTGGGTCGCGATGATGTTGGAGAGGCGCGAGGTCAGCAGCAGGACGTCGTCGAGCTGGTCGAGGTTCTCCGATACCACCTTGCCGAGGTCCGCGGTGAGCAGCGACAGCGACTGCACGATCGAGCCGAGATCATCGCCGTGCGCGGCGAGCTGGGACGTGAGCGAGTTGAGGCGGTCGAGCACCCGCCCGCCTGCCCCGTCGACGTCGGCGAAGGCGGTGCTCATCTGGTGGAGCTGCACGAGGAGCTCGTCGGTCTCGCCGAGCACCGGGACGATCTGGGTGCGCATCTGCTTGACGAGCTCACCGGTGTCGACCGGTGCGAGCTTGTCGACGGCGCCCGCGATCGGGTTGAGGGCCTCCGACGGCTCGCCACCTGTCGCATCGGACGCGGCCGCCAGCATTGCATCGGTGGCCGCTGCCGGCTTGGTTTTGGTGCCGGGTGGACGACGACCGACTTCTCGCCGAGGATCGTCTTCGTGACCACCTCGACATAGCCGTCCTCGTGCACGGGCAGGGGCTCGTTGAGCTGCACGGTGAGCGCCACGCCGGAGTCGACGCGCTCGACCTCCTTGACGACACCGACCCTGACGCCGGCGGGGTTGAGCACGTCTGACTTGTTCGGCGTGATCCCCGGTGCCCCCGTGAGTACGGTCTTGTACGTGCGCTGGTTGGAGCCGAAGTAGGCGCCCGAGGACGCTTGGATGATGAGGTAGACGACGATGACGACCGCGATCGCGAGGTAGCCCGAGATCAAGGAAAAGCGTCAGGAGTGGTTGTTTCGCGCGCATCTCAGCCTGGGGGGTAGCAGGGGCCGGTACGGTCGCCGGGGCGGATGTCCCGGTCGAGGAGGATGCCGAAGTTGGTCATGCTGATCGGGATCGGGTAGCAGCCTGTGGTCAGGTTCTCCATCAACATGTTGACGATCACGCGCACCGTGTGGAGCTGGGCGAAGCCGCGGTCCATGGTCGACTTGAGGATCGCCTTGTTCGCCCCGAGGACGTTCTGGATCCGCTGCAGGTCGTTCATGATCCCGACCAACTCGGTCTTGTGACCGCGCAGGAAGGTGCGCAGCGCGACCTGCGTCGTGCGCATGTTGGCGCTGATACGCGAGAACGTGCTCTGCTGGGCGACGATCGTCGAGAGCATCTGGTCGGTGTTGTCGAGCATCCCGAAGAGCTCGTCCTTGCGTGCGACCATTGAGTCGAGCCCGTTGCGCAGCCCGGTGACGAGGCCGGCCATGTCCGAACCGCTGCGCTCGATCGACTGCGCGGACAGCGACAGCGTCTCGGTCAGGTCCTCGGCGGGGATGTCCGACAGGAGGGTGCCGGCGCCGAGGAGGCTGCCGAGGTCGGCGGTGCCCTCGTTCTGTTCGAGCGCGAGGCGCGAGCCGGGCGCGAGGACCGGTGCGTCGGGTGACCCGGGGTCGATGTCGACGTACTTCTCGCCGAGGAAGCTCTTGAGCTTGAGGCTCGCCTGCGCGTCGGTGTGCAGCACGATGTCGGGGTCGTCGATGCCGATCGTGACGACCCCTGTCGACGTCTCGAGGTCTTCGCCGACGGCCTGCACGGAGCCGACCTCGACGCCGTTGATGCGGACCTCGGACGAGTTCGGGATGATGTTGAGCACCGACGAGAACTCGGCGTCGTAGCGCTGGGCGCCGGAGTTGAGGAGGGCGGCGCCGTTGAAGACGAAGTAGGTGGCGATGCCGACGACCACGAGGGTCACGGCGCCCACGATCACCTGGGTGCGGCGGCTTGCGTTTCGCATCAGATCTTCACCGTGTCACTGATTCCCCAGAACAGGTACGACAAGAACAGGTTCACGAACATCACGAGCACGAGCGTGAGGTTGAGCGACTCGCCGACGGCCATGCCGACGCCGATCGGGCCACCCTTGGCGCGGTAGCCGCCGGAGGCGCACACGAGGGTGACGATGCCGGTGGCGACGACACCCTTGACCATCGCGTAGAAGATGTCGATCGGGGCGACGCCGACCCAGAAGAAGTTGTTGAAGCTCCCGATGTTGAGCCCGCTGATCTGCAGGTTCGCCGACAGAAAGGCGCCTGCGAACATGAAGGCGATGGCGCCTGCGAAGATCGGGATCGCGGCGAGGAACGCCGCCGTCACACGGGTGGAGACCAGGTACGGGTACGAGTGGAGGCCCATCACCTCGATGGCGTCGATCTCCTCGGACACGCGCATGGCGCCGAGCTCGGTCACGTAGCCCGCACCTGCGGAGGCGCCGATCGCGGAGGTCGTCATGACGAGGCAGAGCTCGCGCAGGCCGAGCGAGCTGATGATGATCCCCGACAGCCCGCGGTCGACGCCGAAGCCGCCCAGGATCGACGCGGCCTGGATCACGACGAAGGTGCCCTGGAAGAAGCACAGCAGCCACGCCATCGGGCCGGCGTCCTTGACGAGGCGCGTGGCGAGCTTGACCGTGATCGGCCAGTAGCGGAAGCCGGGGTGGCGGAGCACGCGGCCGAGGTCGAGCGCGACTCCACCGGTCGACTCCACCAGCCCGGTGGGGCTCTGGAACGAGACGAGTGCCACCGTCAGCCCCTCCTCATCCGGCGTAGAAGGTCGTGGTCATGAGGAAGTCGACGCAGAAGACGATGATGATGCTCGAGATGATCGCCTTGCGCACGGAGATCGCGACGCCCGCCGGTCCACCCTGGGCGCGCAGGCCCCAGTAGCAGGCGCACACGCCGACGGTGAAGCCGTGCAGCGCGGACTTCACGAGCGCGAGCGTTATGTCGTCGACCGTGACGAGGCGCTGCATCCCGTCGATGAAGATCCCGGCGTTGGCGCTGCGGAAGAGCACGAGGAGCACGAAGCCGCCGACGATGACGGCGGCGGTCGCGAACAGGAAGAGCACCGGTGTCATCACGGCGGTGGCGATCACGCGGGGGAAGACGAGCCGGGGAATCGGGTTCACGCCCATCACCTGCATGCCGGCGATCTCGTCGCGCACGGTGCGGGCGCCGAGGTCGGCGCAGAACGCGGCGCCGACGACCGCGGACACGATCGTGGCCGCCACGAGCGGGCCTGCCTGACGGATCACCGACGGGGCGATCGCACCACCGGCGAAGGCGCGGGCGCCGATCACGCCGAGGAGGCTGTCGAAGTTGAACGCGAACGCCATCCCGAATGGGGCGCACACGGCCACGACGGGGCGCCAGCCGAGGCGCAGGCACGCGAGGGAGTTGTCGAGGAAGTCCGTGAGTCGGGGCCGCCCCATGCGCAGGGACGTGAAGAGCTCGCCGATGAACAGGACGAAGTTGCCGACGGCGCCCACCATGCTCATCGCGGCTTCGCATTCCCCTCGAGATCCGACGTCTCCGGGCGGCGCGGCACTGCGCGCACCGGAGATCCACTTCCACCCTTGAACGGCGGGACCCCCGTGAGCTTCGGCGGCTCCACGGCGCGATCCTGCCGAAGGCGACACTAGCGACACGGCCGGGTGCTTCGCAGAGATCTTTCGCGGCGCGCGGTCAGGCCGGCAGCACGCGGCGCAGGAACTCGACGACCGCGGCGGTGAAGACGTCGTTGCGGTCCCCGGCGACCATGTGGCCTGCGCCCGAGACGTCGGTGAACTCCGCGTGGGGCACCAGCGTGCAGAACTCGCGCGCACCCTCCTCGCTGATGACGTCGGAGAGCTTCCCGCGCACGAGCAGTGTCGGGATCCGGACGTTGCGGGCGGCGGCCTCGAGACGGTCCGCCGCAAGTCCGACGGCGGGGCGGAGGGGACCGTGGATCAGATCCGGGTCCCAGTGCCAGCGCCAGCGGCCGTCGTCGCCCTCGCGCAGGTTCTTGGCGAGGCCGCTCAGGTCGGCCGGGCGCGGGCGGTGCGGCATGTACTCGGCGATCGCCGCCGCTGCGGATTCGAGGTCGGCGAAACCATCAGGTGCGGAGGTCATGAACTCGCGGATGCGCATCGCGCCGTCGGCCTCGATGCGGGCGGCGGCGTCGACCATGACGAGCGCTGCGAGGTCGTGCTCCGTGCCAGCCGTGGGGTCGCGCTCGCCCTCCGCCAGGAGCGCGGCGATGCCGCCGAGGGACGCGCCCACGACCGCCGGTGCGCGATCGAAGCCCGCGCACACGGCGACGACGTCGTCGACGAGGCGATCGAGGCGGTAGTCGGCGTCGGGAGCGCGGTCGCTGTCGCCGTGGCCGCGTGTGTCGAGCGCGATCGCGTGGAACCCGGCGTCACCGAGGGTCGCGCCGGTGCCACCCCACGCGTGGCGGGTCTGGCCGCCGCCGTGGAGCAGGAGGACCGGTGCCGCATCCGGTGGTCCCCACTCGTCGGCGGCGAGGCGGATCCCGCCGTCGCCTTCGAGGTAGAGCATGGGCCGACGCTACGCGCGCGCCGGTGCCGCTGTCAGGACGGTTCGCAGCCGTGGCGGGGCTGTCGAGCCGAGCTGAAGGGATGGTGCGGTCGGCGGGCGAAACTGGACGGCGTAAGAGGTGGGTCGGTACTGGACACGCAGAGGTGCGCCGGACACTATGAGCCGCATGCCGTACAAGGGTGGGATCGTTGCAGCCGTGCTCGCGGCCGCGCTGCTCGCGGGCGCGTGCTCGTCGGGCCAGGGGAACGCGCAGGGTGCTCAGCCCCAGCCGCGGGTGACCCTCGTCAGCGCCGCTCCCAACGCGCCTGCCGTGGACTGGGTCGAGGGCACCCAGACCACCTCGATCAAGGTGTTCTTCGCGTACGAGCCCAACGTCGAGCAGCGCCGCCCGCCGTTCACGCGCCCGGCGGCGCGCGAGGTGCACAGCGACGAGGCCGGCGTCCTCGCCCTGCAGGCCCTCTTCGACGGACCACGCCGTGACGAGGAGGCCAAGGGCCTGCGCTTCGAGAGCTCGGGCGCCACCGGCGTCTCGGACCTGCGCGTCGTCAACGGTGTGGCGTCGTTGAAGCTCGTGGGCGGCTGCGACGCGCACGGCTCGCCGGTCACCGTCGGCGAGGAGATCACGAACACGCTCAAGCAGTTCAAGGTCGTCAAGGCCGTCAAGATCTACGGTCCCGACGGCACGACCACGGACCCGTCGGGGACCGGGGACTCGCTGCCCGCGTGTCTGGTGCGCACCACGGCCGTGACCTGAGCACCCGGCGCTTTGCATCTGACGACCCGTCAGATAGAGAATCGGGCCGCCGTGGGGGCCGAGCCGATGATCCACTGGTGACATCATGACCGTTCAGGTGGACGAGTCCGCCGAGATCGCCGCAGTCCGTGCCGAGGCGCGGGCGTGGATCGACGCGAACTGGGACCCCGACCTCACGCTCGGCGAGTGGTGGAAGCTCCTGCTCGACAGCGGTTGGGGCCAGCCCACGTGGCCGCGGGAGTGGTTCGGCCGCGATGTCCCCGCGCAGGCGGTCGCCGCCGTCGCCGACGAGTTCCGCCGCGCCGGTGCCGCGATGGGTCCCTACGGCGTGCACACGATGATGGCCGGGCCCGCGATCCTCGAGCACGGCACCGACGAGCAGAAGCGACGGTTCCTGATCCCGATGCTCCTCGGCGAGGACGAGTGGTGCCAGCTCTTCAGCGAGCCCGGCGCCGGCAGCGACCTGGCGTCGCTGAGCACGAAGGCCGAGCGCGACGGTGACGTCTGGCGCCTCACCGGTCAGAAGGTCTGGACGTCGCTGGCGGGCTTCGCCAAGTGGGGCTTCTGCCTGGCACGCACTGACGCCGACCTGCCCAAGCACCGCGGCATCACGTACTTCCTCGTCGACATGGAGCAGGACGGCATCGAGGTCCGCCCGCTGCGGGAGATGACCGGCGGCGCGAGCTTCAACGAGGTGTTCCTCGACGGCGTCGCCGTCGCACCGGAGAACGTCCTCGGTGAGGTCAACGGCGGGTGGCGTGTCGCGATGACGACGCTGTCGCACGAGCGCCAGTCGATGGGGGCCGTCGGCGACGCGGGCGGCGGTGAGGTCTACGGCAAGGCGCCCCTCGGGGCACGCGCGGGCGACGTGGCGGGCAAGGCGCACCAGCAACGTGCGCGCCGTGTCGTGATGGGCAACAACGCGTGGCCGCTGATGCGCGAGCTCGTCGGTGCCGTGCCCGGTGGCGCCGGTGCCGTCGACCGCGGCCGTGCCGCCGAGCTGTACTCGCTGCTCGAGGTCACACGGTTCACGCGGCTGCGCAACCAGGCGATGCAGGCGCTCGGGCGCAATCCGGGGCCGGCGGCTTCGGTCGGCAAGCTCGCCACCGCACGCCTCGCCCGCCGGATCCGCGACCTGTCGCTCTCCCTCGCGGGACCCGCCGCGATGCTGGCCGGCGACGACGCCCCATACACAGGGCTCCTGACCGAGATGGCGCTGTTCAGCCCGTCGGTGTCGATCGCCGGGGGAACGGACGAGGTGCAGCGCAACATCGTCGGCGAGCGCGTCCTCGGCCTGCCGCGTGAACCGCAGGTCGACAGGGACAGATCCTTCCGCGAGCAGCAGCAACAGCAGCGGGAGGCCCCGCAGTCCTGACCGTCACGGCGCGTCCGGCTCCCGCGGGCCGTCGCGCTGTTACGCTGGACGCACCCACCACGCCGCCCGCGAGCCGGCGGCTGCTCCTGCGAGGAGGTGCGTGTGGACCGCGAGCGCCAGTCTGATCCCACGCGTGAGCCGGTCGAGGTTCGCGCCGGCGATCTGCGCAGCCGCACGTGGGCCGGCCTCGAGGAGCTCGCGACCGAGGGCCGTTGGGGAACCCTCGCCGACCTGCTCGTGACGCTCGCGTCCGACGAGCCGACGCTCGAGATCGCCGAGGAGGCGGTCAGCCTGCTGATCGGCCGTGGGCGCATCGTGGGCCTCGCCGGCGCGCTGCAGACGCGCCAGCGCCTGCCCCTGCTGATGCGCCTCGTCGAGGCCGAGGTCGGTGTGCGGCTCTGGGATGTGCACGCGTACGAGCTCGAGGCCCTCGCGCGTGAGGTCGGGCGCACCGAGCGGACTGATTGGAAGCTGTGGGTCACCGCCCTGACGGCGGAGCACCATCTGTCCTGGGGCGATCTCTCGGCGTTCACGATCGCATCCGCGGCGCTGAGCGGGTGTGACGGGGACGACGATCGTGCGTTCGCACGCCTGGGGCGCGGCAAGCTGCACCGCATCCTCGCCATCGGCGGGATCTACCTCTCCGGCGGTCAGGACACGGCCGCCTCCGACGCGGGGCTGGCCACGACCGTGGAGCTGTTCGAGGCGGCAGGCGATTCCGACGAGGTCCTCGCCACACGTGTGCTGTGCTCGTTCGTGCGCGCGATGGTGCGCCGCGAGTGCGCCGTGGACCAGATCGTGATCGCCGAGCGCGTGGTGCACGAGGCGGGCGCGCTCGGCAGCGACCGCCTCGGCGACTACCTGGTGATCCAGGCGTGGATCTCCGCCCTCGCCTGGGAGCTGGAGTCCGTCCACGCAGCGCTGGAGGCCTTCGACGCCGACGAGGGCTGGCGGCCCGCGTACCAGGAGGCGATGCGCGATGCGGTCGGTCTCGCCATCGACGTGGTGGAGCACGCGCAGTCGCCGGCCGAGCTCGGGGCGCGCCTGCGTCTGGTCGGCGCCGGTGTGCACGGGAGCACGATCCTCATGATCGGCATCCGCAACTACCTGGCCGGGCTCTTCGCGGACGAGGGCCTGCCGCGCCTCGCCCGCCATGCGGCCCCGGACCTCGAGGACCTCGCGGGGCGGATGGCGGCGCTCACTACGGCCGACGTGCGGACGCTGCAAGCGCGTGTGCACCTCCTCGAGAAGCCGGGCTCGGACTCCGTGGAGGCGTTCGAGGCCGCCCTCGACGAGTTCGCACGTTCTGCGACGAGACGCCCGGCTGCGGTCGTGGCGCTGCGCGGTGCGCTCTCGTGCCTGCGTGTCGGCCTCGACGACTCGGCGCGCCGCCTCGCCGAGCGCGGCCTCGCGGACCTCGCGGCGCTCGCCGAGCGCACGCGCTGGGAGCAGCACTACGTCGACGCCGTCGAGCACCTCCTGCGGTGATGTTGGAGCACGCAGCGGCCACATGTGGCCGCTGCGTGCTCCAACGTGGCCGTCCTGGCCGCATCGTGCTCCGACCTCAGACCTCGGGCGGGGACAGGTCGTCGAGGTCGCGGCCCGCCCCCTCGGGCAGGAACGGCACGAGGACCACGGCTGCTAGCGCCGCCGGGATCGCGATGATCGCGATGGCGGAACCGAGCGCCATCGACCGCGACAGCCAGCCCGTGACCGCGAGGCCCACCACGCCGCCGACCACACCGCCGAGGAGCACGCCCGCGTTGGCGGTGCCGCGCACCTCGGTCGGGAAGAGCTCACCGCCCATCGCACCGAACGCCGGCGTCGCCAGCGCGCCCGCGAGCGTCGCGCCGAGCAGCGCCAGCCACATCCACGACCCGCCCACGAGGAAGAACAGCGCCTCGAGCACCGTCGCGCAGAACGTGCCCCAGATCACGAGCGGGCGCCGTCCG
>JAIBAC010000321.1 GCA_019695375.1 Acidimicrobiia bacterium
CGGGATCGTGGTCACCGTCGCGCTCGCGGTGTGGACGCTCGGCTGGGGGAGAGGGAGGGCCCCTGGTGGCGACGACACGACCGCACCGCTGGGCCGGCGGTTGCGCCGCACGCTCGTGGTCGCCGGTCCCGCGTTCGTCGCCTTCGCCGCGTGGCTCGCCTACCTGTGGGCGGCCACGGGAAACCCCTTCGTGTTCGTGACGGCGAAGGCGCAGTGGCACGAGGTCACGATCGTGGAGTCGGTGGCGGGCCTCATCACAGGTGTTCGCGTCAGCCAGTGGATGGACCTCGTCCTCGCGGCTGTGGGTGCGGTGTTCGTGCTCGCCCGCGTCCGCGACCTCCCGGGTGCGTGGACCCTGTCGTGGGCCCTGCTGGTGCTGCCGTCGATGGTCCTCGGGACCGTGGGCCTCGGCCGCTACACGGCGACGTCGTTCGTGGTCGCCGTCGCCGTCGGTGCCACGCTCGATCGCTGGCCGCGGCCGGCGGCGGTCAGCTTGCTCGCGCTGTCGGCGGGAGGCCTGGGCCTGAGCGCCGTGCAGATCTTCGCGAGCCACTGGGTGCCGTGAGCCCACCGGCGGCGAACAACCTTGGGGCGCAGCGCGGCGGGTTCGTAACATGCCGCGATGACCACTGCCGCCACCCCCGAAGAGCTCGCCCTGGTCCGCTTCGACGCCGCGGGCCTCGTTCCCGCCGTCGTCCAGGACGCGCACAGCCTCGACGTCCTGATGGTGGCGTACATGAACGCGGAGAGCCTCGCGCTCACCTTCGACAAGGGCCTCGCCACGTTCTGGTCGCGCAGCCGCGAGGAGCTGTGGACCAAGGGTGAGACGTCCGGCAACGCGCTCGCCGTCGTCGACGTGCGCTACGACTGCGACGCCGACTGCCTGCTGGTGCTCGTCGAGCCGCGCGGCGACGCGGTCGCGTGCCACACCGGCGAGCGCTCGTGCTTCTACCGCAGCTTCGGTGGCGGCCCGGACCAGGCCCCGAGCCGCCCACCGCACGTGGACGCCAGGTGAGGACGGCCCAACCCGACCGTGACACGTTCCGGGCGCTGGCGCGCGAGCACACCGTCGTGCCCGTCTGGTGTGAGCTCCTCGGCGACTGCGAGACGCCCGTCTCCGCGTATATGAAGCTGCGCCGCCGCGGCGGTGTCGGCTTCCTGCTCGAGTCGGTCGTGCACGGTGACAGCTGGGGACGCTGGTCGTTCCTCGGCCGCGACGCCGAGTTCGTGATCCGCTGCGACGACGGATCGGTGTCGGTCGAGGGGGCGTGCCCGGTCGACGTGGCGGGCGCCGGCGACGCCTTCGACGCCGTCACGCGGCTCCTCGACCACGCCCACACCCCCGAGCTCGCCGGGCTGCCGCCGCTGCACGCCGGTCTCGTCGGCTACTGGGGCTACGACACGATCCGCTTCGCCGAGCCGACCGTGCCGATCACGAACCCCGACCCCCTCGGTGCGCCCGAGATGCTCCTCCTCGCGACGGGCACGCTCGTGGCCTTCGACCACTTCCGCCAGCGCCTCGTGGTCCTGCGCAACGTCTACGTGCCGACCGCCGCGACCGCAGCGGATGTCGACGGCCTCTACGACGCGGCGGGCGGCGCGATCGCGGAGGTGCGCGACGACCTCGCCACCCCGCTCGCCGAGCGGCCGCCGGTGCCCGACGTGCCCGCCCACGTCGACGTGCCCGCGTCGAACATGACGCCCGAGCAGTACATGGACATGGTGCGGGCGGGCCAGGAGTACATCCTCGCCGGGGACTGCTTCCAGGTCGTGTTGAGCCAGCGCTTCAGCCGGCCGATCACGTCCGACCCCTTCGACGTGCACAGGGCGCTGCGGATCGTGAACCCGTCGCCGTACATGACTTTCCTCGAGCACCCCGACGTCACGATCGTGTGCGCGTCGCCCGAGGAGCTCGTGCGCTACCGCGACGGCGCCGCCCTCACACGGCCGATCGCGGGGACGCGCTGGCGTGGCGCCGACGAGACCGAGGACGCCGCCCTCGGCCGTGACCTCCTCGCCGACGAGAAGGAGCGCGCCGAGCACGTGATGCTCGTCGACCTCGCCCGCAACGACCTGGGCCGCTTCGGCCGCTACGGCACGGTGCGCGTCGAGGAGTTCATGCAGGTCGAGACGTTCAGCCACGTCATGCACCTGTGCTCGACGGTGACTTCGTCCGCGCGCCCCGGCGTGGGGCCGATGGACGTGCTGCGCGCCACGTTCCCCGCCGGCACGGTCTCGGGTGCGCCCAAGGTGCGGGCGATGCAGATCATCGACGAGCTCGAGCCGACTCGCCGCGGGCCCTACGCCGGCGTCGTCGGCTACGTCGACTACTCGGGCAACCTCGACACGGCGCTCACGCTGCGGACGGCCGTCGTGCGCGACGGCGTCGCGCAGGTGCAGGCGGCGGCCGGCATCGTCGCCGACAGCGTGCCCGCCACCGAGTACGACGAGACGTGCAACAAGGCGCGTGCGGTGCTCGTCGCGATCGAGGCCGCCGAACGCCTCCGAGCCGGGGTGCGCGAGTGAGCGCGCCGCAGGGGTACGCGGCGATGGCCGACGGCGCCGGCCTCTTGGACCGTCACGGCGCCGTGCTCGAGGTGACCGGCCCCGACGCGGCAGCGTTCCTCCACGGCCAGCTCAGCGCCGGCGTCGAGGGCCTCGCCGTGGGGGCAGGTGCCGAGTCGCTGCTGCTCAGCCCCAAGGGCAGGCTCGTGGCGGTCGGCTACGTCCTGCGTGCCGGCGCTGACCGCTACCTATACGTCGTCGACGCCCGCGTGTGGGCGGCGGCGGCGGAGCGTCTCGTGCAGTA
>JAIBAC010000322.1 GCA_019695375.1 Acidimicrobiia bacterium
ATCGGGTTGGCGGCCGCGCGCGCGTCGATCGCGGCGACGGCGGCGGCGTCACCGGCGTCGAGCAGCACGTCGAACGCGTCGCGCAGCGGGTCCGGCCCCGGTGCCGCGCTGCCCAAGCCGACGACGACGAGCGGCAGGGCCCGCAGGCGGGCAACGGTCTCGTCGTCGACCGCGGTGCCGTCGAGCTCCACGAACAGGGTGGGCGCGCCATCGTCGCCTGCGAGGTCCTCGTGCGCGTAAGGCGAGCGCATCAGGTCGGTGATCTCGCCGAGGGACCGCACTGCCGGCGCCATCGGCCCAGTGTACGGAGCGCCGGTTCCCAGCAGGTGCCGCCGGAGAGGAAGTGGTTGCCGTGAGGCGGTTCGCAGTCGTCGCTCTCGCCGCCGCGGTGTCGGCGTTCGTCCTGATCGCAGCCGGAGGGCTGGTGCGCGCGACCGACTCGGGGCTCGGCTGCCCCGACTGGCCGCTCTGCTTCGGCAAGTGGATGCCCCCCGCCGACCTGCACGCCTGGATCGAGCACGCCCACCGACTCATCGCCGGCGTCCTCGTCGTGCCCCTCATAGGGGTCCTGCTGGTCATGACGCTGTCGTCGCGGCAGCGGCGCAAGGACCGGCCGCTGCTGGTCGCGGTCGTCGTGGCCGCGGTGCTCGTCGTCGCGCAGGCACTGCTCGGTGCTGCCGTCGTGCTCGCACGGCTCTCCGCCGACCTCGTCGCCGCGCATCTCGCCATGGCCCTCAGCGTGCTGGCGGCACTCGTCTTCGTCGCCGAACGCGCCCGCAACGGGCCGATGCCGCAGGGAAACATGCCGGCACCGGCACACCTCGCCCTGATCACGACGCTCGTCGTGTTCACGCAGATGCTCGTGGGCTCGTGGGTGACGGGCAGCCACGCCGGCCTCGCATACGCCGACTTCCCGCTCATGGACGGCCGGCTCGTGCCGCACATGACCCGGCAGGACCAGGCCGTGCAGTTCGCCCACCGCGCGATGAGCGTCCTCGTGCTCGTCATGGTGGTCTGGGTCACGATCGCCGTGTGGCGCGCCGCTGCCGACGCGGTCGCGCGCCGCCTCGCAGTGGCGCTCGTCACCCTGACGGCGGTGCAGCTCGTGCTCGGCTGGCTGAACGTGATGTGGCGCCTGTCGGCGCTCTCGGTCGTGCCCCACCTCGCGGTGGGGACGGCGATGTTCGCAGTGGCACAGTTGATGGTGCTCCGGCTGCGGAGGGCGGTGCCGGTGCCGGAGCGCACGGTCGTGGCGAGCGCGCAGGGCGTCTGAACGGAACGGGGATGGGCCCACTGGCAGGAGCAGGTCTGCGGCCGGGCCCTGCGGGTCCGGCGGCGGCAGAGCACGCCGCCGAGCTGCTGCGACGCCTCGGCGCGACCGTCCTGCCCGCCGGTGACGGCGGTCACCTCGAGTACGAGGCGCCCGACGGCGCGCGGGTCGCGGTCGCGCGCGGCGACGTCGACGCGCTCACCGACTGGGCGCAGAGCGGGGCGATGTGGCTCACCGGGCCTGCCGCGGGGCCACCGCTGGCGGCACCTGGCCGTCCCGCATCCGCTGCACGCGCCGCGGGCGCAGCCCTCGACCTGATGACGCAGGCCTGCCGCGGGCTGCGACGCGTCGAGGTCGACGGGGCGCGCCTGCTCGGCGAACGCGCTGCCTTCGCCGGCCTCGTCCGCAGGGGTGACCTTTCGCCAGGGGGGAGCTGCCGCCTCGTGCCCACCGCCGACGGGCTCGTCGCGGTCAACCTCGCGCGGCCCGCCGACACCGACCTCGTGCCCGCATGGCTGCAGCTCGAGTCGGTGCCTGCGGACGCGTGGGAGACCGTCGTGCACGCAGCGGCGTCGCGTCCGACCGCCGTCCTGTGTGAGCGCGCCGAACTGCTCGGGCTGCCCGTCGCCGCCGTCCCATCGCCGCAGGCGGCGCGGAGGCGGGTGCCGTGGCGCCTGAGCCGGATGCACCGCTGCCGGCAGGCACACAGCCGGGAGCCTGGCCGCGTCGTCGACCTGTCCTCGATGTGGGCGGGCCCCCTGTGCGCGAACCTCCTCGGCCTCGCCGGTTTCGAGGTCGTCAAGGTCGAGTCGACGTCGCGGCCCGACGGCGCCCGACGTGGTGACGCAGCGATGTTCGACCTCCTTCACGGTGGTCATCGCAGCGTCATGGTCGACTTCGGGGACCGCGCCGGCCTGCAGCGGCTCCAGCGGCTGATCGCCGGTGCCGACGTGGTGATCGAGTCGTCGCGGCCGCGGGCTCTCGAGCAGCTCGGCCTCGGCCCCGGCCGGCTCCTGTCCCCGGCGCGGGGGCAGATCTGGATCTCGATCACGGGCTACGGCCGCGGTCCGCGTGATCGCGGCCGTGTCGCGTTCGGCGACGACGCCGCTGCGGCTGCCGGACTGGTGGCCCGCACGGATGCCGGCCACGCCCTCTTCTGCGGCGACGCGATCGCAGACCCGCTCACCGGCCTGCACGCGGCGCTCGTCGCGATCGCGATGTGGACCGGCTCGTGTGGGGGGCTTGCCGCCGTCGCGATGCGCGACGTCGCCGCGTCCACCCTCTGGGGCGGGCGCCGGCCGCGTGCTTCGGCCGCGACCAGGGGTCCCGGCGGCACCTGGCTCGTACGCACGCCCGCCGGGACCGTCGAGGTCGCGCGCCAGGTGGCACGCCCCGCAGCGCGGCCCGCGCCCGCGCCGGGCGCCGACGACGGCTTCCTCCGCGGCTGACGAAGAAATCCCGTCACTTGGTTTGCACTTTGCTACCAAGTGGTTAGTATCTCCCGAGAGATGGTTGAATGCCGTCATCGAGAGGGGA
>JAIBAC010000064.1 GCA_019695375.1 Acidimicrobiia bacterium
AGCCTCACCGAGCGGCCCTCGAGGACGCGCAGCTCGACGCCTGTCACGGCGCCCGACGCGTCGGTGACGAGACTGGTCGCCTCGCTGTGGGTCCACACGGTCGCCCCGCTCGCGGCGACGGACGCGGCGAGCGCCTTGAAGAAGTAGCGGCCGGTCAGGCCCGCCCCCGCGAAGCGGTGCCCCCGCGGCGCCGGCGGTGCGACGTCGGCGTTCTGGTTCTCGTTGCCCGAGAAGTAGAGGCCGCAGTCGTCTGGCGGCACGGTCGTCTTGGTCTCGAAGAACTGGTCCGGGAACGTGACGCCGTGGGACTGCAGCCACTCGAAGTTGTCGAGGCTCTGCTGGCAGAAGGCGTGCAGCGTCTCGGCGTCGATGGTGTCACCGACCTCGGTGCGCAGGTAGGCCTCCATCGCCTCGGGCGTGTCGTCGTAGCCCGCGAGGCGCTGCTGCTTCGTGCCGCCGCCCGCGTAGTAGATGCCGGCACACATCTTGGTGGCGCCGCCGCCGCCGAAGCGGTCGACGACGAGCACACGTGCACCGTTGGCCACCGCCTCGAGCGCGGCGGCCGAACCGGCGCCGCCGAAGCCGACCACGACCACGTCGAAGGTATCGTCCCAGCGGCCGTTCGTGTCGCCCATGACCTCGCTCCCCCGGGTGTGGCCAGCGCGTGCTGCATCGGCCAGCTATCCCTAGATTTCCCAGCCAAAGTAGCGAGGAAGGCCGGTGCCGATCGAGCTGAGACGGAGCCGCGGCAGGGTGCCGATCGGCCGGCGCCTCGTGCTGCGTTCGCGATCGCGCTTCGCGATGGCTGTCGTCGCGTGCACGGCCGTGATCGCGCTGATAGTCGTGGAGCTCTCCGTCCACGCGGGGCTGCTCGGTGCGACCTCGTGGCTCGACGCCATGGGCAGCGAGGCATGGGTGATGGTGGCCGGTGGCAAGGTCCTGTCCCAGAACGCGCCCCTGCCCGACGCCGTCGTCGCGCAGGCACGCGAGGCGGGCTTCGCCGCCTCCGCCGCGGTGGCGTTCACGCCGTGTGAGATGGCCTCGGCGGGCGGCGAGCTGCAGACGGCGATGGCCGTGTCGTGGCCGGCGAGCGCGTTCGGCCTCGACGTGACGGCGGGCCGCTCCCCCCAAGACCTCGACGAGTCCGTGATCGACGAAGCCGTCGCGCGGAGCATGGGCATCGGCGTCGGTAGCGGCCTCCGCCTCAAACGCGGCAGCCACGTCCGCGACACCGTCGTCGTCGGCACCGTGGCCGGCACGTCGACCCTGATCCAGCAGTGGGTCTTCGTCACCGCCGAGACCGGCTCGGCGCTGCTGAGCGGCGACCCCGACTCGTCAGCGCGTCTCGACGCCTCTGCCGCGTCTCTGAACGACCTCGAGACGGCGCTGCGTGACGCCGCAGCCAAGCTGCGTGAGATCCTGCCGAACGTCGGCCTGTTCACGGAACAGTTCGAACGGCTCCGCTCCGGCATCGAACAGCTCGAGGCGACGGCGTCGAGCGCCGCCGACGGGAGCGCGGCGCTGATCCGCCTGCGCGAGCAACTCCAGCCCGACAAACCCCAGTACCTCGCGATCCGCCTGCGCGAGGGCCAGAGCGTCTCCGACGTCAGGCGCGCGCTCGGCGGCTCGGGTACGGACGTGTCGGTGCTGACCGCGGCCGAGTTCCGCGAGGATCTCAACACCAAGTACTTCCGCGCGATCGAGCCGCTCGTCACCATCCTCGTGGCAGCCGCCGTCGCAGTCGGCGTGCTGCTGCTCGGCCTCACGCTGTCGACACAGGTGAGCGAGAGCCTTGCCGACTACGCGGTGCTGCGCGCGATCGGGTACGGACGCGGCGGCCTGCGCCGCCTCGTGCTCGCGCAGTCCTGCTACCTGATCGGCATCTCACTGGTGCTCGGCCTCGGCCTCGGCATCGCCGTGACCGCGCTCATCGGCGAGCTCGCGCCGCTGATCCCGTGGCGGCTCGTGCCGTCCACGTTCGCGATCGCGACGGCGGCGGCCGTGGTCATGGGCCTGCTCGGTTCGCTCGCACCGCTGCGGCGTGCGCTGCGACTCGACCCCGTCTCGGTGATGCGACGATGACCTACCCGAGCCCACCGCAGATGCCCGCCCGGCCCGTGGCGATGCCCGCCGTCGCCGTGTCCGGCCTCGTGCACACCTACGGCCGTGGCCACGCCGAGGTCCACGCCCTTGACATCGACGCCCTCGCGGTGTTCCCGGGCGAGGTGCTACTCGTCGAGGGCCCGTCGGGGTCGGGCAAGACGACGCTGATCTCCGTGCTCGGCACCCTGCTGCGCCCCACCCGCGGTGGCATCGAGATCGGCGGCCGCGCGGTCGACTTCGGCGACCAGCGCGCCCTCGACCGCATCCGCAGATCCGAGATCGGGTTCGTGTTCCAGTCGTTCAGCCTCCTCGCGCCGCTGACCGCGACGGAGAACGTCACGGCCGCCCTCAACGCGGCCGGGACCCGCGGACGCGCCGCCCACCGGCGCGCCACCGAGCTGCTCGACTCCCTCGGCGTCGCCCACCGCGCGCACGCACGCCCGCGTGACCTATCCGGTGGCGAGCAGCAGCGCGTCGCGATCGCGCGTGCGCTCGCGAACGAGCCGCGCCTCGTGATCGCCGACGAGCCGACCGCGAACCTCGACACCGACCACAGCCTCGAGCTCGGCCACGTCCTCGCGTCGCTCGCCGGCCGCGGCCACGCCGTCGTCCTCGCCACCCACGACCCGCGGCTGGAGCCGTTCGCGACGCGGCGCATCCGGCTGCTCGACGGCCGCATCGCGGCGGAGTGACTCATAATGCAGACATGGCGCGCAAGAAGATGACGGTGTACGTGGACGAGGATCTGCTCCGCGCGGCGAAGGTCTACGCGGCGCGCAAGGATCTTCGCGACTCCGACGTCTTCGAGACGGCTCTGCGCAAATACCTCGGCCTCGACTTGTTCGAGTCCGTCTGGGAGCGCAATGGCGAGCTCGACCCCGACGACGCGACCGTCCTCGCGTACGACGAGCTGAACGCAGCGCGGCGAGAGCGCCGGCGCCGGTCGCGCTGACGTGTTGGTGTCAGGCGACAGCGATCTCTCAGATCTCGTCGACCTGCGCCCACCGGTGCGCACGCCGCGAAGGCTCGTCGAACTGCTCGACGGCATCGAGAGGGCCTGAAGCAGGCGCAGGCCTGGGGCCTTCGGCTCAGGGGGCGAGGCCGAGCTCGCGCAGGATCTCGTCGGTGTGCTCGCCGAGGGCGGGCGGCGGGCGCTGCACCGAGCCCGGTGTCGCGTGGAAGCGGATCGGCACGCCCGTGACCTTCACGGGTCCGATCCCGGAGTGGTCGACCTCGACGATCATGTCGTTGTGGAGGATCTGGGGGTCGGCGGCGACCTCCGCGATCGAGTTCAACGGCGCTGTGAGCACGTCGGCGGCGACGAGGCGCTCGACGACGTCGTCGGCGTCGAGCTCGCGGCAGCGCGCCTCGATCGTGGCGTCGAGCTCGTCCTGGTTCGTGAGGCGCTCCTCGATGCCGGCGAAGCGCGGGTCGTCGATCCAGTCGACGTCGAGGGCGGTGCAGAGCTTGGCGAAGAAGCGCTGTGACGGGCACGTGATCACGACAGCCTTGTCGTCGCGGGTCCCGTAGATGCCCGACGGCGCGAAGTAGAGGCTGCGGTTGCCGGTCCGCGGGGTCTCCTCGCCGGTCACGAGGTAGCTGCCGAGGCCGGCGGCCTGTGCGTGCACCATCGCGTCGAGGAGGGAGATGTCGATGCGCTGGCCCTCACCAGTGGCGCTGCGGTGGTGCAGCGCCGCGAGGGCGGCGGTGGTCACCAGCGTCGACGTGAGGGCGTCGATCATGGGCACCGTGACCCGCACCGGCGCGCCGCCGGGTTCGCCGTTGAGGGCGAGCAGGCCCGCGTAGCCCTGGATCAGGAAGTCGATGCCGGGGCGGCCGGCGTAGGGCCCGTCGGGCCCGAAGGCGGTGACCCCGACCCAGATGACGTCGCCGCGGTGGCGTCGCACCGACTCGTAGTCGATCCCGAGCTTGGACAGGGCGGGCTCGCGCACGTTCGTGATCACGATGTCGCTCGTGGACGCGAGCCGTGCGAACGCCGCCTGCGCGCCGGCCTCGGCGAGGTCGAGCACGATCCCGCGCTTGGACCGGTTCAGGCTCACGAACGCGGACCGCTCGCCGTCGCGGGCGGGGCCGAGGTGGCGGCTGTCGTCGCCGCGTGACGACTCGACCTTGATCACGTCGGCACCGAGGTCGCCGAGCAGCGTCGCCGCGTACGGCCCGGCCATCATCGTCGAGATGTCGAGGACCCGCAGGCCTGTGAGCGGGCCGTGGCTCACGGGATCGCCCCGGCGGCCTTGAGCTCGCTGATCTCGTCCCAGGAGCAGCCGAACGCGTCGAGGAGCAGGAGCTCGGTGTCCTGGCCGAGCTCGGGCCCCAGCGTCTCGATCCGCCCCGGCGTGCGGCTCATCGTGATCGGCAGCCCGCGGAAGGTCACCTCGCGGTTCACCTCGCTGCAGTGCGCCTTCGCGAAGTAGTCGTTCGCCCACGCCTGCTCGTCGTCGGCGACGTCGCGGAAGTCGTTGATCTGCGCGCACGCGATGCCGGCCGCCCGCAGCGCCGCGACCCGCTCCGCCGCCGGCCGCGTCTGCAGGTGGGAGTCGAGGGCGTCGACGAGGGCGCCGTCACCACACGCGCGCGCGTCCACGGTCGCGAAGCGGCCGTCCGCCGCGAGGTCGTCCGCCCCGATCGCGGCGCAGAGAACCGCCCAGTCGGCGTCGGTGTTCTCGAGGCACACGAAGATCCAGCGGTCCGCGGCCGCGTAGCGGTTCCAGAGCGGGTTGCGGGCGCTGCGGCGCGACTGCTGCTCGGCGTAGAAGCGGTCGCCGGTGGCGAGGAACGGCTGCAGGCTCGGCGCCGCCAGGAAGAGCTGCGCCCCGTACAGCGACGCGTCGACGTACTGGCCCTTGCCGGTGCGCTCGCGGTCGTGGAGGGCGAGCATGATCCCGAGCGCCGAGAGGAGGCCGCCGTAGACGTCGCCGGCGCCGAGGCCGAGGTAGACCGGCGGCTGGCCGGGCTCGCTCTGGCGCGTCATGATGCCCGTGAGCGCCTGCACTGTCATGTCGAACGCCGGCCTCTCCGTGCCGAGGTGGCCGTAGCCGCTGTTCGTGGCGTACACGAGGCGCGGGTTGATCGACGACAGCGTCTCGTAGTCGAGGCCGAGGCCGGCGAGACTGCCCAGGCCCTGGTTCCACAGGAACACGTCGGACTGCTCGACCATCTTGTAGACGAGGTCGCGGCCCGCCGGGTTCTTGAGGTCGATCGCCATCGACTTCTTGTTGCGGTTCACGACGAGGAAGTACTGGTTCCAGTCGGCGATCGGGATCGCGTTGATGCTGCGCACGCCGCGTGCCTGGTCGCCGCGCTCGGGACGTTCGACGTGGATGACCTCGGCGCCGAAGTCGGCGAGGTGCTGCGCGCACACCGGACCCTGCAACCACACCGTCAGGTCGAGGACGCGGATGCCGTCGAGGGCCTTGGCGCTCGCGTCAGCGGCCGTCGCCTCCGGGGTCGTGCGCGGCGTCTTGGCGGCGACCTCGGCGAGGACCTCGTCGTTGTGCTGGTCGCGGCAGGGGGCGAGCGTCCGCAGGCGCGCGGGCGTGCGCGAGAGGTGCAGGGGGAACCCGAGGGTCTGGAACTCCCCGTAGCTGGGGTGGTCGAGGCCGATCACGAAGCGGTTGAGTCTGGCCTGCTCGTCGCCGGCGGGGTAGTCGTACTTCTCCATCACGTCGGCGGAGAGGCGGTGCTCGGCGAACTTCTCACGCCAGTACGTGCCGGTCTCGGCGGAGAACTTGTCCTCGAGGATCGCCATCAGCTCGCGGCGGCCGTCGCCGCAGCGCTTGTCGTGGGTGTCGAAGCGCGGGTCGTCGGTGTCGATCCCCATCAGGTCGCTGAACGCAGGCCACCAGCGATCGCTGTCGGGCATCGTGAGCGTGATCCAGCGGCCGTCGGAGGTGGGGTAGGAGAGTCCGCCGCCGCTCATCGGGTTGCCTGCGTCGAAGCGCGAGACGGGCTGGGACAGGCGGTCGTCGCGCATCGCCAGGTACGCGTCGGCCATGAGGCTCGCGGCGTAGAGGTTGCCGCCGAAGAGCGACGCGTCGACCTGCTGGCCCGTGCCGCTGCGGTGGCGCTCGTGCAGCGCGAGCACGGCGCCGAAGGCGAGCATCGCCGCTGTGTACATCTGGCCCGTGGCCGTGTACACGGGCGGCTGGCCCGGTTGGGGCAGGGTCGGCATCACGCCGGTGCGCGCCGCCGCGAGCTCGTCGAGTGCGGGCAGGTCGCGGTCGGGCCCGCGGGGGCCGAAGCCGGATCCGCGCACGTACACGAGGCCGGGATTGACGGCGGCGAGGTCGTCGTAGAGCCAGCCGCGCTCGCCCAGCACTTCCGTCGGGAGGTCCGTCACCACCACGTCGGCCCCCTCGACGAGGGACGTCGCGTTCGCCATCGCGCCGGCGTCGGAGAGGTCGAGAGCGATGCTGCGCTTGTTGCGCTGGCACAGCTCGGCCTCGGCCTCGATCGGTCCCCGCGGGTGGCGCCCGTCGCGGTCGGGGTCGCGGCGCGGCCGCGAGAGGTCTTCGATGCGGACCACGTCGGCGCCGAAGTCGCCGAGGAAGGCGGCTGCGAGCGAAGCCCACATCTCGGTGGTCGCGTCGACGACGGCGACGCCTCCCAGCGCTCCCCGCATCAGGCACCCCTCTTCCGTAGGTTTGTTGCAGAATTGCAACCAAGTGGTGAGGATTCCCGTAGACTAGTAGGATTCCGTGACCACGTGAGCTAGACGGTTTCCATGGGTAGCACCACCGAGGCAGAGTCAGCGGGTGTAGAGGCGCTCGTGCGCGAGCTGCTCGACCGCGAGGAGATCCGCGACCTCGCGAGCCGCTACGTCGACTGCGTGTGGCGTCGCGACGTCGAAGGCGTGGTGGATCTCTTCGCCGACGACGCGACGCTCGAGACCGACGAGTTCCCCCCGGTCACAGGCCGTGCCGATCTGCTCGACGCCTACAAGATGGTCTTCGCTCGCGACCGGCTCGAACCGTGGGTGCAGAACCACATCGTCGACGTCGACGGCGACACGGCGACGGGCAGGTGCTTCCTCGACCTGCGCATGGTCCACGACGGCAAGCGCCTCTTCGGCGCCGGCTACTACGACGACGAGTACGTGCGTGTCGACGGACGCTGGCGCTTCGGCCGGCGCAAGGTCACCATGACGACCTTCTGGCCGGCGGCGCGCAGGGACAAGGCCGAATCCGACGGAGAAGGAGGGGTCTCGTGACGGAGGTCAAGGTTGGAACGCGGCTCCGCAGCGCCGTCTGCGACACCGAGGTGATGGTGATCGCGGCGCCTGCCGGCGACCTCGAGCTGAGCTGTGGCGGGTCGCCGATGGTGGGCCTCGACGAGGAGTCCAGCGCCGGAGGTGCGCCGAGCGCCGACGCCGCGGGCGGCACCCAGATGGGCAAGCGCTACACCAACGACGCCGGCGACATCGAGCTGCTCTGCACCAAGGCCGGCGCCGGGAGCATCGCCGCCGGCGGCGAGATCCTCGTGCCCAAGGACGCCAAGCCGCTGCCGTCTTCGGACTGACGCCATGAACCTCATGATGCTGCTCGACATGGCAGCGTCGGCGTTCGGTGACCGCGTCGCGGTGCACAACGGCGACGACGAGCTCACGTACAAGGGGCTCTACGACGCCGCCGGCGCCGCGGCGGCGGAGATCGTCGCGTCCGGCTGCGAGCGCGTCGCGTTGCTCGACGTCAACAGCCTCGCGGTCCCCGTCGCCCTCTTCGCGTCGGCATGGGCGGGGGTGCCGTTCGTGCCGCTCAACTACCGGCTCACGCCCTCCGAGCTCGAGGCCCTCCTCGCGCGGATCGCGCCTGCGTACCTGATCGCGCGGTCCGACGCGGTCGAGGGCATCGACGCCGTCGACCGCGACGAGTTCCTGGCGCGGGCGACGGCAGGCGGGCCCGTGGCGGAGCCGTGGTCGATGGACCCCGAGTCGATCGCGGTCCTGCTCTTCACGAGCGGCACCACGGGCGAGCCGAAGGCAGCCGTCCTGCGCCACCGCCACCTGGTCTCCTACATCCTCGGTTCGGTCGAGTTCGCGTCCGCGGACGCGTCGGACGCGGCGCTCGTGAGCGTGCCGCCCTACCACGTGGCCGGGATCGCCGCGATCGCGAGTTCGGTCTACGCAGGACGCCGGATCGTGCAGCTCGACAGCTTCACACCCGAACGGTGGGCGGACCTCGCACGCGCCGAGCGGATCACGAACGCGATGGTGGTGCCGACGATGCTGGTCCGCATCGTCGACGCGCTCGAACAGTCGGGGGACTCGAAGCTGCCCGACCTGCGGGCGCTGTCCTACGGCGGCGGCAAGATGCCGCTGCCCGTCATCGAGGCGGCGATGCGGCTCCTGCCCGACGTCGACTTCACCAACGCGTACGGCCTGACCGAGACCAGCTCCACGATCGCGGTGCTGACACCCGACGACCACCGCGAGGCCGCGAGCAGCACCGACCCCGCGGTGCGCAGGCGGCTGTCGTCGCTCGGCAAGCCCCTGCCAGGCATCGAGCTCGAGATCCGCGGTCCCGGTGGCGAGGCTCTCGGTGCCGGTGAGACGGGTGAGATCTGTGTGCGCGGCGAGCAGATCTCGGGCGAGTACGTGGGCCTCCCCTCGCGCGTCGGTGACGACGGATGGTTCCCGACCCGCGACGCCGGCTGGCTCGACGACGGCGGCTACCTCCACCTCGACGGCCGCATCGACGACGTGATCGTCCGCGGCGGCGAGAACATCTCCCCCGGCGAGGTCGAGGCCGTGATCCTCGAGCACGAGGCCGTCGCCGACTGCGCCGTCGTCGGCGTGCCCGACGAGCAGTGGGGCGAGGCCGTCGCCGCCGTCGTCGTCGCGCGCGCGGGCCGCACGGTCACCGCCGACGACATCCACGAGTGGGTGCGGTCGCGGTTGCGGTCGTCGCGCGCTCCGCAGTTGGTGGCGGTGCGCGACGAGCTGCCGTACAACGAGACCGGCAAGCTGCTGCGCCGCCGTGTCCGTGACGACCTCGCCGGACCGCCGTGACCGGCGCCGCCCTCGCCGGCATCCGCGTCGTCGAGCTCGGCCAGATGGTGGCGGCACCGTACTGCGCCAAGCTCCTCGCGGACTACGGCGCCGACGTGGTCAAGGTCGAGCCGCGAGGCAGCGGCGACCGGGCGCGCCACTGGGGACCGTTCCCCGACGACGTCGCCCACATCGAGAAGAGCGGGCTGTTCCACTTCCTGAACACCGGCAAGCGCAGTGTGGCGCTCGACGTCGGCACGGCCGCCGACAGGGAGCGGTTCGTGGCGCTCGTCGCAGGGGCCGACGTGCTCGTCGAGGGCAACAGCCCGGCCTGGATGCGGTCCGTGGGACTCGACTACGCGACCCTCGCCGAGGTCAACCCCGACCTCGTGATGATCTCGATCACGCCGTTCGGCCAGGACGGGCCTTACGCCGACTGGACCGGCTACGACCTCAACGCCTTCCACCTCTCGGCCGCCGGGCACCGCTACTGCGGGCGCCGCGGGGAGGCGCCGCTCGAGCACGGCACGTTCTCCGCCGACTTCTACGGTGCCACCGTCGCCGCCGCCTGGGGTCTCGCCGCGACCGTGGGACGCGAGACTGCAGGCGGCGGACAGCACCTCGACGTGTCCGTCTCCGAGGCGGTCGCGGCCACCTTCGTAGGCGGCCAGAACATCGGCGGCCTCGCCCAGGACGGCAGGTTCGACCGCCGCACCGGTGTCGGCATGGGACTCAACGCGCCGGCGGCGATCATGCCGTGCAAGGACGGCTTCGTCTGGATGATCGTGCTCGAGACCGGCCAGTGGCGCGGCCTGCGCGAGGCGATGGGCGACCCGGAGTGGGCCCAGCTCGACATGTTCGACGACATGTACGTGCGCGGCGAGAACAAGGACCTCATCTACCCCCTCGTCGAGTCGTGGACGATGCAGCACACCAAGACCGAGATCATGGAGCGCTGCCAGGCGGCGGGCTGCCCGATCACGGCGGTCTTCACGGTCGCCGAGGCCCTCGAGCACCCGCACCTGCGCGACCGCGGCTACGTCGTCGAGCTCGACCACAGCGAGCTCGGCAGATTCCGCGACCTCGGCGCACCGTTCCACCTCCCGGCGTGCCCGGGTGGGCCCGCCCGTGCGGCACCCCTGCTCGGCGAGCACGACGACATCGTCGCGGGTGATGCCGGCTGGGACCCAGGGTCCCCGCGCACCCCGCTGCGCATCAGCGGGCGCGGCGCGGCCACCAGCGACGTGAGCGTGAAGCCCGCACCGCTCGACGGCGTGCGCGTCGCCAACTTCGGGTGGGTCTGGGCCGGGCCGATGGTCGGACAGACGCTCGCCTTCCTCGGCGCCGACGTCTACAAGGTCGAGTCACGTGCGCGCATCGACATGGCGCGCACGATCCCGCCCTTCGCCGAAGGCGTGCGCGACCCGAACCGGTGCCTGTCCCAGCACGCCGGATGGGCCGGCAACGGCAGCGTGACCTTGAACCTCAGATCGGCGGAGGGCATCGAGCTCGCGCGCCGCTTCGTGTCCGAGTGCGACGTCGTGATCGAGAACTTCGGTCCCGGCGTCATGGACAAGCTCGGCCTCGGCTACGACGTCCTCAGCGAGGACAACCCGGGCCTCGTCATGTTCTCGATGCCGGCGGCCGGGCTCACCGGGCCGCTCAGCGGCCTGCGCACATACGGCCTCAGCCTCGCGAGCCTCACCGGCCTCGACAGCATCACCGGCTACGCGGGCGAGGGGCCGCTCGCGATGGAGAACGCCTACTGCGACCCCTTCAACGGCATCATGGGCGCCTACTCGATCGTCGTGGCACTGCGCCACCGCGAGAACAGCGGCGAAGGCCAGCACATCGACTACTCCCAGCAGGAGGCGGTGATGCAGATGGTCGGCCCCGCGGTCATGGACTACGTGCTCAACGGACGCGTCGCCGGGCCGCTCGGCAACCGCCATCCGCTCGCGATGGCGGCGCCCCACGGCGTGTTCCCGTGCGCGGGCGACGACAACTGGATCGCGATCGCGTGCACCACCGACGACGAGTGGCAGGCGCTCGTGGCGGCGATGGGCGACCCGGCGTGGGCGCAGGCGCCGGAGCTCGCAGACCTCGCGTCACGCGGGGCCGGCATCGAGGACCTGCACGCTCGCATCGGCGAGTGGACCGCAGCCTTCGACCACCGCGACCTCGCCGCCGACCTGCAGGCCGCCGGTGTCGCCGCGACGCCGGTCCTCAGCGTCGGTGAGCTCCTCGAAGACCCCCAGTACCGCCACCGCGAGACGTTCGTGACCCTCGAACACCCACTCGGGTTCGAGTCCACGATCTACGGCGCGTACGTCAAGACGAGCCGCAGCGACGCACGCGTGCGCCTCGGCCCCGTGCTCGGTTGTGACAACGACTTCGTGTTCCGTGAGCTCCTCGGCATCCCCGAGCAGCGCTACGAGGAGCTGGTGGCCGGCGAGGTGATCTACTGACGCTCGGCCCCCGGAGGGGAGGGACCGTGGACTTCGACGTCATCGTCATAGGCGGAGGCATCAACGGGCTGACCACCGCGGCCTACATGGCCAAGGCCGGCATGTCAGTGGCGGTCTTCGAGGCACGGGGCCAGTGCGGCGCCCACTGCGACACCGTCGAGCTCGGCCTGCCGGGCTTCCTGCACAACACCCACGCCGTGTGGCTCGTGCCTGCGATGAGCCCTGTGATGGCCGACCTCGGCCTCGACTCCCTCGGCCTCGAGGTGCGCGGCACCGACGTCCTCTACGCCAAGACCTTCCTCGCCGGCACCAACGTCGTGCAGGCGCTCGACCCGGCGGTCACGACGCGCAGCCTCGAGTCGGCTTCGCCGCGAGACGCCGCCGTCGTCGCGACGATCGGCGCCCACTTCGCCGAGAACCTCGAGACGACGCTCGAGATCAGCCGCGCGGGCCTCTACCGCGCGCCGACACCAGCGTTGCTCGACAAGGTGGCCGCCTTCGACGCGACACTGCTGAAGCGGCTCGGTTCGTCCCTCAGCGGCGACGACGTGCTCCGCATGAGCGGCCTCGAGCTGCTCGAGGTGCTCTTCGAGTCCGACGAGGTGCGCACGACGCCGGCGTCGCTGGGCGAGTTCACCGGCCAGTGGCCCCTGAACCGCCGCTTCGGCCCGCTCGCGCTGAGCCTCTCGGGCTTCCAGCCGATGGCGGTGCACACCGCGCGGGGAGGGTCTCACGCCCTGACGCACGCGCTCGTGAAGGCCGTCGTCGACAACGGCGGGCAGATCTGGGGCACGTGCCCTGTCGAGTCGATCCTGACCGAGGACGGCAGGGCCTGCGGTGTCCGCCTCGGCGCCGGCGCGGTGCTGGCGTCGGAGGAGGTCCGCGCCCGCGTCGTCGTGTCGAACCTGACGCTCGCGCCGACGTTCCTGCAGCTCCTCGGTGAGGACGTGATCGGGGCGGAGCGAGCGCGCCTCGTCAGGCAGTTCAACTACGACGACCCTCAGCTCCTCTCGGTCATGTACGCCCTCAGCGACGACCCCGAGTTCGCGTCCGCCGCCCACGACGCCGCGATCCAGCGGTCGTGGGTGGGGTACTTCGGCGGCGAGACGCTCGACGAGATGCGCACGGGATTCTCCGCGCTCGGCGCCGGCATCATCCCCGACGACGTCATGGGCGGCTGGTTCATCCCGACCCGCGCCGACCCCGGCCAGGCGCCGGCGGGCTGCCACACCGCGTACGTGTGGACGAGCGTGCCGCCGTGCCCGCGGCGCTGGAGAGGCGCGGCGCTCGACGGCTGGGACGCGTGGCCGTCGCTCGGCGAGGCGCTCGGCGACGCCGTCACCGCCCGCTTCGAGCAGTACGCCCCCGGCTTCGGCGACCTGATCCTGGAGCGTCACGTGATGACACCGGCGCACCAGGAGATGAACAACCCCTCCGCCGTGCGCGGCAACATGATCGGAGGCAGCGCGATCCCGGAGCAGTACGGCGAGAACCGGCCGCTTCCGGGACTCCTCGCGGCGGGGGCCTCGCGCAGCTTCGTGCCGGGCCTGTACCTGTCGAACTCGATCCATCCCTACGGTGCGACCCACCTCGCGTCGGGCTACATCGCCGCGTGCGAGGTCGCCGCGGACCTCGGCTGCCGCGACGTGCCGTGGTGGCGCGCCGAGCCGCTCGACTGGTTCCTCTCGCACCTCGCGGACATCCCGCTCAACCTCGGCGTCGGCGAGAAGTGGATCGACACGTGAGCACCCTGCTCGTCGCCGGCGTCGAGATCGACGGGCGCCGTGGCCAGTCGGTCCTGGTGCGCGACGGACGCATCGCCGCCGTCGGGCCCGCCGGCGCGGTCGCCGAGCGGACCGGAGAGCCCTGCACCATCGTCGACGGCGACGGCGGCGCGCTGGTGCCGGGCTTGCACGACCACCACGTCCACCTGTTCGCGCTCGCCGCACGCGGCTCGTCGCTGTGGTGCGGAGCGCCGGGGGTTGCCGGTCTCGACGGCCTCGTGGAGCACCTGCGCCGCAGCTGCCGCGAGGGCGACGGCTGGGTGCGAGCCGTGGGATGGGACGACGCCTGTGCCAGCTGGCCCGACCGCGGGACGCTCGACGCCGCCGTGCCGGCACGGCCGGTGCGGCTCCAGCATCGCAGCGGAGCGGCGTGGGTCCTCAACAGCGCCGCCCTCGACCTCGTCGCGCCGCAGGCGGGAGAGGCATGGCCGGCGGGCACCGAGCGCGACCGCCGTGGTGTGCCGACGGGGCGCTTCTTCGGCAGCGACGCGTGGCTGCGGGACCGCATCGGCATGAAGGCGCCGTCGCTGCGCGAGGTGGGACACCGGCTCGCGGCCCGCGGCATCACCGCGGTCACGGACGCGACCGCGACGAACGGTGCCGCCGACGTCGCCGCCCTCGCGGCGGCGCGTGCCCGCGGCGAGGTTCCACAGCACCTCGTCGTGATGACGGCGGCAGGGGTCGACGCGCCGCAGTGCGGCGAAGTGACGATCGGGTGCGTCAAACTCGTCGTCGAGGAGGCGTCGCCGCCGGCCCTCGACGATCTGGTGGCGTCGATCCGCGCCGTTCACGAGGCAGGCCGCAACGTAGCCGTCCATGCCGCCGACCGCGTGTCGCTGGTGCTCACCGTCGTAGCCCTCGAGGCGGCGGGCGCTGCCGCCGGCGACCGTGTGGAGCACGCGTCGGTGGCACCGCCGGAGCTTCTCCCGCGTCT
>JAIBAC010000323.1 GCA_019695375.1 Acidimicrobiia bacterium
CCGATCTGGCCACGCCCTCGGCAACCTCGTCCTCGCCGCCCTCGTGGACGAGACCGGTTCGATCTCCGACGCGCTGGCGCGCGCCGGAGACCTGCTCGGCGCGCGCGGGCGGGTGCTCCCGGCCGCCGTCGATCCCGTCCGGCTCGCAGGCGACGTCGGCGGTGTGCGGGTCCACGGTCAGTCGCTGCTCACCGACACGGCCGGCATCCACCGCGTGGTGATCGACCCGCCGGACCCCGACGTCCACCCCGACACCGTCACCGCGATCGGCGAGGCCGACCTCGTCGTGGTCGGCCCCGGGAGCCTCTTCACGTCTGTGCTCGCGGTGCTCGAGATCCCCCGCATCCGCGACGCGGTCGCCGCGACGCAGGCTCGACGTGTCTACGTGTGCAACCTGACCGAGGAGCACGGCGAGACGCTCGGGCTCGACGTGCCCGGTCTCGTGGCGGCGCTCGTCGGCCATGCCGGACCGGTCATCGACTGCGTGCTCGTCAACACGCTGCCCGTGGATCTCGGCCGGCCGCTACCGGCGCCCGACGACGACGTGCTCAGCGACATCCCGGTGATGCGCCGGCCGCTGGCGGCCGATCACGGTGCCGTGCACGACTCGACGCGTCTCGCGGCGGCGCTGGCCGAGGCGCTGGCGTCAGGTCCGCGCTAGCCGGCGCGGCGTTCCCGGCCCTCGGCCTGGATCTGCAGGTAGATCTCTTCGCGCTGGACCCCGACGTGGCGCGGTGCCTCGATCCCGATGCGGACCTGGTCGCCGCGCACCTCGATCACGGTGACGACGATGTCGTCACCGATGTTGATGCTCTGGTTCGGCTTCCGGGTGAGGACGAGCACGGCGACTCCCGTTCGGGTCGCAATCGGCGGGAACGGTCCCACCGAGCATCCGAGTACGCCCAGTGATGGTACCGCCACGCAAAGGCACCGGTGACCAGATCACCATTGCACCTGATGCGCCTTGGAGTCCTCCCACGAGTCCCCGCGGAAGGTCCAGACCACCTCCGGCTCGTGCGCCGACGGCAGGATGGTCATCGACGCGGGCCCCTGCGGGAGGCGGAACCCGAAGTGATACGTCCGGGTCTCACCCGCCTTCACGTCGACGCGGTAGCCGCGCTCCCAGCTCGAGCCGGACGGCCCGTCGACGACGAGGAAGTCCTCGTCGCCGGGCGTGGTGAGCTGCGACGCGAAGCCCGGCAGCGTCAGCGTGACCACGCCGACGTACTGACCTGCGACGAAGCCGGTGTCGGGTGCAGGCCCGAGTATGTAGGGCACCTCGTCGAGTGGCGCCTCGTTGCTGATCTGCACGGTCACGTCCGCCGCGACCGTCCCGTCGGAGGCGACGTCGTCGCCGATGTCGAGGGAGCTGTCGATCTTGACGAACTGGTCGAGCTTGTTGCCCGACCTGTTCTGGAGGCCGAGCAGGAGCTCGTCGCCGGAGACCTCACCGCTGATCCCGGCGGCCTCCCATGCCCGCTGCTGGTCCGGGTTCGCGGACCACGCGAGGATGTGGCGCCCCGCAGCAGCGCGGCTGAGGCCGCGACCCATCGTCAGGATGTTCCAGTTCCCGGCCGTGAGGCGTCCCAGCACCGATGCCGCGACCTGTGACAGCGCCTCGCGCCGCTCGCTCTGGTCGGAGCGGTGCTCGTCCACCTGGTTGCGTCGCTGGACGCGGCCGCCGGGACGGTCCTGGGAGAAGGAAGCCCCGTACTCGTGGTACTGGCCGCGGAAGACGAAGTCGAGGATCTCGCCCTCGTGCAGCTCGCGGCCGTCGACGAAGACCGGTGCCGTGGCGCCCACGACGGCCTTGAGCGCCACCGGGTCGATCACCATCACGCCGTCGACGGGGCCGAGGCCCGCGGACTCCCACATCTGCGCTGCGAGCGGCGCGGTGACGTCGAAGCGCGCCGTGCTGGCGAGCTCGCGCCAGTCGGCGGCCGGGTTGGTCCAGCCCCAGTTCGCCTCGTACTCGGGATCGAGCTGCAGTGGGCTCCGCGGGAGCGGCGCCTCCGCCGACGGCTGGAACTTGTCGAGGGAGAGGTTGCCGCCCTCGGTCGACAGCACCCCCATGCTCAGGAACATCCCCGATCCGTTGCGCATCTCGGCGTTGTTGGCCGCGAACACGGCGTAGCGGTTCGGTCCCGCGAGGAAGTCCTGCGTACCCGACGCGACCGCCGCGATCGTGTCGAGGCGGTCGCGGAGCTCCTCGAACTGCGACACGAACTCGTCGTGCTGACGTTTGACCGGCCCGATCAACGCCTCGCTCGGGCCGAGGTCCACGTCCGCGAGCTGCTCGTTGGCGTCGGCGGCAGCTTCGGCGATTCGCCCGAGCGCGTCGAGACGGCCCTGACCGGTGCTGAGGTTCGTCTCCTCCTTGACCGCCGCCGCCTTGCCCAGCAGGCGCCGTGCCACCTCCGCCACGTCGGAGGCGCCGGCCGTGATCGCGGACGCGGCGCGCAGCTGTCGGCCGAGGACAGGCGTGAAGCGCAGCGGCGCGATCCACCAGGCGTCCATCGTCCGCGACGCCTGGTTCAGCTTCGCCTCTGCCGTGGCGAGGTCCTCACGCAGGTCCTCGTCGAAGGGATCGCGCGACGGGTCGGCAATGTCGCGCTTTACCTGCTTGATCTCCTGCGCGCCGGCCATCGCCATGCCGTAGGCGCCGTCGAGCGCGAAGCCCGCCAGCGCCACCCAGGCGAGCACGAGGACACCGACGACGACGAGCACGATGCGCGTCCGGCGCCGCCGGCGGCGCCGACGCGGGCGGCCGGTCCGGGTGGAGCCGTTGCCGGC
>JAIBAC010000324.1 GCA_019695375.1 Acidimicrobiia bacterium
CAGTGATCGCGCCCAGCACCACGCACCAGGCGAACTTGATCGTGTTCCAGGCGCACAGGAGTGCGAGCGGGTTGAGCCAGCCGGGACCGCCGGAGTCGATGATCGAGGTCAGCCAGGCCCCGAGGAGACCATAGGCGACCGTCAGCACCGCTGAGACCGGGAAGGCGAGGCGTCGACGCCTGGGATCGCGCAGCGTGCGGATGAGGATGTTGGTCGGCGCGTAGGCATCGAGGTAGACGTGGGCCGCCGCAGCAAGGCGGACCGAGAGCATCAGAATCATGACGTTGTTCCCTTCAGACGAACTGATGTCGTCTCTCCGGGGTAATGCGCGAGCCGCGTGCCATGAGCAACAATCCCTGGGGCCTGTGGACAACGACGGATGGCGAGCGCCTGTGGAAACTGCTCAGCGAGCGATGACGGTCGGCTGGATCTCCGTTACACGGCGATCGATGGCGTCGCTGGCCGTCTCCTGTGCCCGGCGGAGGGCGGCCGCTGCGCGTTCTCTATCGGCGCGCTGGGTGATGCTGTCCCGCACCGGCCCGAGCGGGTGGGCTCCGGTGATGCCGTAGCGGTCTCGGTAGGCAGCAACGATGCGGATCTGGTCGCGCCGACTGGGCGAGGAAAGCGCGCCCTGAGGTGGACTGACGGTCGCGACCCACGGTTCACGGTCCTTGATGGCGCGCTCGACCAGCGCGGTGGCGCGCGATTCCATCAGCTCGCGGCGCTCTTCGAGCGCTTGACGCAGCTCGGCGGTCATCGGTCCGGAAGCAGCCGCGATCAAGCCGACGACAAGGTCCGGTGCTGCGCGGCGGCGGCCGGTTCGCTTGGGTCGTACAGTGGCATGGTGGAGGCGGCTGATCAGCACGGCGCCGATGTCGTGCGCGTCGGCGAGTCCCCGGCTCGCGACGACCCGCGGCAGGACGGCGGAGAGGTTGTAGCCGTTGGCTTCGGCGCGACGGAACTCTGCGGCCAATGGCGCGAACGAATCGGAAGCCAGGAGGCGTTCGACGTCGGCTTCGTCCAGCCCAATCTGGTGCACCAGCTTCGTCCAGCGGTCTCGTTGGGCGTCGGCGGCGATGGTCTCGTACTCGGCGGCCAACTGGGCAATGGAGGACCAGTATTCGTACTCGGCTTCGATCATCTGGTGCGCCGACAGTTCGGCACCCGAGCGTTTGAGGATGCCGTAGAGCACAGTCCGTGCGGTGACCTCACCCTCCTGCGGCGGGGTGTGGGTGTCGTCGGGGTCGTCGAGCGCGACGTAGACAGTGTTCGACCGGCGTCCGCGGGTCATCGAGACATACAGGTTCTCCCGGTTGGTACGCCCGGAGGCGACCACGTGAGCGGTGTCGACGGTCATGCCCTGGGCCCGGTGGGCGGTGATGGCATAGCCGAGTTCGACGCTCTCCCGGACGTACGCCGCAGGCAGTAGAACCGCACCAGCGGAATTCTGGTCGAGCCGGGTCACCAAAACGGAACCGGCGGGCAGGACGTCGGTGATTCGCCAGCGGTCGCCATTTCGGACCCACCCGCCCCTGAGCGATCGGAGATGGCGTTGGTTGCGGCGGGTGATGATCAGGTCCCCGACCGACGCATGGTTGCCGTCCGCAAGCTCAACCTCCCGGCCAGGTTCGGTCTCGCCCGTGAGGATCCGCTCAGCACGGGCTCGCTGGTTAAGTCGAGTGACGGTGGCGGTGGCCTCGGTGACCAGCACGGTCGATAGACCGGCCCGGACGTCGCTGCGCCAGGAGTCGTACGCGGCGTCGGTCATCTCGTCGGTGCCGCCGCTGCGGATGCGGTCGTGGTGGAGGTAGGTGCCGATCACGTCGGTGTCCCCCACCCGCAACGCCGCGGTGGCGGCGGCTTCCCAGTCATGGTCGAAGCGGAGGATCTCCACCAGCTCCGGGGTGTCGTCGCGTGCGGCGGCGAGCATCGAGAAGGCACCACCTGCGTCGACGGACTGCAGTTGAGCCCAGTCGCCCACCAACAACACCTTTGCCCCTACCTCGGCGGCCAGGCCGGTGATCCGGTCGAGAGTGTGCGTGCCGGCCAACGTGGCTTCGTCGATGATCACCAACTGACCAGCCGTGAACTGGGCCCTGCCACGGTCGTGCTCGTGGAGCCACTTTGCCGTGTTGTCACACACGATGCCCAGGTCGTCAGCCAGCACTTGTGCCGCGGCAGCAGATGGCGCGAGACCGACGACCGATCCGGGCCCGTGGGTGGTGGTCCAGGCGGCGCGCAGGGCACGCATCGCGGTCGTCTTTCCTGCACCCGCCGGACCGACCAAGAGGTCGACCTGGCGACCGGAGGTGGCGATCTGGGCCAGCGCGTTCGCTTGCCCCTCCGACAGGTGGTGGCCGAGGGCGTCGCGGCTGGTGGCGTGCTCGACCGTGGCCAGGTCGGCCGCGGGTGCGGTCGCTGTGTTGGCGCGCACCAGCAGCCGGTCCTCGGCCGCGAGCAGCTCGGCGGAACTGAACACCGCCGACTGGCGTGGTCGAAAGCGACTCGAACCGTCAGCCCATCGGAAGGGCTCCGGGCTGGCCGCGAGCTCAGGTGGGGTGAGGCGAATGGATGCGCCGGTGGCGGCGTCGACGATCAGCGCTACGACTGCCTCCCGATAGCGGGATGTGGCGAAGCGCCACTCCATCGTCTGCCGCGATGCCTCGGCCCACAGGTTCCAGTGCCGCCAGGTCGACCGCTTCTCCCCCACAACTGCCACCACCTGACGACCGACCGCAGCGACAAGATCGAGGGGCACATCCTCGGCACGCAACCCGACGCTGC
>JAIBAC010000065.1 GCA_019695375.1 Acidimicrobiia bacterium
GGTGAGCGGCTCGCGGGCGGCGGGAACGCGAGCCACGCCTTGTCCTCGCCGATGAGGGTGCCGATCAGCTTCGGGGCGTGCAGGTAGACGCCGTCTGGGGTGATGCGCAGGTCGGCGCCGCCGGGGAACGACGGCGAGTCGGCCAGCTTGAACTCGGCCTCGTTGCTGGCGAAGGAGACCGTCCCCGATCCCGACGACGACGTCGTGCCGGTCGACGTGGCCGCGGCGGCATCGAAGGTGACCGAGACGGAGCCGGCGTCGACGGTGGCGTCGACGGCGCGGCGCAGCGCTTCGGTGGCGGATGCCGGCGCCGACGGCCACACGAGGACGGCGGTGACCACTGTGAAGACGACCGCCGCCACGGCCGGCACCCACCCGCGGGTTCTGGACTGGATAGTCGACATGGACGTTTCCCACCCTAAACGCATCGGAGTCCGATTTCGCCGCCGTTGCGCCGCTGACCTTCCGCGCTCAGGCTCAGCTCTGGCAGTTGGCGCAGTAGTAGTGGTAGCGCTTCTGGAACTTCACACGCTCGATCGGTGCACGGCAACGCCGGCACGGCTCACCCGTCCGCAGGTACACCTGCACGTACTGGGAGTACTCGCCGGGCTCACCGTAGATGTCCACGTCGTTCTCGTCGTAGCTGACCCCGCGGTACTTGATCGCGTCGGTGAGCGTCTCGACCATGCCGCGGTAGAGGCGCCGGACCTCGTGCGCGCTGAGCGTGTCGGAGGTGCGGTCGTAGAGCAGCCCCGCGTTGAAGAGGACCTCGTCGGAGTACACCGGCCCGAGGCCGGTGACGATCTTGGGGTTCTGCAGGAGCGCCTTCAGCTTCGACTTGGGGTTGGCGAGGAGGACCTGACCGAAGGTCTGCCACGGGACCGGGGTCTCGAGCGGGTCGATCCCGGCCTCGGCGATCTCGGGCAGCTCCTCGAACTCGTCCTTGGTGATCACCCACGTGCGCGATGTGCCCTTGGGGTCGTTGAGACGTATGGCGCCGCCGGTCGTGAACGTGATCGTGCACCGCGTCGACGCGTCAGCGGCGGGTTTGCCGCCCTTGACCCGCTGCATGCGCCCGGACGTGCCGAGGTCGATCACCCACAGCTCACCGGAGTCGAGCTTGCCGACTATGTAGGTTCCGCGCCGCTCGAAGGACTTCACCTTGTGGCCCTCGATGCGCTTGGCGAACTCGGCCTTGGTCTTGTGCGGCGCGATCAGCTTCTTGTCCGCGGCCTCGACCGCCTTGAACTTCTTGCCGGACACCTCGCGTTCCATGTCGCGGCGGGTGACCTCTATCTCGGGGAGCTCAGGCATCTGTTCCTTCCTGATCCTGTTCACGGTCCGGTGAATGGCTCGTCTGGCGTCCGGGATGGCGCTCCAGCAACGCACCCGAGTGGGTCTCCCACGCGGCCCGAGCGGCGGCCTGTTCCGCCTGCTTCTTCGATCGGCCCCAGCCCCTGCCGGCGACCTCGCCGTCGAGGGCCACCTCCGCCTCGAACTCCTTGGCGTGGTCGGGGCCGCGCGCCTCGACCGAGTAGACCGGCAGCTTGCTCAGGACCTGTGCCGACAGCTCCTGCAGTCGGGTCTTGTAGTCCTTGCTGCCCTCTCCCGTGACGGCGTCCTCGAGGCCGGCACCGACCGCCTCGAGCACGAAGCGTCGCGCTGCGTCCATCCCGCCGTCGAGGTAGACGGCGCCGATGAGGGCCTCCATCGCGTCGGCAAGGATCGACGGCTTCTCACGACCGCCGCTCTGGTGCTCTCCCTTGCCGAGCGCGAGATGGTCGCCGAGGCCGTACTGCGCGGACTGCTCGGCGAGGTTCTCGGAGCTGACGATCGCCGCCCGCGCCTTGGCGAGGGTCCCCTCCGGCGCTTCGCTCCAGGTCCGGTAGAGCTCGTCGGTGACCACGACTCCGAGGACGGCGTCACCGAGGAACTCGAGGCGTTCGTTGGAGCGGGTGCCGTCGTTCTCCGCCACGTACGAGCGGTGCTGCAGCGCCTGCTCCAGCAGGGCGCGGTCCGCGAAGCGGTGCCCGATCGCGTCCTCGAGGACCGTGAGCCCGCCGGCGCCGGAATCGGGTCCGGTGCCCGCCGTCTCACTGTCCCGTGCGAGGAGACCGGTCACGGCGTCGACGAGGTCGCCCAGCGTCTGCCACTCCCCCGCCTCGTCGGACAGGTCGTGGGACAGAGCGCGTTCGGCGACCTCTTCGCCGACGATCTCGACGAGGTCGGCGACCGCCACCGCGTCGTCGGGAAGCTCCGTCGCGATCGTCACGGAGTCGTCGTCGAACACCTCGGCGGCGCACTCGACGACGATGCGCTCGAGGTCGTCGATGTCGACCTCACGGCTGCTGTGGGTCTCAGCGGGCACGCCGCACCCCCCTCAGGCCTTCGGCGAGGCGCTCGGCCGCTACTTGCCGCAGAGGCGCGGCCGCGTCGGCGGGAACCTGAGGGCGCGCGATCCCCTCGGCCACGAGCCGGGTAGCGAGGCGGACCGCGTTGCGGACCGCCTCGGCGTTGGCGGCGCCGTGGGCGACGACGACGGTGCCCTCGACACCGAGCAGGACCGACCCTCCCACGCGGTCGGCGAGCGGATTCGCCTCCTCGGCCGCACCGTTGGGAGCCGGCATCGAGCGCAGGGCGCGCCTGTAGCCCGCCTCTGCCGACTTGAGGGCGATGTTGCCGGAGAATCCGTCCGCCACGATCACGTCAGCCGGCCCGTCGAAGAGGTCGTAACCCTCGACGTTCCCGCAGAAGTCGAGGTTCGACGCGGCGAGGAGGTCGTGGGCGCGCCGCACCGTCTCGTTGCCCTTGTCGGGTTCGGTCCCCACGTTGAGCAGGCCGACACGGGGCGTGGGGATCCCGAGGTGCAGGCGGGCGTGCTCGACCCCGAGCCGCGCGAAGCCGACGAGGTGCTCTGGGCGGCAGTCCGGTGTGGCACCCGAATCGACCAGGATCCGCCCCGGTCCGTCGGGTGCGGGGATGACGGACGCGATCGCAGGACGTTTGACCGACGGCAGGCGCCCGGCGACCATCGCGGCGGCGGCGACTGTTGCCCCGGTCGGACCGGCGGAGACGACAGCGGCCGCACGCCCTAGGCGAACCTGTTCGAACGCCACGAGGATCGAGGCGTCCTTGCGGCGTCTGAGCACGCGGATGGGTGGATCGGCCATCGTGAGCGCCGGTCCCGATCCCACGACCCTGACCTGCTCGGGGAGTCGCCGCGCCGCCGGCAGCGTCGCGGCAGGCCCGACGAGGAGGATCGGGGTGCCGAGCTCGACCGCAGCGAGGATCGCGCCGCGCACGACCTCACGTGGCGCGTGATCGCCGCCAGCCGCGTCAACGGCGATCGCCGGCAGCTTGGAACGGGCCACCGGGCTCCTCAGGGGTCACGAGACCTCGACGGCGCTGCGGCCCTTGTACTGACCGCAGTTCGCGCAGACGTGGTGGGGGAGGATCGCCTCGTGGCACCTGGGACAGGTCGCGTATGTCGGCGTGGTCGCGCGGTACTGCGCGCGACGGTTGCGGGTGCGGCGCTTGGACTTGCGTTGCTTGGGTACTGCCATCAGCTCTCCCTTTCCATCTGTTCGAGCAGGCCGCTCAGAGCGGCCCAGCGCGGATCTGTCCCGCCCGTGTCAGCCGTGGTGACGCCGTCGGGTGTCGCGGCCTGCAGCTCCAGGTAGCGGGGGCAATCCCGCGGCGGTCCGTCGCAGAGCACGGGCGACTCCGGAACGGCGAGCACGACGGCATCCACGAGCATCTGCCCGAGGTCGATCTCCTCGCCGGCGACGGGGTAGACGTCGTCGTCGGCCTCTACGCCGGGATCGGCAGAGAAGAGCTCGGCGACCGCGGCGACGACGGGACGCACCTCGGTGTGCAGGCACCGTGCGCACGACATCTGCACCTGCGCGGTGGCCGATCCGGCCACCACGACACCCTCGAGAACACCCTCGAGCGCGCCGTCGAGGCGGACGGGGCCGACGACCTCGGCGAGCGGCAGCTCCACGTGGGGAAGTTCGAGCTCGACGGAGATGTCGCGGACCGCGCCCGGCTTGTGCAGGACTTCGGCGACGGTGACACGGGTGCTCATGAGAGGCTCGCCGAGCCTAGCACATTCCAGTATCTGGAAGGATTGTCCGGGCGCCGCCCCCAAACGCGGGCAAACCGTCCCGCCACCACGACAAACCACCCGCGTTTGGCGGGGCGCTGGCACCCAAACGCGGGCAAACCGTCCCGCCACCACGACAAACCACCCGCGTTTGGAGGGTGGGGCAGGCTGCTAGAGGGCGTCCTGGTCGAAGAAGTGCTCGCCGGTCTGGTCGACGACGTCGAAGTGCTGCGGCGGCGGGGTCTGGAAGCGGTCGACCGCCGAGGGGTCGATGACCTCCGACGAGCTCTCGGTCTCCGGCGGTGCGGCGTACACGTCGTCGGCGGCACCGCGGTGGAGCTTGCGCCGAGCCGTGTTCACCGTGTCGAGCGTGCGGTTCAGGGCGACCTCGAACTGGCCCAGCTTCTGGTCGATGTAGTCCTCGGCATCGAGGATCTTCGAACGCGCGGCGTCCTTGGACTCCTCGATCAGGTTCTGCGCGGTCTTGGCGGCCTTGCGCACGATCTCCTGCTGGGAGACGACCTTGTTCGCCTCTTCGCGCGCCTCGGCGATGATCTCCTCGGCCTCACGCCGGGCACGCTCGATCACCTCTTCGCGTTCCTTGAGCACCCAGCGTGCCTTGCGGAACTCGTCGGGGAGGTTCTCGAGCACGTCGTCGATCTGTTGCAGCAGCTCCTCGCGGTTGACCATGACCGACGCCGACAGCGGCACCGGCCTCGCTGTGTCGATCGCATCGCGGATCCGCTCGAGGATCGCCTCGATGTCGCGGAGTTCGTCGTTCATCGTCGGTACCTCTCACGCATTGCCACGAGCACGTGCTCCGGGACGAGTCCCTCGACGTCGCCGCCGAGACGCACGACATCGCGCACGAGCGATGCTGCCAGGTACGAGTACTCGTGACTCGTCGGGAGGAAGAAGGTGTCGATGCCGGTGAGGCGGCGGTTCATGTGTGCCATCTGCATCTCATAGTCGAAGTCGCTCACCGCGCGTAGGCCCTTGACGATCACATCCACCCCGCGGGCGAGGGCGAAGTCGACGAGCAGGCCTTCGAACGCGTCGATGCGGACGTTGCCGAAGGGGGCGACGGCCTTCTCGAGCAGGTCCTTGCGTTCGTCGAGGGTGAACAGCGGCTCCTTCGACGGGTTCGCGATTACCGCGACGAGCACCTCGTCGAAGGTGGTCGAGGAACGCTCGATGATGTCGAGGTGGCCGTTCGTGACAGGGTCGAACGAGCCGGGACAGAGCGCGAGCGTCACATCTCCTCCTGTTCGGGTTCGTGCTGCACCGCGAGCTCCGCGACGGACAACGCAGTCTGCCCGTACGCACGCTGCAGCACGATCTCCCAACCTCGAGGGAGCGGTGGCGGGTCTGCCCCTACCCTCCGTTCGAACACGATGCGGGCGTGCGGGGACAACAACCCCGGCGTCGACAACGCAGCAGCGATGCGCTCCAGGGAAGGTACTGCCACCTCGTAGGGGGGGTCAACGAACACGAGGTCGTAGGGCGACGGGGCGGCCACGCTGCGCGCGGCGGATTCGGTCCAGCGAACGCAGTCGGCCTCGACGACCGTGGCGCGCGCCGACAGCCGGCAATCGGCGAGGTTGCGGCGGATCGCGGCGACGGCGGGGCCGTAGTCGTCGACGAAGGTCACGTGCGCGGCGCCACGGCTCAACGCCTCGATGCCGACGGCGCCGCAGCCGGCGAACAGGTCGAGGGCACGGGTGTCGGAGACGTCGAAGAGGATGTTGAACAGCGCCGTCTTGAGGCGGTCGGTTGCCGGGCGGATGCGGTCGTCGGGCGGGCAGTACAGCCGGCGGCCCTTGGCAGAGCCCGTGATCACCCGCGGTGCCTGGCCCCCGCGATGGTGGCGCCGCGGGCGTTTCCCACGGGCGTTCGCGCCGGCACCGCTCACGACTTCATCAGCCAGTCGACGTCGTCGCCGATGCGCGCCGCCACCTCGTCACGCAGCAGCGCGTGCTCGGGACCTGACAGGCGCGGGTCTACGTCGACGAGGGCGAACGCGTCGGTACGAGCCTTCTGCACCCAGTCGAAGTCGCGCAGGAGGCGCGCGACGTGCAGATCCGTGGCACCGTGCTGGCGGGCACCGAAGAGCGACCCCTCACCGCGGATCTCGAGGTCGGCCTCTGCGAGGCGGAAGCCGTCGGAGATCTCCGCCATCGCGGCCATGCGCGACTCCGAGTCGGGTGTCTGGGGGTCGCAGAACAGGTAGCAGGTGGACTTTGCGCTGCCACGGCCGATGCGGCCACGGAGCTGGTGCAGCTGGGACAGACCGAAGCGGTCGGCGTCCTCGACGATCAACACGCTGGCGTTGGGGACGTCGACGCCGACCTCGACGACCGTCGTCGCGACGAGCACGTCGACGTCGCCGGCGCGGAAGGCGTCCATGGCGGCGGCCTTGTCCGCGGGGCGCAGCTGGCCGTGCAGCAGACCGAGGCGCAGGCCGGTGAGCTCGCCCTCGGCGAGGCGCTCGTACTCCGACGTCGCCGACTTGGCTGCGAGCTGCTCGGACTCCTCGACCAGAGGGCAGATCACGTAGGCCTGACGCCCTGCCTCGACCTCTGCACGGACATGCGCGTACGCACGTGCGCGTGCGGCGTCGTCGGGGGCCACGAGCACGGTCTCGATCGGCTGGCGACCCGGTGGCAGCTCGTCGATCACCGACACGTCGAGGTCGCCGTAGAGCGTCATGGACAGCGTCCGCGGTATCGGTGTCGCGGTCATGATCAGGACGTCGGGCATCGTCTCGGACTCCTGCTTGTCGCGCAGAGCGACGCGCTGGTGCACACCGAAGCGGTGCTGCTCGTCGACGACGACGACGCCGAGCTCGGGGATGCGGACACCGTCCTGGATCAGGGCGTGGGTGCCGATCAGGACGTCGATCTCGCCGCGGGAGAGGCCGTCGAGGAGCACACGTCGCTCGGCCTCGGTCGTGCGGTTCGTGAGAAGGCCGACGCCGAGAGGGCGCTCGCCGAGGAGGTTCTCGGCCGTGGGCACACTCAGGCCCGCGAGCAGCTCCGACAGGCCGCGGTGGTGCTGCTCGGCGAGGACCTCCGTCGGCGCCATCAGCGCCGCCTGCCTGCCGGCGTCGGTCGCGGCGAGCATCGCGAGGGCGGCGACGACCGTCTTCCCGGAACCGACCTCGCCCTGCACGAGGCGATGCATCGGCGCCGGCGACGCGAGGTCACCGGCGATCTCGGCGAGCACACGCTGCTGGGCTCGCGTGAGCTCGTACGGGAGACGCGCGACCAGCTCCCTGCCGAGCGGGCCGTCGGGGACGTTCTCGAAGCCCTTGTCGCGCTCGGCAGCGGCCCGCTTCTTGCAAGCCAGCGCGACCTCGAGGACGAAGAGCTCGTCGTACACGAGCCGCGTGCGGGCACGGCGCGCCGTCGCCAGGTCGTCGGGGAAGTGCACCTGCCGGAAGGCCCAGGTGCGGTCGACGAGGCCGTGGCGGCGGCGGAGGCCCTCGGGGACCGGATCGAAGAGCTCGCCCGCGCGATCGAGCGTCTGGCGCACGTACTCGCGCACCTCGGCCTGGGTGACACCGGATCCTGCCGGGTGCACGGGCACGACCCCGCCGGTCGAGTCACCGGCGCGGCCGATCGGCTCCAGCGCCTTGACCTCGAACTTGGGCCGGCCCCGGTAGTAGGTGAGGTCACCGCTGACCGCGACCGTCGCTCCCTCCTCGACGAGGCGGGCACGTCCGGGCTGGTTGAACCAGGAGGCCTTGATCGTTCCGGTGTCGTCGGCGAGGGTGACCTCGAAGAGCGTGAGGCCGCGCCGGATCCTGCGTGACGTCTTGCGCTGCACGCGAGCGATCAGGGTGAGCTCCTCCCCCGCGTCGAGCGTCACGTCGCGCAGCGACCCGATCGGTGGTTGGGTCGAACGGTCGATGTACCGCCGCGGCACGTGCCACAGGAGGTCGAGCACCGAGTGCACGCCGAGGCGCTGCAGGTTGGCTGCTGTCTTCGGCCCGACACCGCGCAGCTCGGTGACGGGGATGGACGCCAGCGACGCGAGGCGACGCGGACGCGAACCGCCGCCGGCATCGGGCCGGCCGGGCGCCGCAGACGTTCGGGATCGCGGAGGCGCCGTCATCCCGGCCAGGGTATCGCCGGCAACCCGAGGAGGCGCGTCACGGATCAGGCACGGTCGCGGCGGCAGGACGGCCGGACGCAGGCGGCGAAGTGGCCGATGGAGCCGTGGGGAGAGGTGATGTGAAGTGAGCGGGTTCGACAGGCGACGCTTCATGAAGGGTGTCGCAGCCACTGGTGCAGGCGCGGCGCTACCGGCCGGCCTCGGTGGAGCCGCCGCCGGCGCTGCACCGGCACCGGGACCGGACATCGGCGCGGACGACCTCTCCGCACCGCCCCAGGGTGGTCTGTTCCCCCAGGGCGTGGTCAGCGGCGACCCGCGGCCGGACTCCGCGCTCCTGTGGACACGTGTCCTGCCCCCGCCGGAGGGCGCCGACGTCGCCGTCACGTGGGAGGTGTCGAGCTCCCCCACCTTCGACACCACGGTCGCGTCGGGGACGGCCACGGCGACGGCGGCGAGCGACCACTGCGTGAAGGTCGCCGCCACGGGCCTCGGCCCCGATCGTTGGTACTTCTACAGGTTCCGCGCCCGCGGGGCGACGAGTCAGGTCGGCCGGGCCCGCACCGCGCCGGCCGAGGGCACTACGCCCGATCGCCTCCGGTTCGCGGTCACGAGCTGCCAGCTCTGGAACAACGGCTACTACACGGCCTACCGCTCGATCTGCGGCGAGGACTGCGACCTGTTGCTGTTCCTCGGCGACTACATCTACGAGTACGGCGGCGTCGAGCCCGCCTACGGCCGCGGAGTGGCCCGCCTCGACCCCGTCGACCACCCCACGACGCTCGACGCGTTCCGTTCCAAGTACCGGCTCTACCGCAGCGATCCCGACCTGCAGGCATGCCACGCCGACATGCCGATGGCGCCGATGTGGGACGACCACGAGATCTTCGACAACTACCGACAGGACCTCGTGGCGCCGGAGGTCCTCGAGGCGGGCTACACCGCCTGGTTCGACTTCCAGCCCGTTGTGGCGCCTGCCGAGGAGCGGTTCCGCACCTACCGCTCGTTCCGCTGGGGCGACCTCGCCGAGTTCTTCCTCACCGACGGCCGCCAGTACCGCGATCCTGAGACCGGGACGCTGTTCAACACCACCCACTACCCGGGCAGCACCGCGGTCCTGCCGGGACGCACGATGTTCGGCACGCCCCAGCGCGATTGGCTGGTGGGCGGGATCACGTCGTCGCCGGCGCAGTGGAAGATGTTCGGCAACCCCGTGATGATGATGCCGCTGCGGTTCATCGACCTCGACACGCCCGTCACACGGCGCCTGTTCCCCCAGTGGCCGCTCAACGCCGGGGTCTACCTCAACGGCGACCAGTGGGACGGCTACCAGGACGAGCGCCGCCACATCCTCGAAGCGATCGAGTCGTCCGCGACGGAGAACGTCACGATCTTCACCGGCGACATCCACACCTTCTGGACCGGGTCGCTGCGTGCGGACGTCGACACGCCCTCACGGCCGAAGGTCGCGACCGAGTTCGTGTGCGGGTCGGTCACGTCACCCGGTTTCGAGGACACGTTCCCCGACCCCGGTTTGCTGTCGACAGTCGGCAGCCGCCTCGCGGCGGTGAACCCGCACTTCCAGTACATCAACCTCTACGAGCACGGCTATGCCGTCGTCGAGGTCGATCCGGAGCAGACCGTCGTCGAGTTCAAGGCGGTCGACATGCTCGTCGTCGACCACCCCGTCGTGCACACGCTGGCGCGCATGCGGGTCGTGGCTGGGACGAACACGATCGAGATGCTCCCGGTCGGCGACTGAGCGCGGCCCGGCCGCCGTCAACGACGCCGGCGGCGCCGTGACACGCCGACCAGGGTGCCCCCGGCGCCCAGCGCGCCGGCAGCGGCCGTGACGAGCAGCCCGAGGTCTCCGCCGGTGAACGGCATCTCCGATGCCTTGTCGCTGGAGCCGCCGCTCGACCCCGACGCCGCCACCTGGACCTCGACGACCTTGGTGTCGTCCGCTGTGGACACGTCACCGGTGGTCGTCACCTTGGCGCCGACTTCGAAGGTGCCTGGCTCCTTGGGGGTGACGACGAGGTTCACGACCGGGAGCTTGCCGCCGGGCACGACGCTCGTCTCGGTCGTACACACGACGTTGACCGCGGCCGTGCCGGTGCCGGCGTTGCTGCAGCTCCAACCGTTGCCGGTGGCGCTCGTGACCGCGAACGTGGCCGGCAGCGGTACGGCAAGGTTCACGGGCCCGGACGTCGGGGCCTTGCCGACGTTGCTGACCTCGACCGCGATCGTGGCACTCGTCCCGACGACCATCGCCGGTGCGGTCACGTCGACGGCGAGGTTCGGCGCGGGAGCCGGGTCGACCTCGGTCGGGTCGGATGCGGAGTCGTTCGTGGGATCGGTGTCCCCCTCCATCGCGACGGTGGCGGTGTTCGTGATCGTCCCGGACTTGGTCGGCCGGACCACGACCTCGACGTCGGGATACGCGGCGCCCGGCTCCACCTCCGCGGCGCTTGTGCACGTGAGCGCCGCCGCTGCCTGCACGCAGCCCCACCCCGACTGCGCCGCGACGTGGTAGCGGACGAGGTCGAGGCCGTCGGGCATTGTGTCGGTCATGGTGACGGTGCCCGCCGTGGACTGCGTCCCGGCGTTGCCCACGCGGACGACGTAGGTGCCTTCGGTGCCCTGCGTGAACCGCTCCGGGGTGTGGGTCAGGGCGACGTCGACGTCGAGGCCGTCGCCGGGTTCGTCGCTGATCACTTCGGTGGGATCGGCAGCGCCGTTGTTGAGGGTGTTCTCCTCGCCACCTCCGGACACCGACGCGACGTTCGTGTACGAACCGGCGGCGTTCGGCGCGACGGTGATCTGCAGGGCTTCGCCGGAGGCGCCCGCGCCTATCACCGCCGAGGTCGTGCAGCTCACGTCCTGTCCCGTGGCGGAACATCCCCAGCCTGCGCCGGAGGCGGAGACGAAGGTCATCGACTCCGGCAAGTCGTCGGTCACGACGACGTCACCGGCGGTCGCGGCGGACCCGATGTTGGAGACGGTGAGCACGTAGGTGGCGTCGGTGCCGGCGGTGAAGTCGCCGGTGTGGGATTTGGCGAGCGTGAGGTCGGCGACCTCGGGGGCCGCTTCGGCGATCGTCGTGTCGTCGGCGGCGGCATCGTTGAGGTTGTTGGTCTGGCCGCCGCCGGAGACCGTCGCCGTGTTGGTGACGGCTCCCGGCGTCGTCGGCATCACCGCGACCGTCAGGGGAGCTGCTGACGCTCCCGGTGCGATCGCGGATGCCGACGTGCATGCCACGTCCTGGCCGTCGACCGTGCAGTCCCAACCGGTGCCGGAGGCGGACACGTAGGTCATGGCCGCCGGCAGCGGATCGGACACCGCGACGGTGCCCGACGAAGCCGCGGTCCCCACGTTCGAGACCGCGAGCGTGTATGCCGCCTCGGTGCCGCCGACGAAGTCGCCGGTGTGGGACTTGGCGAGGGTGAGGTCGGGCTCACCGGGTTCGGTGCCGCCGATGACGGTGGTCGCATCCGACGCATTGTCGTTGCCGGCATCGGCGTCGCCCGCGACCGTGACGAAGGCCTGGTTGACGAGGGTGCCCGCGGCCAGCGGCATCGCCTTGACGGTGATGGGTGGCGCTGTGTTTCCCGGCGCGATCGGTTCCGACGTGGTGCAGCCGACGGTGCGCGTGTCGGCAGGAGCGCAGACCCACCCGTCGCCCGTGGCGTCCACGAGACTCATCCCCTCGGGCAGCTCGTCACCGACGACGACCTGGCCGGAAGTCGCTGCGGTGCCGACGTTGTCGACGGTGAGCGTGTAAGGGCCCTCTGTGCCGACGGTGAAGTCGCCGGTGTGGGTCTTGGTGAGCTTCAGGTCCGGGGAGTCCTCCGGCGGCGTGGTGTCGTCCTGGATCGGGTTCCTGTCGACGGTGCCGCTCACCGAGAGGGTGCTCTGGCCGGGTTGGGTCGGCAGCCCGAGCTGGGAGTTCGCGGTCGTGATCATCGTCGGGCACAGGAGGGGATTGTTCGCGCAGGCGGCGGCCGGGTACACGATCGTGGAGTCCACGAGCGTCGCCGACAGCGACTCCGGGTCGAACGCGGCGCCACCGGTGCCGTCGGTGCTGAGGTTTGCTGACAGCGGCTGAACGGGGGTGCCGATCAGGACCGTGCCCGGGACGCCGGAGACGGCCGTCTGGATGTGGAAGCGCCACGTGAGGTCGAGCTTGCCCGTCACCGCGTCCAGATGGCCTGTCACGGACTTGCCGTCGACGTTGTCGGCCACGAACTGGATCAGGAGGTCCTTGATGCCGAGCACTCCGGTGTCCTGGCGCTGCCAGATGTTCTGCCAGTGGACGTTCGACGCTGGGGCGCTGACGTTTCCTGCCGCGTCGATGTCCACGGTGAACGTCGGCTGTTCGTAGGGGGTGTTGTCGGGGCCTTCGTTGCTGTCGGTGGGCGACGCGCACTCGGGGTCGGCGGGGTGGTCGATCTTGGTGTCGAGGTCGTCGTCGGACCCGTTGGAGCACGCCGGCCCGATGGTGAGCGCCTTGATGCCGATCGCGCCGTCGCCGCCGGTGATCGTGATCGTGTACGTCCCGGGGATGATCGACGGCGCCGCAGTGGCGCTCCCGAGCTGCACCAACGCGACCGCGGCCGCCGCGACCGCGACGATTGCCCAGCCCGCTGTCAGGCCGATACGACGGCGCTGACCCATCTGCCCTCAACTCCCCCGAGCTACACGGTGCTGCCGAGCACCACCTAGGAAGATTCTGCACTCAGCGGCGTGCACCTGCATCGTGGGAGGTGCACGGCGGACCTCGGCGCACACCATCGCAAGCACCGGCACGCATCGATCGCTGTCAGAGGTCGGGACGCTGGTTCGTGTGGTGCCAGCCGCCGTCGTGCCAGAACCACTGGTTCCAGAACCAGTGCGGTGTTCCGCAGCAGCGCCAGTGGTAGAAGCCGCCCCAGCCGCACCACGGGCGCGCCCGCCGCACGACGGTGGGGTCGGCGGCCGTGTCGTTGTCGCCTGCTGCCTGGCCGCCGCCGGCGACGGCAGCCGTGTTCGTCAGGTGGCCGGCCTTGAACGGCTTCACCGTGATGGACAGCGGTGCCGCGGACCCGCCGGCGGCCACCGGCTCGCTGCTCGTGCAGGTCACGACCCGACGCTCAGCCGCACACGTCCAGCCCTCGCCCTCGAAGCCCTTGAAGATCATCCCGCGAGGCAGGGTGTCGGTCACGGTCAGCTCGCCGCCGGAATCCGTTGTTCCGACGTTGGTCACCTCGAGTGAATACGTGCCGCGCCGGCCGACCTTGAAGTTGCCTTCGTGGGACTTGGTGAGCGCGAGGTCGACGTCTCCGGGCTCGGTGCCGTCGTCGACGACCGTGGGATCGGCCGCTCCGTCGTTGAGCTCGTTCGACTGCCCCCCACCAGAGACCACAGCCGTGTTCACCACCGACCCAGCCACAGACGGCGTCACCACCAGAGTGATCACACCCGCGGACCCACCAGCCGCGATCGACTCCGACGACGTACACGTCACAACCTGAGCCACCGCCGAACACGACCAACCATCACCCGAACCCGAAACGAACGCCAACCCCGCCGGCAACGTGTCGACCACCGACACCTCACCCGACGACGCCGCCGCACCCACATTCGACACGGCGAGCGCGTACGAACCCTGCTGGCCGACCGTGAAATCGCCAGAGTGCGACTTCGCGATCGTCAGATCCGCCGTCTCAGGCGGCGCCACATCATCAACCGTCGTCGGATCCGAATCCGAATCATTACCCGTGTTCGACTGCCCCCCACCAGAGACCACAGCCGTGTTCACCACCGACCCAGCCACAGACGGCGTCACCACCAGAGTGATCACACCCGCCGACCCACCAGCCGCGATCGACTCCGACGACGTACACGTCACAACCTGAGCCACCGCCGAACACGACCAACCATCACCCGAACCCGAAACGAACGCCAACCCCGCCGGCAACGTGTCGACCACCGACA
>JAIBAC010000325.1 GCA_019695375.1 Acidimicrobiia bacterium
CCGCCGTGCCGTCCACTACACCCGCTTCGGGATCCGCACCGGCGCGTCGACCACGGCGCTGCCGGGCGCGAGGAGACGCCCTTGAGCGTGTCGAAGTCCTGGCGCATGGCCCCCCGCGCGGTGGGCATGCCCCTGCTCCGCCGCCTGACCCTCCTGCTCGTGATTACAGCGCTCGCAACGGGCGCGGTCGCCTGCGCGCAGACGCCCGAAGGCGAGTCCCGCATCAGCGGCGTGAGCGGGGGTGCAGACGACCAGGCCGGCGGGAACCCCGGCAGGCTGAGCCCGACGGCAGGCCTCGAAGGCGGCGCGTCGGGCGGGCAGAGGCCCGGTGAGGGCTCGAGTGCCGGCCTCGACGGGTTGACGGGCGGTCTCGGCGGTGGTTCCGGCGGCTCCGATCCGAGTGCCGGTGTGCCGGCCGACCTCGCGGCGCTACCGGGTGCCGACGCAGTGCTGGCGCTGGTGAGCGGGACGCTGACCAAGACGTACACGATCGACTACGCGGTCCAGCCGAAGGTGATGGACCACATGGTCGTCTCGAACGAGCAGGGCAGGCAGTCCGTCCACTCGCTCGAGCGCGACGGGTCGCAGCGCTGGCTGCTGTACGAGGGCGTGAAGGCCACCATCGACTGCAAGATGCCGGCCTCGCGGGCGTGGCAGTGCGAACGCATCTGGTCCGGCGGTTTCCCCGACCTGCTGTCGCCGCGGTTCGATCCGCAGAGCCTCACAGTCGGCCTCGGCGTGATACCGCTGAGCCCGGTGCTCGTGCTCGCGGTGCTCGCCCCACCGCTGCAGGGCAGCGCGGGTACACCCTCGGACTCTTACAGGACGACCATCGCAGGCGCATCGGCACAGTGCCTGAAGTACGAGACGCAGGGACGCCCCCCCGCCGAGATCTGCGCCAACGCCGACGCGGTGCCGGTGCGGCTGTCCACGTCGGTCGCGACCGGCGTCGGGTCCGTCCCGATCGTGCTGGAGGCGCAGAGCTACTCCGCCGGGGTCGATCCGAACGCGTTCACGCCGCCGGCACCCGTCTGAGGTGCCCGCGGTCAGGCGTGGACGCGCCCCATCTGCGCGGCGCGAGCGGGCGCGGTAGCGTCGCAGCCGAGTGCGAGGAGGCACCGTGCGCTACGGCTTCAAGACCGCCCCCCAGCAGACCACGTGGCCGGCGATGCTCGACGTCTGGCGCGCCGGCGACGACATCGACATCTTCGAGTCGGCGTGGACGTTCGACCACTTCTACCCGATCTGGCCAGCCGATCCTCACGATGCCTGCTTCGAGGGCTGGACGACGCTCACCGCGCTCGCCCAGGCGACGTCACGACTGCGGGTCGGGGTGATGGTGAGCGGCGTCGTGTACCGCCACCCGGCCGTGCTCGCCAACATGGCCGCGACCGTCGACATCATCTCGGGCGGCCGGCTCGAGCTCGGCCTCGGCGCGGCGTGGAACCAGATGGAGTGCGACGCGTACGGCATCGAGCTCGGCTCCGTCACCGAGCGCTTCGACCGCTTCGAGGAGGCGTGCACCGTGATCTCCAGCCTCCTCGAGAACGAGACCACGACCTTCGACGGCACCTACTACAAGCTGACCGCGGCGCGCTGCGAGCCCAAGCCCGTGCAGGCGGATCTCCCGATCTGCATCGGCGGCGGCGGCGAGAAGCGCACGCTCCCCCTCGTCGCCCGGTACGCCGACCACTGGAACTTCCTCGCCGACGACGTCGACATGTGGTCCCACAAGCGCGACGTGCTCGCACGCTGCTGTGCCGACATCGGCCGCGATCCCGCCGAGATCCACATGTCCATCCAGGCCAAGTTCGACCGCGACGACCCCGCGGCGTTCGCTGAAAAGGCGGCCGCCCTCGCCGAGGCGGGCCTCGACGAGCTCATCGTCTACCTGCCCCCCGACCACGGCCCCGCCGACCTCGAGCTCGCCGCCGGCACCGTGCGCTGATCCGGCGGTCCTCAGGCGTCGGGGACGTTGTCGAGGTCGAGCTCACGCGCCTCTTCGAGCAGATGCTCGGACTCGGCGGGATCGACTGCGACGCCGTCCTCGGGACGCATCATCGGGATCTCGTCGGCGACCGCGTACCGGAGCCTGCAGGACGGGCAGAACAGGAACTCGCGGTCGGCGAAGTAGACGAGACGGCCCTTGCACTCGGTGCACGCCAGGATCGCCAACAGGTCCGAGTGCAGCGTCACGATCTTTTCCTCCGCAGGAGACGGGTGCGGGCCATGAGGTGCCGACAGCGTACGCAAGGCCGGTGCAGCCGGAAAACCTCAGGCCCGCGCGATGACCGTGCCTCGCCGGCGCCGGCGCTCGCTGCCGAAGCGGACGACGAGATCGCGTGCGAGCTCCCGCACGCAGAGGCGTAGCGGCGAGGCCGGCGCGACCTCGGCGAGGGCCTTGCCGCCCCACGCCGCGACCGACGCCGCCGCGTCGAGCGGCGCGAGGAGGGAGCCGCCGCACCAGCCGCAGCGTCGCTCGAGCTCGAGGGCTGCCACCGCGGCGCTGCGCCGCGCCTCGACCTTGTTCACGAGGACCACGACGCGAGATGCGTCGACGAGGGTGCAGAGGTCGTCGCCGGCATCGACCGCGTGGCGGATCGACGCCGGATCGCATGCGACCGTCGCCACGACGGCGTCCGACGTGCGGATCGCCGCGCGGGCCGCCTGGTGGCGACGCCACGGCCATTGCTGAGCCAGCAGCTCGTCGTCGTCCTCGAGGCAGGCGCCGACGTCGACGACGACCACCGGCACCGCCCGACGCATGGCGGC
>JAIBAC010000066.1 GCA_019695375.1 Acidimicrobiia bacterium
CACCGCCGCCTGCTTGGTCCCCGCCCCGAGCCCGGCGGCGAGGGCGGCGAGCACCACCCAGCGGAGCCGATGATCGCCGCGCAGCCAGGTGAAACCCGCCCAGACGAGCACGGCCCCGGCGAGCACCGTGAGCAGATCGACGTGGAACGTGGACAGCTGACCGTACGACACGCCCCACGCGCACATCACCGCGCTCGCGACGACGACCGCGCGCCAGTTGCTGAGGCGCAGTGAGCGTCCGGTCGCCACCACGGCGCAGTAGGCGCCGAGCGCCCACAGCAGGCTGCAGGCCTGCAGGAGGTAGTCGCGTGCGAACGGGATCACGGTCCACAGGCCGAAGATGTCGCCGTTGGACCAGAAGGCACCCTCGTACACGCTGTTCTCGAGGGCGGCGATACGCCAGATCGTGTTGGCGCGGTGCCACGCGGCGACCGTCGAGCGGTGGTAGAGCGTCGAGTCGTTGGCGACGTCGGGGGCGAAGAGAAGGTTCACGAGGGCGGCGACGACGAGGAACACCGGCACCGCCACCGCCACGAACTTGAGCCACGCCGGCACGTCGCCGGCCTGTGCCGCCGCAGCGTCATGGCCGTCGCTCGTCCCGGCAGTCGCCGCCGTCTCCGCCGCCGCGGCGGAGCCGGATGCGCTGCGGACACCTCTGCCGATGAGCCAGACGAGGGCGGATCCGGCCCAGGCCACGCCGAGGTAGGGGAGCGGCCGCCATGCTCCGATGGCCCCGAGGAGCTGCATCGAGAGTACGACCTGCAGGCAGAACACGAAGATGGTCAGCGCCCAGCGGGCCCACGTCTCGTCGACGACGCGCGACGCCAGATAGCGGCAGGCCAGCACAGCCGGCACCGTCGCGGCAGCCAGCATCGCGAAACCGGCGATGTAGGTCATCGTGCGGCCTCACCCACCTTGTGCGATGCCGCTGCGGCGTCGTTTCCACCACTTGGGCGGGAACGACCAGGTCTCGAAGCGTCGCGTGGCCGCGATCAGTGGGATCAGGTACACCCAGACGAGGGCGTACAGCGTGAGGTGCTGCACCCAGACAGGGAGCCCGTAGAGACCGTCGCGGAGGCCGAGGAAGTAGATCGTCCACCACAGGGCGAGGATCGCCGTGAAGTGCCAGATGTAGATCGTGTAGCTGTTGACCGAGAGCCAGTCGATGGCGGGACGCACCCCCTTGAGGCGCCAGAGGTCCTCCACCTGCGGCCGCGCTGCCACCAGGACCAGGAACGTCCCGATGCCCCACAGCAGGTACCCGCCCTGGATCGGGAACTGCTGCTGGTTGTGGGTGTAGGGGCCGACGACCATGAGCAGCAGCGTGGCCGCCATCATCGTGGCTCCGCCTGCGAGGCAGAGCCGGCGCCGGTCGCGCAGGACCCCCTTGGCGTACAGGAACCCGACGGCGAAGAACGCGACGAATCCGAGGTACATGTTCGCCACGAACTGCAGCATCACCGTCGGTGTCAGGACCGGTGCCAGTGCCTGGGGGTCGTTGACGTCGAGGTACTGCAGGCCGTTGAAGACGGAGCGGTCGTTGAAGAAGATCACGAGCGCCGGTCCGAGTATGAGCAGCCACGGACCCCAGCGCTTGTCGAAGATCCAAGCCAGCAGCGGCGTCGCGAGCGCCACGGGGATGTAGATCATCAGGAACCAGAACGGCCAGCGCGAGTAGACGAGGCAGTCCTGGTGCGGGAACGGGATGATCCAGGTGAGTGCCTGTTTCAGCCCGAAGGCCTCGCACGCTTTGAACCCGGCCGTTCCCAAGAGGATCTCGACCGCCGACATGATCACCGCGTACGCGAAGTAGGGGATGAGCATGCGCTGCAGCCGGCGCCACATGAAGTCCCAGATGGCGCGGCGCCGCTCGCGGCCCGGCTCGGTCCTGGCCAGCAGCCGTTTCATGCTCCAGTAGCTGACGGCGCCGCCGCTGAGCACGAACCACGGTACGGCCCAGATGAAGAACCAGTTGGTCCACTCGTACGACATCGACTCGGCCTTGCCGCTGATGCCGTCGAAGCCGATGTGGTTCACGAGCAGGTGCGCGGTGATGACCCCCCAGATAGCGAGGCCACGGACGATGTGGATCAGGTGGTCGCGCTGGGTCGACTTCGCCTCGGACGGCTGGGTCGTCTGTGCGTGGGCGGCCGGCATCGGAGATGGGCTTCCTCAGGAGCGGAGCAGGATCGAGCGATGCGTCAGTGTGTCAGTTCGCCTCCGGTCGTGCCGGACCCTACCCCGACGTGACGACCGCGCTGTCAGCGCCGTCGCGACCGTGGTCGATCCGTCAAGTACCATCCGACGCTCGTGTTCGCGACCTGAGGATGTGAGTGGACGTCTCCGCGCATCAGAGCGCCGTCGACGTGGCGATCCTCGTCATGCGCGTCGTCGGCGGGCTCACGATGGTCGCCCACGGCGTCAACCACATCTTCGGTGGTGGCAAGATCGCGGGTACGGGTCGCTGGTTCACGTCGCTGGGGATGCGCAACGGGCCGCTGCAGGCGTGGACGGCGTCGGTGACCGAGATCGCCGCCGGTCTCGGCCTCGCGTTCGGGGTCGTCACGCCGCTGTGTGCCGCAGGATTCGTGGGCGTCATGACAGTCGCGATCGTGACCGTCCACTCCAAGAACGGCTTCTTCATCATCAAAGAGGGCTGGGAGTACGCGGCCGCGATCATCACGTACGCCGTGCTGCTGGCGACGATCGGTCCCGGCCGCTACAGCATCGACCGGCTGCTCGGCATCGACGACACCCTCTCGGGGTGGCTCGGGACGGCCATTGCGCTCGCAGGTGCGGTGGTCGCCTTCTTGCAGCTCGCGATCTTCTACCGGCCCGAGCGATCACCGAAGTAATGTGGCCCGACCGCGAGCAAGACGACGGTGGGCGCGCCCGAGTGGCGCTTCCGCTTCATCCGGAGTGAAGCCGACGTGACGACCGAGACCGATCCCGACGCAGGGCGCCAGGACGAGGCCGACGCGTCCGGACCCGAGATCGAGGCGGCCGCCGTCGAGGCACCCCCAGCACCCGTCGACCTGACGCCAGACGTGTCGGCGCCGGCGCGGGTCCTGTCGTTCGGACCCGGCGACGTCGTCGACGGCACCGTCGTCAAGCTCGAGGCCGACGGCGTCCTGTTGGATCTCGGCACCTGGCGCGAAGGGTTCGTCCCCGCCCGCGAGCTGTCCGTGTCTGGCAGTGGACGTCCCGACGAGCTCGTCGCGGTCGGCGATCGCGTGCGCGCCCTGGTTCTCACGGCCTCTGCCGCGGACCCCCTCGTCCGGCTGTCCACGGCTCGCCTCGAGCTCGGTGAGGCGTGGAAGTCGATCGAGGACGCCGTCGCCGGCGACGGGATCGTGACCGGCAAGGTCGTGGCCGCCGTCAAAGGCGGGTTGCGCGTCGATGTCGGCGTCGAGGGCTTCGTGCCCGCTTCGCTCGTCGATGTGCGTCCCGTGGCCGACCTCGCGCCCTACGTCGGCCAGGACGTGACCGCCAAGATCATCGAGGCGGACGCGAAGCGGTACCGCGTGGTGCTGAGCCGCCGGGCCGTGCTCGAGGAGGAGCGCCGGTCCCAGCGTGCCGAGGTGATGCGGACGATCAAGGCCGGTGACGTGGTCGAGGGTGTGATCTCGACGGTCACCGAGATCGGCGCGTTCGTCGACGTCGGCGGCGCCGACGGTCTCGTGCACGTGAGCGAGCTCACGTGGGGCCGCCAGCGCGATCCGCGCAAGTTGGTGAAGTCCGGCCAGACCGTGAGCGTCAAGGTGCTCGAGGTCGACCCCTCACGTGATCGCATCAGCCTGTCGCTGCGCCAGACGACCGAGAACCCGTGGGACACGTTCGTGCGATCTCACCGTGAGGGCGAGGTCGTCTCGGGCACCGTGACCAAGAACATGGAGTTCGGCAGCTTCGTGGAGGTCGCCGACGGCGTCGAAGGCCTCGTGCACGTCTCCGAGCTCTCAGCCCAGCGCGTCGAGAGCCCCGATGACGTCGTCAAGGCGGGTGACGCGGTCCAGGTGCGGATCCTCGACATCGACTCGGCCCGCCGGCGGCTGAGCCTGTCCGTTCGTGCCGTCGACGAACCGGAGGCAGCTCGTCGAGGCGGTGGCGGACGTGGCGGCGGTGGCGGCGGACGTGGCGGCGGCGGACGTGGTGGTGGACGCGGCCGTCGTGGCGGCGGCTTCGGGCGTCAGAGCTTCGGCGAGTCGGGTGGCGGGGGTCTCTCGGGGGCGCTCAGCAAGGAGAGCCTCGGGGAGCTCGAGGCGCTGAAGGCGTCGCTCGGCGGTGACGCCGGTGACGCCGGTGATGCCGGTGACGACGCCGGTGCCGACGCCGGTGACGCCGCCGACGACGGCACGGGCTCGAGCTGACCGATCGCTACGCTCGTCCGGTGCAGCCGAACGGAGCGCTCACCCCACGCCAGCGCAACATCCTCGACCATCTGATCGACTTCGGCGGCGAGCGGCCCACGTTCGAAGCCGACCTCGCTGACAGGTTGCGCACGCGGCTGGAGGCCGGCCTCGCCCCGCTGGTCGCGTCGCGCAGGCCCGATGCCGGGACGTGGCGGCTCACCAAGCGCAGCCTGATCGAGGTGCGCACCTGCGAGGGGTTGCACATGGCTCGGCGCCAAGAGCCCTTCGAGTGGAGCACCGCGATCGCACGGGGCTCGCTCGCACACCGCGCGATCGAGCGCCTGCTGATCGACGCCGGGTCGCGGCCGCCGCTGGAGCAGGCACGTGCGACGGTCGAACGCGCCTGCGACGGCGACGACGAGCTCGGCGGCTTCGTGCGCGGCCTCGACGACGACGACCGCGCCGACCTCGTCCGCGATGTGTCCAACGCGGCCGTGGAGTTCGTGTCGCAGTGGCCGCCGATCTCGGCCGCGTGGACGCCCCGCGTCGAGGTGCCGGTGCGTGCCGATCTATGCAACGGGGCCGTGGCGCTCAAGGGCGTCTACGACCTCGCTCTCGGCCGCCCGCACGGCAGCGAGGCACGGGTGCTGATCGTGGACTTCAAATCGGGAGCGATCCACCCCGACCACCTCGACGAGCTCCGCTTCTACGCGCTCGTCGAGACCCTCCGTGCCGAGGTTCCGCCCTACCGCGTGGCGGCGTACTCCCTCGAAGGCGCTGGCTACCGAGTAGAGGTGGTGCGCGAGGAGATGCTCCACGGTGTCGTCGACTGGATCGTGGAGGGTGCCACAGCGCTGGCGGCTCTCGGCAGCGGTGAACGTGAGCCGCTCCTGTCGCCGTCTCCGCTGTGCGCCTACTGCCCGGCGGCCACGGCGGGCACCTGCGTCCCAGGTCGCGAGTACCTCGAAGGCCGCGTGCGCCCGGTGCGCACCGGCGAGCGCTGACGCCGGAGGTACGCGAGGCCTAGCCGCACAGCCGGCGGGCGAGCTCCACGTACACGTCGACGGCGACTCCGAGCGATGCGACCGAGACGTGCTCGTCGTCGCCGTGGAACATCGATCCGAAGCTGTCGAGGTTCACGCCGCCGTCGTGGATCGTGAACCCGTAGGCGACCGCGCCGGCGGCGCGCAGGAACCGCGCGTCGGTCGAGAACGGCGCAACCCAGGGCGCCAAACGGGTCGGGCCGCACACGGCCGCTGTCGCGTCCACGCATGCGTCCCACAGCTCACCGCGCCGGAGGCTGGTGGTCGCCTCGAACCCGAGCACGGTCTCGACGACGGCGGTGTCGAAGAGGTCGCCGAGCGCCGCCGCCATCTCGCGGTGGACGTCCGCCTCGCTCACCCCGGGCATGACACGAACGTCGACGTCGAGCTCGGCGTTCGGCGCCACGACGTTGGCCTTGATGCCGGCGCTCACGACGTTGGGGGAGTAGGTCGTGTGGCTGCAGGCGTGGAGGACGCGTGCTGCCGCGGGGTGAGATGTAGCCATGTCCGCGATGGCAGCGTCCACGTGGGCGGCGTCGGAGAGCGCCACGCGGACCGCGTCGGGCAGCGCAGTCGCCTCGAGCATCTCGTGCCACACGTCGTGCAGCGCTGCAGGTGCGGCGAACTCGGCAAGCCGCTGCGCGACAGCGGCCGCCTTGACCAGGGCGTTGTCGGTCGCATACGGCATCGAGCCGTGGCCGGGCACTCCCTCGAACGTGAGGTGCTGCCACATCGGACCCTTCTCGCCGACCATGACGGCGACGGCCGCGTCGTCTGCGCCGGCGTCGAGGGCGAGGCGGAAGCCGCCGCCTTCGCCGACGGCCCAGTCGCACGCGATCGCGTCGGGAGCGTTGCTGGCGAGCCAGCCCGTGCCGTGCGCGCCGCCGGCCTCCTCGTCGGCCGCCGCCACGAACACGACGTCGCCACCGAGGCGGTCCCCGCTGCGGGCACGTTCGGCGAGGCCGGCGACGGCGACGGCGTGCGCAGCCGTCTGGTTCAGCATGTCGACGCCACCGCGGCCCCACACACATCCGTCGTGGACCTCACCGGCGAAGGGGTCGACGCTCCAGCGGCTCGCCACGGCCGGCACCACGTCCGTGTGGGCGAGGAAGCAGAGCGTGCCCACGTCGGGGTCGTCCCCCCGAAGGCGGGCCACGAGCGAAGCCCGCCCCGGCAAGGGCTCGAAGACCTCCACCTCGACCCCGGTGCCGGCGAAGAACTGCGCCAGCGTCTCTGCCGACCGGATCTCCTGGCCCGACTCGGGCGTGCCGTCGTTGACACACGCGTTGGCGATCAGCGCCCGCAGCAGCTCCGCGGCCCGCCCCGCAGTGTCACTCATGCGCCGAGGCTATCCGTCCCCGAACGCGGCCCCCTCCCCAAACGCGGGTGATTTGTCGTGGTGGCGGGACATCCCGCCCGCGTTTGGGTTGGGGTCCTCGTCCAAACGCGGGCGATTTGTCGTACCGACGGGACATCCCGCCCGCGTTTGGGGTGGGGCGTATCCCACACGTCCGGCGGCACGGGTGGCAGGCCGAGGTGCTTCCTCCCTTGACGTCCACGAAACGAGGTACGTGGTCATGAGGTCCGTGGGGAGGAAGCGCCGAGCGCCGTTCAGTATCGGTAGTGGTCCGGCTTGAAGGGGCCTTCCTTGGGGATCCCGAGGTAGTCGGCCTGCTCGGGGGTGAGCTCGGTCAGGCGTGCACCGAGCTTGCCCAGGTGCAGCCGCGCCACCTTCTCGTCGAGGTGCTTGGGCAGCGTGTACACGCGCTTCTCGTAGATGTCGGTGTGGCCGAAGAGCTCGATCTGCGCGATCGTCTGGTTCGAGAAGCTGTTCGACATAACGAAGCTGGGGTGCCCGGTGGCGCATCCCAGGTTCAGCAGCCGGCCTTCGGCGAGCACGATGACGGCGTGTCCGTCGGCGAAGACCCACTCGTCGACCTGCGGCTTGACGTTCACGCGTTCGATCCCGGGCACCTTGGCGAGGCCGGCCATGTCGATCTCGTTGTCGAAGTGACCGATGTTGCCCACGATCGCGTTGTGCTTCATCCGCGCCATGTGGTCGGCGGTGATGATGTTGTAGTTGCCCGTCGCGGTCACGAAGATGTCGGCGGTGTCGACGACGTCGTCGAGGAGCACGACCTGATAGCCCTCCATCGCAGCTTGCAGGGCGCAGATCGGGTCGATCTCGGTCACCACGACACGGGCACCCTGGCCCGAAAGCGCCTGCGCGCACCCCTTGCCGACGTCGCCGTAGCCGCAGACGACGGCCACCTTGCCGGCGAGCATCACGTCGGTGGCGCGGCAGATGCCGTCGACGAGGCTGTGACGGCAGCCGTAGAGGTTGTCGAACTTGGACTTGGTGACGGAGTCGTTCACGTTGATGGCCGGGAAGAGCAGCTTGCCTGCTTCGGCGAGCTGATAGAGCCGGTGCACGCCGGTCGTGGTCTCCTCGGTCACGCCCTTGATGCCGGCAGCGATGTTGGTCCAGCGCTGCGGGTCGTCGGCGAGGGAGCGTCCGAGCAGGCCGAGGACGACGGCGAACTCCTCGCTATCGGCCGTGGCGGCGTCGGGGACGACACCGTTCGCCTCGAACTCGACCCCCTTGTGGACGAGCAGCGTCGCGTCGCCGCCGTCGTCGAGGATCATGTTCGGCCCGGCGCCGTCGGGCCACATGAGCGCCCGCTCGGTGCACCACCAGTACTCCTCGAGCGTCTCACCTTTCCACGCGTACACGGGCACGCCGGCCGGCGCATCGGGAGTGCCGTCGCGGCCGACGACGACGGCGGCCGCGGCGTGATCCTGGGTGGAGAAGATGTTGCAGCTCGCCCAGCGCACCTCGGCGCCGAGATGTGTGAGGGTTTCGATCAGCACCGCCGTCTGGATCGTCATGTGAAGCGATCCCGTTATGCGGGCGCCTTTGAGCGGCTGAGCCGCTCCGAACTCCTCGCGGATCGCCATGAGACCCGGCATCTCGACTTCGGCGAGCTCGATCTCCTTGCGGCCGAAGTCCGCGAGTGACAGGTCGGCGACCTTGTGGTCCGTGTGGTCGGCCATGTGGGCTGCTCCTGGTGCTGAGACGGTGCTCGCACGTGCGCTGCGGGCGGGTGACCGGGCGCGCGTGCAACCGTCGACTGACAGTGTGCACCGCCGAGGCGACCGGCGTCTGCCGGAGTCGAGCAGCGAGTCTGGGCTCAGGCCCTCCGCCCGGGTCGGTTGGTGACCGATTCTACGCGGCCACCTCCGGCACCTGTCGACGACCGCTCATACACCGCTGGGCTCTGCCGATCGGTGCGGCGAAGGACAAGCGGCGCACATGGACGTGCGGCAACGAGCCGGTGCCGGCCGGGAGCCGGACCCGCCTCGACGACGAGATCCACCGAACAGGCGGAACCTTCCGCCGAGCGTGGCCCACCAGCCATCACCCCGATCGTTGGGAGACGCGGGGTCGATGCGGGTCGTGCGACGGCGCATCGCGCCTCCCGGGGGCACTGCCGGGGAAGCCCCCGGGAGGCCGCGCCGCGCGCAGGCGGTGCACAGGAGCAGCGAGCAGCGCCGGCGACGCTGTTCTAGCCTTGAAGCAGTTTCAAGGCGGCACCATGGAGCACGGCGCAACCGGCACCGCGATCGTGCTTTTCACGGACGTGGTCGACTCCACCGGGCTGCGGACACGCCTCGGCGACGACGACGCCGACGCGGTGCTCGAGTCCCACGAACGCGTAGTCCGCGGCGCCATCGGCCGTCGCCACGGAACGGTCGTCAAGACGCTCGGAGACGGCGTCATGGCGACCTTCGCGGCGGCGACGGACGCGATCGCGGCGTCGGTCGACATGTGCCGCACGATCGCTGGGAGTGAAGCAGCACGCGGAGTCGAGCTGCGCGTCGGGCTCAGTGCGGGTGACGTCGCCTACCGTCAGCGCGACTGCCACGGCATCCCGGTCGTGGAGGCGGCTCGACTCTGCGCTGCAGCCGGCCCCGGCAGCATCCTCGCATCGGATGTCGTACGGATCCTGGCGGGCACCCGCGGTGCTCACCAGTTCGAGCCGCATGGGAGCCTCGCGCTCAAGGGGCTCGCACATCCACTCGACACCGTCGAGGTCGTGTGGCGCCCGCCCGAGCGCGAGGTGCTCACCATCCCGTTGCACGCCGACACCGGGGAGCACCGTTCGGGCCCCGACGGAGACGGTCACGGTGCCCAACGCTGGCCTGCTCGCTACGAGCTCGTCCAGCAGATCAGCGCCGGGGGCGAGGGGCAGGTCTGGAAGGCGCACGACCGCCGACACGACCGTGACATCGCACTCAAGATCCGCAGTGACGGCAGCGAGAGCGAGGTGCGGGCGCTGCTCGAGCTGCGGCCGCACCCGTGCCTGCCGCTGATCCGCGACGACTTCACCTTGGAGGACGGACGCGACGTCATCGTGATGGACTGGGTCCCCGGCGACGACCTCGCGGGCGTGCTCGCGGCCACCGGTGATCCCGGCCTCCCGTTGCAGGACGTTCTCGACTGCATCACGTCGGTGGCCGAGGCGCTCGACCACCTTCATGGCCACGAGCCCCCGCTCGTCCACGGGGACGTCAAGCCCGCGAACGTCATCCGTCGTGCGACCGGGGAGTACGTCCTCGTCGACTTCGGGTCTGCGGCTCACGCAGGGGAAGCCGTGACCGGCGGGACGAGCGGGTTCATCGCGCCCGAGGTCGCCGCCGGCAGCCCGGCTGCACCGGCGGCGGACGTGTACGCGCTGGCAGCCACGGCGGCAGTGCTCCTGCAGGGTCGCTCGCCGGCGTCGGGCAAGCGCGGATGGCCGGGCCTGACCGATCGCGAAGTCGACGTGGTGTCCGCGGTCGTGTTCGACGGGCTCGCGCATGACCCTGGGCAGCGGCCCCACTCCGCGGGCGAGTTCGCGAAGCGGCTGTGCGACGCTGTCGCGCGCGGTCCTGAGGGCGTCGTCGCGCTCCTCTCGGTCACCTGTTCTGCGTCGCCGGGCGCGTGGGAACGGTGTCCGGACGAGACCGCCGACGTGCTCGCCAAGTTCAGCCGCAACGCCGATCTGGCCGCCGCGTCCGAAGGCGGGCGCAAGTTGCCGACGCCGGGCTACGGGATCTCCGCATTGTTCGTCTACGACACCGTCGGGGATGCGGTCACCGCTGCAGCTCGTCTCCACACGCTGACGGCCGAGCTCGACCGCAACGGGGTCGGTGTGGTGACGAAGGTGGGCCTGCACATCGGGCCCGTGAACGTGCACGACGGCCTCGCGTCGGGCCCTGCGGTCGAGAAGGTCGCCCAGCTCGGCGCGGCTGCCAGGCCCGGTGAGTCGGCGATGTCGAGCCCGTTCGCCGCCGCTGTGAACAAGGAGTCGGTCCCGCTCCCGGGATCGTCGCGCTTCAGGGTGCGGACCGATCACGACCTCGAGGTCAAGGAGGAGGATCCCCGAGACAGGATCCGGCGCAGGCGCGCCGGGTTCGCCGCGGTGGGCGTGCTGTCGACACTGCTCGCGCTCGTCGCCCTGTGGGCGGTCGACCGCTCGATCCGCCTCGGCGAGGGGGCCGCGGCACAGCGCGCGTCCAGCCTCGTGTCCGACGCGCTCAGGCTCAGGGACGATCGCCCCGACGTGGCGGCACTTGCAGCCGTCGAGGCAGCTGCCGTCGACGCCGAGTTCGGCGAGCGCGACAGCGACGCGACGGTCGACGAAGACATCCGCGCGGCACTCATCTCGACGACGGTCACACCGACACGCCGCGATCTGGGCGCGCACGAGGGCCGCCGTGTCGTCGCCGTCGCCGTCTCGCAACCACAGCTCGCGTACAGCGCTGCACCGGGACGGCACGAGCTGCTCGCGAGCTACGACGACGCCGGGACCCTGTCGGTTTGGGACCTCGGATACGGGCGCGCGCCCGCATCTCCCATCGCGAGCTTGCAGCTCCAGCCGCCCGGGACCGAGGCGGGACAGGACTCGGTGTCGATGTCGCCGGATGGACGCTTCGTCGCCGTGCGCACGGGCAGGGGAGTCGAGATCGTGGGCGTCGGCCCTGAGGGGCCGTCGAGGTCGCTCGGCATGCTGACAGGCGCGGTCGCCCCTCCGAGCTTCGGCCCGAACGGAGCCGAGATCGCGGCGGACCGGTCCGGCAACGTCTGGGATCTTGCCTGCACCACGAGCGGATCAGGCTGCGGGGACGTGGCGCCGGTGTGGCAGGCGCCGGATCAAGGCCTGCGGTTCACGGCGCCGAGCTTCGAGGGCCCGAGCGGGTTCGACGCGGTGATCTCGGCGGACTCGATCGTCGCTGCGGTGATCACGAGGCGTACCTACGGCGTGACCCGGACACCGGCAGGCCTGCATGTCGTCCAGGTCGGCGAGTCGAGCGTCTCCGACGAGAGGTGCCTGCAACGGCGGTGCCGCCTCGTCGACGGCGGTGACGACATCGTCCTGGACGTCGCCGCCGACGGCGGGAGGCACGTCCTCTCCCTGATCCGGAGCGATGGGCCGGTGCTCGTGCGCCTTCCGCAGGAGGCGCAGGTCCCGCACACGCCGCTCGGGCTCTACCCGAATCCACGTGGCACCGTCGCGCGTCCGAACGAGGAGACGCCGGCGGACAGCCTCGTCCTCCTGTCCAGTGGCGACGGAGACCTGTTCACGCAGGCCGCCGACCTCGAGCAGGGGATCGGCGGGCCCGAGAGCCGCAAGGCCTACCGCGGCGGCGGTGACATCGGCATCATCGACGCGACAGCGACGTTCGTCGTGGGAGCTGATGCTTCCGGTGGACTGCACTTGAGTGAGGTCGCGCCCGGACAGTCGTTCATCAACGAGGGTCTGCCCGAGGCAGACCCGACGATGCCGGTCGAGGGCACCGGGCTCGTCGTGGGACCGGAGGGCGCGGTCACGCCGGATTGCTGTGAACTGCGGGCTACGGATCCCGGTTCCGGCGAGACGATGCAGCTGGGCCGTTCGCGGCCGGGCCAGGTGCGCGGTGTCGTGTGCGGTGCGGATCGCTACCTGGCGGTGCCCGGCGAGTCCACCGCAGCCGTGTACCGCTTCCCGGATCCGCGAGCCGGCGTGATCGCAGCAGCGCCTGCGGACGGCGGGGAGCCGGCGATCACGTCGATGGCCTGCGGTGCCGAAGCCGGCGAGGTGCTCGTCGCGGGCCGCACGGTCGGCGTCGGTCGCCTGGACTTCGGAGGTGAGGGACCGGTCGAGCCCGAGGCCGTCGAGCTCGAAGGATGCTGCCGGTCCGACGGCGTCGTCGCGCTCTCGGGCGACGGCACCCGCGTCGTCGTGGCCGGCACAGGCGGTACCGGCAAGGGTGGCCTCACGGTGGCGGCCTGGGACCTCGCGAGCGGGATGCGACTCGACTCCTCCGGTGTCGAAGAGGTCTCCGGGAGCGGACCGGTCGTGGCGGAGCCCGTCCCGAACCGTGCGGGTGTGATCGTCGCGCTCGGCGTCGCTCTCCTCGAGGTGGGCGTGGAAGGTGGATCCGTCGAGGTCGAGAGGGTGGGCGACACGGACGCTCCCGTCGCGTCGATGTCGGTCTCGCCTGACGGCTCCGAGGCGGCCGTCGGCACATCAACCACCGTCGAGGTGTACTCGCTGCGGTCGGCGCGGCGGATCGGCCACCCGCTCGGCGTGCCAGGTCACCCCAGGTACGACTCCGCCGGAGCCTTGCGGATCCACCCTGTGGCCAACCAGAACGGCTTCGTGTTCGCGCAGACGCCCGTCGACGCCGGCTCGCTCGTCGATAGAGCGTGCGACGTGGAGCACCGAGTCCCCGCACCCGAGGAGTGGACCGGGGTCAGCGCGCACGAGGCGGACGATCCCTGCGCCGAGCACGAGCGCAGCTGACCCCAGTCCTATGGAACACATGTTCGGGTCTAGCAGGGGAGTGCCGAGCAGGGGCCAGAATCGAGCCCTGTGACCGGACGCGCCGACTCCGACCTCGACACCGACGGCGTGCCCGCGCGGCGCCACGTGGTGCGCCTCACGGGCGGGCTGGCGCTGTGGGCGGTCACGGTCTTCGGCGGGTGGTTCCTCCTCTACTGGGCCGGTGACGCCGCAGGGGTCGCCACAGAGGGCTGGTTCGTGCTCGTGCAGGGGAGCGCGGTGGGTCTCGTCACCGTCGTCACCTACGACGCGTGGCAGCGGCGCACCCGGCCGCCGGTACCCGCCTCGACGCGCACGGCGCCGCTCGCCGGCGTGCTGGTGTTCGGCGCGGCGCTGATGGGCGCGATCGTCGCCGCCGTGTGGGCGCTCGGAGGTGTCTCGTTCACACTCGCGCCGCGACCGTGGCAGGGCATCGCGTGGGCCCTCGGTACGGCGGTGCTGCTCGCCTGCGCCGAGGAGGTCCTCTTCCGCGGCCTGCTCCTGCGCGACGTAGAGACGTGGACCGGCACGTGGACAGCGCTCGGCGTGTCGTCGGCCCTCTTCGGCCTCGCTCACCTCGCAGGCCCGGGAGCGACCCTCGCCGACGCCGCCCTGGTCGCGGTCGAGGGCGGCGTGCTCCTCGGCGCCCTCTGCATCCGGACCGGGGGCATCTGGGCGCCGATCGGGTTCCACCTGTCGTGGAACCTCGTCCAGGGCGGGGTGTTCGGCGTCGCCGTGTCGGGCAACCAGTGGAGCGGCATCCTCGTCGCGAAACCCACCGG
>JAIBAC010000067.1 GCA_019695375.1 Acidimicrobiia bacterium
TTCGCCAGGCAGTGGGAGGACGACAACGAGGAAGGCCTCCGCGGCGGGTGGGACGCCGGGCGCCGCGACAAGGAGCTCGACGCCGACGGCGTCGCGGGCGAGGTGATCTTCCCCGACGCCGACGCCGTCAAGGGCGGGGCGTCGGCACCCTTCGGTGCCGGCCTCGGCGCGAGCGGCGACACGCCCGCCGACCTGCTCCTCGCCGGAGCCCGCGCCCACAACCGCTGGCTCGCCGGGCTCTGCGCGGACAGCCCCGAACGGCGTGCGGGCGTCGCGATCGTCCCGATCATCGCCGGCGTCGACGCCGCCGTCGCAGAGGTGCGTCGCGCCCACGCCTCCGGGCTGCGCGGCGGCATCCTGATCCCGCCGATGTGGCAGCCACACGAGCCCTACCACGACCGCGTCTACGACCCCGTGTGGGCGGCGTGCGAGGAACTCGGCATGGCCGTGCACGTGCACTCCGGCGTCGCCGACCGCGCTGCGTACGGCCCCCACGTCGGGATCTTCACGACCGAGACGCGGTTCTGGTCGTCGCGGCCGCTGTGGTTCCTGATCTGGTCCGGCGCGTTCGAGCGCTTCCCGCGGCTGCGCTTCGGCGTCGTCGAGTGCGGCGCGTTCTGGGTCAACGACCTGCTGTGGCGCATGGACCTCGTGTTCGAGCGCGACCACGGCTCACGCAAGCTCGGCGCACAGCTCACGGCCAACATGTCGATGCGCCCCAGCGAGTACTTCGACCGCAACTGCTTCGTCGGCGCGTCGAACCTGGTACGCGTCGAGATGGCACGCCGCTACGAGATCGGCGTCGAGAACCTGTGCTGGGGCAACGACTTCCCCCACCCCGAGGGCACCTGGCCGCACACACGCGAGTTCCTCGCGAACGTCTTCTGCGACATCCCCGTCGACGAGACCGCGGCGATGCTGGGCCTCAACGCGGCCGCCGTCTACGGCTTCGACACCGACGCCCTCGCACCGCTGGTGGCGCGCATCGGGCCGACCCCCGCCGAGCTAGGCCAGACCGCCGACTTCAGCGCCAAGTGGGCCGACGCCAAACGCGCAGGGCGGCCGTGGCTGACCGGGGTCGAGACGTGGCCGACGGCGACGCTGCCGCGATGAGCGCCGCCGTGCACCCCGTCGCGTTCAACCCGCTCGACCCGGCGTTCGTGGCGTCGCCGTACGAGACGTACGCGGCGCTGCGCGACGACGACCCGGTGCACTGGTCGAAGCTGCTCTGCGGCTGGGTCGTGACCCGCTACGACGACGTCGCCGCGATCCTCGCGGATCCGTCGATGTCGAGCGACATCCGCCGTGCGACGCCGAACCCGATCGTGCGGATCGAGCTCGACGGGCTCGCGAAGCACGACCGCGCCGGCCGCACGATCGTGCACCTCGACGACCCCGACCACGCCCGTGTGCGCAAGCTGATGGCGCCGCCGTTCCGGGTGCGCGAGGTCGACCGCCTCCGCGGCCTCGTCGACGCCCGTGTCGCCGCGGCCCTCGACCGCCTCGCGGCCGCGACCGGCGCGACCGGGTCCGAGGTCGACCTCGTCGCGGAGTTCGCGTACCCGCTGCCGGTGGAGATCTTCTCGCGGTGGCTGGGGGTGCCCGACGAGGCCGCGCCGCGGTTCCGGTACTGGACGAGCTGGGTCGCACGCAGCCGCGACCCGATGCCTGCCGCCGAGCGCGAGGAGTTCTTCGCGGCCCTCGACGCCATGTACCGCTACCTCGAGGATCAGGCCGAGCTGAAGCGGCGCGAACCGGCTGGCGACCTGCTGTCGTACCTCGTGCACGCCGAGGACGGCGGCGACGCGCTCGGCCACGAGGAGCTGATGGCACAGCTCATCACGCTCTACATGGCGGGCCATGAACCGACTGCGAGCCTCGTCGCGAACGGCGTCCTCGCCCTGCTGCACGAGCCCGGCGAGCTCGCCCAGCTCCGCGCCGACCCCGGCCTCGTCCCCAACGCGGTGTGCGAGATGCTGCGCTTCGACGGGCCGAACCAGTTCGTGCGCCGTGTCACGACCGAGCCCGTCACGCTGAGCGGCACCGAGGTGCCCGCCGGCGACATCCTCTACGTCGGCCTCGCGTCGGCGAACCGCGACCCGCGGCGTTGGGGGGCCGACGCCGGCCGCTTCGACGTCGACCGCACCGACGCCGACGACCACGTCCAGTTCGCAGGCGGCGCCCACGCCTGCCTCGGCGCCCACCTCGCGCGCCTGCAGGCCGAGCGCTTCCTCACCGGATTGCTCGCCCGTGTCGACGGCCTCGAGCTCGCGGGCGATCCCACGTGGAGCACCCGCATGTTCATCCGTGGCCTGCAGTCGCTGCCGGTGCGTTGTACGGTCCGCCCGTGAGCACTACACCACCTCCGACACCTGCCTCGGCGCGTCCCGGCCAGGCCGGCCTCGTCCCCCTCCACGACTTCCTCGGACTCGCGTTCGAGTGGGAGACCGAACCCGGCGACACCGCCGTCGTCGAGATGCCGCTCGAACCCGAGGCCCTGGGCCGTACCGGCAACCCTCACGGTGGTGCGATCGCGACGATGATCGACCTCGCCGCCGCCCTCGCGACGGCCCGCGCGAGCGGCCACGACCCCGAAGTCGAGAGCCTCGTCACCGTCGACATGCACATCCGCTACCTCGGCACGCCCCGTGGTGGCGACGCCGTGAGCGCCGGCGCGAAGGTGGTCCGCGCGGGCAAGCAGATCGTCGTCGTCGAGTGCCGTGTGCTCGACCACGCCGGGCACCTGATCGCGATCGCCGACCTCTCGATGATGAAGGTCCCGATCCGTCACCCCCGCAGCGGCGCCTAGGGCGCGAGCACACCGCGGAGGGCATCGAGGCGTTCGGGCACCGGCCGGTACCACGCCCAGCGACCGCGCTTCTCCCGCGTCAGCAGACCGGCGTCGACGAGCACCGACATGTGGTGCGACACCGTCGGCTGGGACTTGCCCGACGGCTCCACGAGGTCGCAGGCGCACACCTCACCGTCAGGGGCAGACGCGACCATCGACATCAGCCGCAGGCGGGCAGGGTCGGCGAGCGCCTTGAACGTGGTGGCGAGCTCCTCGGCGTCGGCAGCGCTGAGGACCCCGGCGGTGAAGGGCCGGCAGCAGAGGTCGCTCGGGTTCGTGGTCGGCGTCGCCACCTTCACCTTTCCCATCCCTGCACCTCCTGGGATTTCATATTGACTCTCGTCGATGTGTTGGTATCGTGACAACAGATCGACACCCGTCGATGCAACTCTAGGCCGGAGGAGAGCCATGTCCCGTGTCCAGCTCGCACTCAACGTCACCGACATCGAAGCCGCGACTGACTTCTACGCGAGGCTGTTCGCGACCGAGCCGCTCAAGCGCAAGCCCGGCTACGCCAACTTCGTTATCGCCGACCCGCCACTGAAGCTCGTCCTGTTCGAGGGGACCGAGGGCGCCACCCTCAACCACCTCGGCGTCGAGACCGAGACCGCCGCCGAGGTCGAGGCGGCCGAGGCGCGGCTCGCGGGGACCGGGCTCGAGACCACGGGCGTGGACGACACCACCTGCTGCTACGCCACCAAGGTCGAGACCTGGGTGACCGACCCCGACGGAGCCCGCTGGGAGTGGTACGTCAAGACCGGCGACGCGGACCAGCTCGCCGGCACGGCCGCCGGAGACGGCACTGCATCCGACTGCTGCGCCCCGACCGGCCGCGTGACGACCACCCACCTCTGCTGCTGAACCCGATTGACTTATACCCCCAGGGGGTATAGGTTGGCCCTCGTGTAGACGCCCGGAGACGGAACGGGGCCCGGCATGAACGAGACTGCTGTCACCACCCACGGACCTCCTCCATCCGGGCACGGGGCCGCTCGCCCGGTGCAGGCACAGCCTCACCACGACGGCCACGCCGGCCACGACAAGCACGCCGGACACGACCCCGAGATGTTCCGGCGCCGCTTCTGGATCTCGCTCGCGCTCACCGCCCCGCTCGTCGTGACGAGCCACATGGTCATGGGCTGGTTCGGCTACAGCCTCGACTTCCCCGCCATGGCGTGGGTCGGCCCCGTGCTCGGCACGATCGTGTTCGCCTGGGGTGGCTGGCCGTTCCTCCAGGGCGGCTTCCGGGAGGTCCGTGACCGCCGGCCCGGGATGATGCTGCTCATCTCGATGGCGATCGGCGTGGCGTACGTGGCGTCGCTGGCGACGAGCGCCGGCTGGTTCGACATGGACTTCTGGTGGGAGCTCGCCGCCCTGGTCACGATCATGCTGCTCGGCCACTGGCAGGAGATGAAGGCGGTCGGTCAGGCGCGCGGTGCTCTCGCGGCGCTCGCGGAGCTGATCCCCGACGAGGCCGAGCTCATCGGTGACGGCGGCACGATCACGTCCGTCGGCACCGGTGAGCTCGCGGTCGGAGACATCGTGCTGGTCCGCCCCGGCGGCCGCGTCCCCGCCGACGGCGAGGTCGTCGAGGGTGATGCCGGGGTGGACGAGTCGATGATCACCGGCGAGTCGCGGCCGGTCGCGAGGCGTGCGGGCGATCGGGTCGTGGCGGGCACCGTCGCCACCGATTCGTCACTGCGCGTCCGCGTGAGCGCCGTCGGCGACGACACCGCCCTCGCTGGCATCCAGCGTCTGGTGGCGGACGCGCAGGCGTCGAGCAGCCGCGCGCAGGTGCTCGCCGACCGCTTCGCCGCCCTCCTCTTCTATGCCGCCACAGGGGCGGCGCTGCTCACCTTCGCCGTGTGGGCCGGCCTCGGCGACGTCGACACCGCCGTCACCAACACCGTGACCGTGCTCGTCATCGCCTGCCCCCACGCGCTGGGCCTCGCCATCCCGCTCGTGATCGCGATCTCGACGGCCGTGTCGGCACGGGCGGGGATCCTCGTCAAGGACCGCCTCGCGCTCGAGCGGATGCGGACCGTGGACACCGTCCTGTTCGACAAGACCGGCACCCTCACCAAGGGCGCGCACGTCGTGACCGGCATCGCCGCCACCGCCGGCACGACCGAGGACGAGGTGCTGGCGCTCGCGGGCGCGGTGGAGAGCGACAGCGAGCACCCGCTGGCGCGCGCCATCACCGCGCGGGCTACCGCGAAGGGACCCCTACCGGAGGCAACGTGGTTCCGCGCACGTGCGGGTCGTGGGGTCGAGGCCGGCGTCGGCGGCGTCGACTACGCGGTCGGCGGCCCCGCCCTCCTGCGCGAAACCGGCGCGGGCGTCCCCGGCGAGCTGGCTGCGCCGATCGAGCGGTGGCGCTCCCGCGGCGCCGCGGTGCTGTACCTGTTCCGCGGTCCGGCTGTCGTCGGTGCGTTCGCCGTCGAGGACGAGGTGCGTCCCGAGGCGCGCAGCGCGGTCGGTGAGCTGAAGGAGATGGGCGTGCAGGTGGCGATGATCACCGGCGACGCACGCCAGGTCGCCGACGGCGTCGCCCGCGAGCTCGGCATCGACCGCGTCTACGCCGACGTGCTGCCCGAGGACAAGGACGCAGCCGTCGCCGAACTGCAAGGCCAGGGGCTGGCAGTGGCGATGGTCGGCGACGGCGTCAACGACGCACCCGCGCTCGCGCGTGCCGACGTCGGACTCGCGATCGGCGCCGGCACCGACGTCGCCATCGAGTCCGCCGGTGTCGTCCTGGCCTCGAACGATCCCCGCGGCGTGACCGCTGTCGTGCGCCTCTCCCGCGCCGCCTACCGCAAGATGGTCCAGAACCTCGCATGGGCCGCGGGCTACAACGTCGTCGCGATCCCGCTCGCGGCAGGGGTGCTCGCGTGGGCGGGGATCGACCTCTCACCGGCCGTCGGCGCCGTCCTGATGAGCCTCTCGACGATCGTCGTCGCCCTCAACGCGCAGCTCCTGCGCCGCGTGCGGCTCGAGCGTCCAGTGCTCGCGCCTTGATGCAGCCATACTGCGCCCGTGACCACGAACAGGCTGGAAGCGTTCAGCGACGGGGTCCTCGCCGTCGTCATCACGATCATGGTGCTCGAGCTGCGCGTGCCCGAGGGCCACGACCTCGCGGCGCTGTGGAGGACGACCGGTCCGGGCCTCCTCACTTACGTGCTCAGCTTCGTCTACGTAGGCATCTACTGGAACAACCACCACCACCTGTTCCAGCTCACGAGACGGATCACGGGCGCCGTGCTGTGGGCGAACATGCTGCTGCTGTTCTGGCTGTCGTTGCTGCCGTTCACCACGGCGTGGATCGACGAGAGCCACTTCGCCCGCGTTCCCGTGATGGTGTACGGCATCGACCTGCTGTGCGCGGCGCTGTCGTGGTACCTCATGCAGACGCTCATCGTCCGCGGTGACGCCGACGCCAACGCCGCCCTCGCGCGTGCGCTCGGCCGCGACCTCAAGGGCAAGATCTCGTCGGTGCTCTACCTCGCCGGCATCGCGGCGGCGGCCTTCATCGACGAGGGCAGCGTCGTCCCCAAGGTGGTCGCGATGGGCATGTTCTTGGCCACTGCGGTCCTGTGGCTGATCCCGGACCGCCGCATGGAGCGGGTCATCATCGAGGAAGAGGGCCTCTGACGGCCCGGCGTGCGCGTCGAGGTCCGGCGCGCTCGGAGAGATTCGAACTCCCGACCTTCTGATCCGTAGTCAGATGCTCTATCCAGCTGAGCTACGAGCGCTTGGAGACCCAACACTGTAGCAAGGGCGGCAGTGGCCGGTCCCGACGCGTCTCGGCGCGGAGACGGACGCCCAGACGGTTCTCGGCGCGAGGACGGCACGATGGTGCCACGGGCGCGCCGAGACGGGATTGGGTGTCCACGTCCGCGCCGAGACCGGTTTGGGACCTGGACAAAGCAGCGCCGGGGTGTTTGTATACGCGTACGCAATCACCTTCGCTTCGGGCGCAGCTGATCAGGTGATGTGCTTCAGAATGCACGCGTCATCACGGGAGGACGGGGCGCACCAAGGGGCAAATCGGCGGGGAGGCAACGCGTGCGGATCCGAACTGGTTTGATCTGGTCAGCGCGTCTGCTTCTCATCGCTTCGGGGATAGTCCTCGGCACCCTTGTGCTCTCGCCGACCGAGCACGCGCGTGCTGACGGACTCGATTTTGCCTGCTCCTCGACACCATCGACGTCGACGACGACAGGCGTGTCGGCCTTCGCCGGCATCCAGATCCGGGTGAGCGGACACCTGCCCGGCGGACCGACGGTCACGAACAGCTATCCGGCTGCCATCGGAACGAACTTCCCCCTCGACCTCGACGGCAACGGTTCGGCAGATGTCGTCTTCCGCTACGACCTGCGCCTCTCCGCCGGATCGACGCTCGCTGCACAGGGCGGGACCCAGATCCTGCAGCTCCTGCACGAGAACATGGGGCTCCCCTACGACACGATCTTCGGCAGCGACATCCTCGGCTTCGGTATCGACGCCACCGTCGAGCGTGTGCCTGACTCGCCGTACACACAAGCCGTCGTCGACTCTGCGATCGCCGTCGCGTTCGAGCAGAGCGATGGCACCGCCGAGCTCACGCAGGTCCACGTGGGCCTCGACTCGACGGCTCCGGGGAGCCGCCTCCCGGACCGCAGCCTGATCAGCGCCCTCTTCAAGCCCGACCAGAACGACGGCTACTGGTCGTTCGGCCAGAGGTTCACCTACACATCCGCGGAGATCTCGCCCGCGGCACGGCCACCTCTCACCTTCACCCTCGACGTCGACAAGATCCACGACGACGACGGTGCCGCGGTCGTCGACTCGCAGGCAGCCGACGTCCGCCTCGGGTGGGACCATGCGCCCACCGACCTGGCGCTCGGCACGCACCAGCGCTGCTACGCCCTCGCCGGGTACGACTCGATGGCGCGCCTCAGCTGGAACCGGCCTCCTGACCCGGCCGAGGGCCTCGCCATCCCGCCGACGACGATGCGCGTCGACGTGCGTGCCGGGCTCGGGGCCGGCCTGGGGGGACAGGACGAGATGGCGGTCCACGGCGCGTTCGCCGGCGTGCCCGAACGCCTCGACTTCGTCGTGCACCCCAAGTCGATGGAGCTCGTGCACACTCCGGAGACGACCCCGACGGTGACGCTCGAGCAGTTCCAGAAGGCGTACAACACCGACGCGACGCCGTACCTGGCGAGCGGGTCCATCACAGACCTGCCCGAGCGTCTCCAGGTCGCGGCCACGCTGGCGGACAGCGGTTTCGTCAGCGGCGAGCTCTGGTCGTGTCCCACTGAGTCGGGCCTGCCGCCCGACCCGGATCTGCCCTTCGTACCGTGCACCGGGCCGAGATTCACGCCATCGCACATCACCGTCGTGGTGCAGAACTACCTGGCGGGGGCGCCCCAGAGCAACGAGATCCTCACACCACCGACTGACCCGGGGGCGGACTTCGTGCTGTACAGCTCACAGGCGCGTCGCTTCAATCCCACGTTCAACTCGCGGTGGCTGCGGCTCTTCTGCAGGATCCGCTTCATCCCATGTGCGCCGTCGGGCTGGACGCAGGCCACACCGGACATGTTCCGCATCGGAGTCGGCCTCGACGACTTCCGCCACGCCCTTGTCGACACGGGCATCGGCGACGCATACGTCTCAGGACTTGCCGCCGTCGTGCAGACCGAGCATCCAAACCCCACGACCCAACTGCTGTTGCGCCGCGACGGGCGACGCAACAGCAACGACAACTACAACGACGGCACACTCGTCGACGTACGCGCGACAGCCTCGCAGATCCCGGCGGACCTGTCGCTGAGGTACTGCACCGGTGAGACGGAGCCTCTCCGCCTCGAATACCAGGCAGCGTCTGACAGGCCCGGCCCGTGCAACCCCGCGACCGAACCGTCACCGCTGCCCTTCAGCGCCGCGGACAGCTTCCGGCTCACGGGCACGGCGACGGCGATCCTTCCCGGCCTGAACGTCGACACCAACGACCTGCTCGCCGCCGAGCACATCGACGCTGCATTCGATGCAGGCGCTCCGTCCCCACAGGACGCGACCGCGGGCCTGCCGTCGCAGGTTCGTCTCGACGTGACGCGCACGCCCGGCCCCTACGGGCTCGTGGGCACGAACGTCGACTACCACGCCAACGCGCGCACACAGGTCACCGCCGGCGCATCCCTGTCCACGCGCAGCGACCGAGTCCTGGCGCCGAGAACACGGACGCGCCTGCAGCTGCAGGCGGTCGTGCCCACGAGCGTGCACGCCGACTGGAGCGAGCTCAACGGCGCCCTCGGTGCCCTCGAGGCCATCGTGTGCGACCGCGACGCCGGCTCCGCGGAAGGCGGGCCGCCGGACCCGTGCGCAGACGCCGATCCGAACCGCGTGTCGTTCGCGGTCGCGCGCGGCGCACCCGATGCCGGCGAGGCGGACCTCCTGGCGCCGCCATCGGCGCCACCACCTCCTCCGGCGTCGCAGGAACCTCCGTTCACGCCTGTGACAGGGCAGGGGCTGAGGTACTACTCGTCGCCGTCGGGGACCGCTACCTCGTGGTACGTCTCGGGCGCGCTCGTGAATCTCAACAAGATCACCTACGAGGTGGCTCCGACGAACTTCTGCCTCGACACCCGCCCCGACGGCAGCCCATTCGTGACGAACGTCTACTCAGTAGATGCGAACAACTCGGTTCAGTACGCCGACGCGACGCTGTCGCGACTGCCCGCGACCGTCAGGGCGCGGATCCAGGACTTCGACCACAGCCGTCCCTGGATCTGGGTGAGCACCGACTCGTGCGCGACGGTCGAGCCGCCCGACGAGCTCTCCCAGACCGACGGCCCGACCGGCATCACGCTTGCGGGAACCGTCCGCGTCGGACCGGTGCCGATGCTCGCCGATGGCGGGCTCGTCGGCACCGCACCGATCCCGGCACCGGCGGGAGAGCCGGGTGTCGACGTCGTCGCCGGCGTCCAGGGCGCCGGCGTCGCCGCACACGCCCGCATCCTCGTCGACGTGCCCAGGCAGCTCGAGATCTGGAAACCGACGTCCGACTGCGACGGCGCGACACCAGCCGACGTCATACACAACTGCCAGGACGACCCGCTGTACGAGACGAACGAGCCGACATCGGTCGACGCGCGCGTGGCGACGACCGCGACAAACCTCGGCACCCATCTGACCGGACGACTGAAATACCGCGACCCGTCCGACCCGACAGCGTCCGACTACGACGTGAACCTCGCTGCGGCACCTCTGCCAGGCAGAGCGCAGCTGCACGTGGTGCTGACGAAGAACCGGCGCCTGCCCTGGACCGACGTCGACGCCACGCTGAACACGAACACGGGCTTCAGCGTCATCGACGGCGCCGTGTACGACCTGGACCACCCGGCATACGTCGGCGATCGTGGCAGCCGCACCGAGGTCAACCACGTCCCCAACTACCACGTGCGTTTGGCGAACGTGCCCTCGACCCTGACGGTCACGGGACGTCTGCGGGACGCGGAGAAACCCAACGCGCATCCAACTGCCGTCAGCACCTCCACAGAGCTGTGTCCCGGCTCCTACTGGTACGAGGTCGAACCCGGCGTGACCGTCGACGCCGACCCGAACGACCCCCTCGCATATCGCAGTGCCAGCTCGACGCTGGGGAACTATGTCGACGCGGACCTCGACCTCGGTGGGAACGTCCGCTCGATCGAGGTCGACAAGCGCAGCAGCCGCGACCAGGACGCCGACCTGGCCAAGTTCCCCACCAGCGACCGGCCGCAGACAGATGTCGCGCTGATCACCGACGCACCTGTCAACGGGCATCTGCGCACCAAGCAGGTCGACAACGGCTACTGGTTCAAGCAGACCGGGGCGAGCGCGGATGTTCACGTCTGCGTCGACTTCGACCTTCCCCTCGACCTCGAGCTGGCGAACGTCACAACGGCCCATCTCGGCAATGCCGGCGTCAGGATCGCGGCCGAAGTGAACAACGGCGGCAGGATCACAGGACGCGTCCACGAGAGTTTCGTCCCGGCAGGTTGGACTGAATCCATCGACCAGCAGGGTGCCTTCTACGCCTTCGAGCACACGAACTTCGACCCAGTGCTGTGGGGCGACTGGACCGTTCAATCGCGGAACGAGTACCGCGACATCGGCTTCTTCGACGGTGCGCCGTCCTGCGACGGGCGCTACTGCTACGCGAGTGCGGTTAACAACGTCTTCGAGGTCGGCAATCTGGACACCGACCCACCTCCTGGTCTCACCCGTAACGATCTCATGATGGACGTCCTGTTCACGCCCAGCGTCCGCAACTCGATGCAGGCACGCGACGACGTTTGGTACGAGCCCTCACGTCCCGGCAACGAGCTGTTCAGCCAGCTCGGTGCCAGGTTCCTGAGCCCCGTCGACTTCCGGGTCCCCGACGTCGTCGACATCGGTCTCTACTTCCCGACGTCACGCATCGCCGAACCCAGCCCGTGCGGCTACCACGAGGAGCCCGGCGGCGCCGTCGGCACCGACGCCACGACATACCACTTCGCCGTGAACAACGACTGTCGTCGTGGCACCTATGTTGCCGGAATTTGGGTCTACTCAGAACTGGTTTCGACACCGTACCTGGTCGCCAGGCACGTCGACGGGCAGATCCGCTGGGCGCTCCCGCTGAAACCCATCGCCTGGTTCCATCAATACTTTGTGGCAAGCCCGTTCAGGTGGTCGTACACGATCACACCCGCCGTGGACGGCTCGATCGTCTTCTCGGCGAAGATCACGGGCGGACCGGATGACTACTCCGGCGGCGGCACCCGAAGCGGAATGGTCGACGCGAGCGGCAACGGCTCGATCGGCACCGCTGCGGTGTTCCTGCTACCGCCGCAGTTGACGGCCACGGCGGGCACCCCGACGAGCATCCAGGTGGACGGCAACTCTGCACAGGACGGGTACCGGCGGATCTGGTACTTCGGCGACGGCGACACCCTCGAGAACCGCTTCGACACGTCGACCCACACCTATGACGCGGCAGGCCAGTACTTCGTGGTCGTCGTCGACTACGACCCCGCCGGCGTGATCCGAGCCACACGACGCTTCACGGTCGTCGTCACCTGAGCCTGCCTCCGGTCTCGGCGCGGAGACGGACGGCCAGACTGGTCTCGGCGCGAAGACGGCACGATGGTGCCACGGGCGCGCCGAGACGGGGTTGGGTGTCCACGTCCGCGCCGAGACGGGGTTGAGATGCCGGAGGGTCAGGGGTGGCGGAGGGTGAGGGATTCGAACCCTCGAGGGCCTTGCGACCCAACGGGATTAGCAATCCCGCGCCATAGACCGGACTAGGCGAACCCTCCTTCGGCGAGGGAGCTTAGCGGAGGCCTCTGCGGACCCTGACGAGCAGGTCGAGCGCCTTGCGGGGTCCGTCGGGGGTGTCGGCGATGCGCTCGACGTCGCCCGCCCGTTCGATCTCGACGCCGGGACCGGATCCGGCTGCCGCCGCGGCAAGGATCTCGGCCTCGACCTCGTCGGGCGTCGGCAGAACGGCAGGGTCGCGGGGGCCGCCGAAGCCCTCTTCGAGGTTGCGCAGCGAGTGTGCGACGACGAGAAGCGTGCCGCCGGGTGCGAGCACCGTGGTCGCGGTGGCGAGCATCGCGGCACGCTCGGGCTCGGGCAGCTGCACGTAGAGCACCACGACGAGGTCGAAGGTGCCGCGCGGCCGCCACTTGACGACGTCGGCGACGTGCCAGTCGACCGTGACGCCACGTTCGGCCGCGATCGACCTCGCCTTGTCGACGGCGACCGACGAGAAGTCGGCGGCGGTGACCGTCCAGCCGTTGGTGGCGAGCCAGATGGCGTTGCGGCCCTCCCCGCAGCCGAGGTCGAGGGCGGTGCCGGGAGGGAGGCCCGCCGCTTCCTCGACGAGGAAAGCGTTCGCATCAGCGCTCCACACGAGGTCTGCGGAGCGGTAGCGGGCGTTCCAGTCGTCTGCGTCCACGCGGGGATTCTCGCGGGTCCGTGTGGTGCGAAGCGACACGGCTCTGTCCGATCTTGCGCTAGCGTGCGGCCCTGTGACGATCGCGGGCGGCGGTCATCCCTTGGAGGCATGATGACGACACCGACTCCTCCCGGCGGTCCCGGCCAGACGGGGTGGGGCCAGACGAACCCCCCACCCGGCATCGCCGATCCCACGCGGCCCATGTCGCCGGTGACCGAGCCGATGCCGCCCGGCGGCATTCCTGGCGGCCCGGCCGGTCCCGGTGGTCCCGGCGGTCCCGGTGGTCCCGGTGGTCCTGGCGGACCCGGTGGTCAGGGACCCGGCGGTCCCGGAGGTCAGGGTCCCGGTGGCCAGGGGCCGGGTGGACCAGGTGGCCCCGGCACCCCCGAGGACGTGCGCTGGATCCAGGAGCGCCTCGTCGCCCATGGGCTGGCGCCCGGTCTCATCGACGGCATCTTCGGCCCGCGCACCGAGACCGCCGTGCGCGAGTTCCAGCAGCAGGCCGGGCTGCCGATCGACGGCGTCGTCGGGGCTCGCACCCGCAGCGCCCTCGCCCTCGACCCGAAGAAGAGCCGCGCCGCCGCGATCGCGATCGCGGTCGTCGCCGTCCTCGTGGTTGCCGGCCTCGTGGCGTTCCTGCTGTTGCGCAAGAGCGACGAGACCGCGACGACGTCGACACTCGCGACGACCACGACGACGCACACGACCACGTCGACGACGACCACCACGGCGGCACCGACCACCACCGCTGCACCGACGACGACGCACGCGCCGACGACGACCAAGCCCGCGGCACCGACAGCGTCGATCAAGGCCAACCCCAACGGCGTGCCGTGCACGAGCGCGCCGGTGACGCTGACGTGGACGAGCAGCGGCGCTACCTCGGTCACCGTCACCGGCCCATCCGGCGTCGTGTCGACGGCGCCGAACGGTTCCGCGCCCATCAACCCGTCACGGGACTGCTCCGAGGCGCCGTTCCAGGAGACCTACACGATCACGGCCACCAACGACGGCGGCAACAAACAGGAGTCCGTCGACGTGAGCTGGCGCAGCTGACCCGACCCGGGTTCGACCCGGCCACTCCTGTTGGATAACAGGCCGGCCAGCTGAGACGTTGGATGACGAGAGGC
>JAIBAC010000003.1 GCA_019695375.1 Acidimicrobiia bacterium
AAGCGGCTCGCCGCCGCCGGCCCGATCGCCGGGTCGGCGGTCCCGTCGCTCTGGGCCTTCGCGACGAGGGCGCCGAAGAGGATCTCGACCTCGTGGAGCCAGTCCCGCACGAGCACCGCGACCTCGGGGTCGCGCTTGGCGGCGACGACCGCCTCGATCAGCAGCGACGCCTCCTCGGGACGTGTGCGATCGTACTCGGAGCCGATCGCGGTCACGAGCTCGCCGAGGTCGCCGATCACGCGCTCCGCGGCGGAGGCGAAGCCGACGCGGCCGAACCCGGCGGCCTCGCTGAAGTCGCGCTCGGCGCCGTCGCGGATGACAGCCACGAACAGCTCCGCCTTCGACCCGAAGTGGGCGTAGATCGCGCCGCTGCTGAGGCCTGCCTCGCTCGTTATGTCGGCGATCGTGGCACCGTCGTATCCCTTGCGCGCGAAGACGCGCGCGGCCGCGGTGACGAGCTCGGACCGGGTCTGCGCGGCGCTCACGCCGGCTTTGCGTCCCATCACTCGCCTCGCTCAGTCCACGACCTCTGCGGCCGGCCTCAGCCGAACAGCTTCGACAGCTCCCGCTGCAGCCGCGCAGCGAGCGTCACCGGCCCGTGGTAGGTGACGGCGGGCAGGCGGCTGATCAGGTCGAAGAGCATGCCGTCGAGGCCGACGACCACGCGGCGGCGGTCGTGCTTGACGGCGTCGAGGATCGTCGCCGCCGCGCGCTCAGGTGTCGTGCGTGCGATGAGGTTGAACGCGGCGGCGGGGTCGTCTCCCGGGATCGCCTGCGCCGCCCCCGGGTCGAGGCGGGCGCTGCGGGCGATGTTGGTCTTGACGCCGCCGGGGTGCACGGTCGTGCACGACACGGGGCTGCCCTCGGTCTCGAGCTCGAGGCGGAGCGCGTCGGTGAAGCCGCGCACCGCGAACTTGGCGGCGTTGTAGGCGGACTGCGTCGGCACCCCGACGAGGCCGAACACGCTCGACACGTTCACGATGTGGCCCTCGCCGTTCGCCTTCAGGTGCGGCAGGAACGCCTTCGTGCCGTACACCACGCCCCAGAAGTTGATGCCCATCAGCCACTCGAAGTCCTCGTAGGACATCGACTCGACCGTGTAGGCGAGCGCAACGCCGGCGTTGTTGATCACGAGGTCGACCTTGCCGTGGGCGGCGACGACCTCGTCGGCCCACGCGTGCACGGCGGCGCGGTCGGCGACGTCGACGCGGGTCTGGGTGACCTTGACGGGGTGCTCGGCGCAGAGCGCGACGGTCTCCTCGAGGCCGGCCTCGTCGACGTCGCTGAGCGCGAGGTCGCAGCCGTCCTCGGCGAGCCGGACTGCGAGGGCGCGGCCGATGCCGGACGCGGCGCCGGTGATGGCGGCCACTCGCTCGTTGAAGTCCTTCATCGTCTTCTCCTGGACAGGGACGAGGTGGGTGTCCGAGGACGCCATGATGGCGTCCCGGGGGTGCAGGACCCGCATCGGCGGATCAAATGACCGTCCCCGCGACGCTGTCGCGCAGCTCTCCTTCGGGCCCGAACAGCTCCTCACGCCACATGACGACGAGCGCCTCGTTGTCGCGGTCGTCGGGGTGGAAGCCGGGCTTCTCGGCCGCCTTGAGGTCGTTCCAGACCCTGCGGCTGAAGACGGTGTGGCGGACGAACCTGGCGAGGCTGCGTGGCAGGACGCCGGGGCGCAGGCTCGCGGGATCGGTGAGGCTCGACAGGATCGTGCCCGCGAAGAGACCGCCCATGAAGCCGTAGCGGACGACCTTCATCGTGAGGATCCGCACGCGTTCGCTGCCGCCGACGGCGCGGTAGACGTCGAAGGCGACGGCCTTGTGCTCGGACTCCTCGAGCGCATGCCAGAGGAAGAGGCTGCGGATGGCGGGGTGTCCGAGGCTCGCACGCGCATCGGGGTCGGAGAGGAGACGCTCGGCGAGGGTGGCGGTCAGGTGCTCGAGGGCGACGGTCTCGGCGAGGTTGGACTGCGGCGACGCGACCCGCTCGCGCAGCCGCAGGAGGCGCCCGGTGGCGCGCTCGACGCGCTTGGTCACGTATCCGAGCTCGGCGAGGCGGTCGTTGAGGACGCGGTGCTCGCGGCCGTGGGTGGTCTCCTGGCCGATGAAACCCGCGACCTGGCGGCGCAGCACCGGATCGGTGATCTGGTCGCGGTAGTGGCGCACGGTGCGGATGAAGAACTCCTCGCCCTCGGGGAACATCGCCGAGAGCGCTGCGCCCATGTGGCTCAGGAGGAGGTCGCCGTCGGCGGCGAAGTGCCTGGGCACCTCGGCGAGGGCGTCCTCGAAGCCGACGCGGCGGGCCTGGACCTTGCGGTCGCTGCTCGACTGCCGCGTCCCGGTCCCGGTGGTCGCCATGGCGATAAAGTAACGGACGCTCTTTTTGTTGTCAACGGGTCCATATCTCGGCGCGGACAGAGACGCGAACCCCCGTCTCGGCGCGGGCCGGGCATCATGGTGCCGCCTGCGCGCCGAGACGTGTGGGGGCGTCCACGTGCGCGCCGAGACTGCGTCGGAGCGGACGTGCGTGCGCTCAGCGGACGTCGAAGCGGTCGAGGTCCATGACCTTGTGCCAGGCCGCCACGAAGTCGTCGACGAACTTCGCCTGCGCGCCGTCGGATGCGTAGACCTCGGCTAGGGCGCGAAGCTGCGAGTTGGAGCCGAACACGAGGTCGACGGCGGTGCCCGTCCACCGCGGCTCGCCGGTCGCGCGGTCGCGGCCCTCGTAGGCACCCTCGGTCGTCGACGTGCGCCACTCGGTGCCCATGTCGAGGAGGTTGACGAAGAAGTCGTTCGTCAACACCCCGGGCCGGTCGGTGAACACGCCGTGGTCGGACCCGCCGCTGTTGGCGCCGAGCACCCTGAGGCCGCCGACGAGGACGGTCATCTCCGGAGCGGTGAGGGTCAGCTGGCTCGCACGGTCGACGAGGAGGTCCTCGGGCCGGCGCTTGTCGCCGCTGCGGGCGTAGTTGCGGAACCCGTCGGCGACCGGCTCGAGCACGGCGAAGGACACCGTGTCGGTCTGGTCCTGCGACGCGTCGGTGCGCCCGGGCGTGAACGGGACCTCGACGTCGTGGCCGCCGTCACGGGCCGCCTTCTCGACCGCGGCACAGCCGCCGAGGACGATCATGTCCGCGACCGAGATCCGCTTGGCGCCGGTCTGCGCGTCGTTGAAGCGGGCCGCGATCGCCTCGAGCGTCCCCAGCACCTCACCGAGCGCCGCCGGCATGTTGACTTCCCAGTCCCGCTGCGGCGCGAGACGGATGCGGGCGCCGTTGGCGCCACCGCGCTTGTCGCTGTCGCGGTAGGTGGACGCCGACGCCCACGCGGTCGAGACGAGCTGCGCGACCGACAGCCCCGACGCGCCGATCTCGTCCTTGAGCGCCGCGACGTCGGCGGCGTCGACGAGGTCGTGGTCGACGGCGGGCACCGGGTCCTGCCAGATCAGCACCTCGTCGGGCACCTCGGGGCCTAGGTAGCGCGACAGCGGGCCGAGGTCGCGGTGGATCAGCTTGAACCACGCCCGCGCGAAGGCGTCGGCGAACTCGTCGGGGTGCTCGAGGAAGCGGCGCGAGATCTTCTCGTACGCCGGGTCCATCCGCAGCGCGAGGTCCGTCGTCAGCATGATCGGCGCGTGCCGCCGCGAGGGGTCGTGCGCGTCGGGCACCGAGTCCGAAGCGGCTGGGTCGGTGGGAACCCACTGCCACGCACCGGCAGGGCTCTTGACGAGGTCCCAGTCGTAGCGAAACAGGGTCTCGAAGAAGCTGTTGTCCCACGCGACCGGGGTCGGCGTCCACGCTCCCTCGAGGCCGCTGGTTATCGTGTCACCGCCCTTGCCGCTGCCGAAGGAGTTCCGCCAGCCGAGGCCCTGCTCCTCGAGCGGGGCGCCCTCGGGCTCGCGGCCCAAATACTCGTCGGCGCTCGCGGCGCCGTGGGTCTTGCCGAACGTGTGCCCGCCTGCGATCAGGGCGACGGTCTCCTCGTCGTTCATCGCCATCCGCGCGAAGGTCTCGCGGATGTCGCGGGCGGCAGCGAGCGCGCTCGGGGTCCCGTTCGGGCCCTCGGGGTTGACGTAGATGAGGCCCATCTGCACGGCGCCGAGGGGGTTGGCGAGCTCGCGGTCGCCGCTGTAACGCTCGTCCTCGAGCCACTCGTCCTCGGGGCCCCAGTAGATGTCCTCCTCGGGCTCCCACACGTCCTCGCGCCCGGCACCGAAGCCGAACGTCTCGAATCCCATCGACTCGAGCGCGACGTTGCCGGCGAGCACGATGAGGTCGGCCCACGAGATCTTGCGGCCGTACTTCTGCTTGAGGGGCCACAGCAGGCGGCGCGCCTTGTCGAGGCTCGCGTTGTCGGGCCAGCTGTTGAGCGGCGCGAACCGCTGGGTGCCGAACGCGGCGCCGCCTCTGCCGTCGTGGATGCGGTACGTGCCGGCGCTGTGCCACGCCATGCGGATGAACAGCGGTCCGTAGTGGCCGTAGTCGGCAGGCCACCAGTCCTGGGAGTCGGTCATCAGCGCGAGCAGGTCGGCCTTGAGCGCCGCGAAGTCGAGGCTCGCGAACTCGCCGGCGTAGTCGAACTCCGCTCCCATCGGGTCGATGAGGGGCGAGTTCCGGTTCAGGATCCGCAGGTTGACCTGCTCGGGCCACCAGTGCGCGTTGGCCATCGAGCCGGTCGCCGTGTGGGAGTGGCCGAGCACCGGGCACCGGGCTGCCGGAGCGTCGTCTGCGGCTGTGGTGTCGACGGCGCCGTGCGCTTCCTCGCTCATGGTGCTCCCTCGGGTGGTGGGCGCGAGTGGTTCAGCCGAACAGTAGACACGCCGGCAGGGTGCCGCAGCCGGGTCAGGCGAGGGCGGCCTCCACCGCGGCGAGATAGGCATCCGGCGCCTCGATACCCGGGTAGTGACCGGCGCCGTCTATCCACGTGAGGGCCGCATCGGGACGGGCGGCGACGAGGCGGTCCGCCATCGCCGCCACCGCTATCGGGTCCTCTGGGCCCCAGACCACGTGCAGCGGCGACGGGTGCGTCTCGATCGCGCCGGTGAAGCGCCGCTCGGACGCGCGGCGCTCCTCGATGTAGCGGATCGTGCGTGAGAGCACGGCGTCGCCGCCGCGGTGGCACACGAGCTCGGCGTGGGCGCCCATGTCGACGTCCGCATGCGCGGGGGCGAGGGTCGCGACGAGGCTCGCGGCGACGACCTCGGGACCGGGCCCCTGCGGAGCGACGGTGTCGGGCATCGAGAGGAGGAGCTGCTGGCCTGCGGTCAGCTGCGCCATCTCTATGTAGATGGAGCCGTTGGTCACGATCCGCCGTGTGACCTCGACCGGCCATGTGCCCTCTGCGCTGCGGGCGAGCAGCTCACCGCCGACGGTGTCGCCCATGTCGTGGGTGAGCAGCGCACAGCGGTCGATGCCGAAGCGGGCGGCGACGGCGGCGACCACATCAGCTTGGACTGCCATCGTGTAGCGGCGGTCGGGCTTTGCCGAGAGGCCGAAGCCGACCATGTCCATTGCTACGACCCGGCGCCGCACCGCGAGCGCGTCGACGAGGTGCGCGTAGTCGAACGACGACGTCGGGAAGCCGTGGACGATCAGCAGCGGGTCGCCCGCGGCGGGCCCCGAACATGCGACGTCGACCGCGAACACCTCGTCGCCGCCCACGTCGAGGTAGGTGCCGCGCGCCTCCCACGCAGCCACTTCGGGGTGTCTCCAGTGCGTCGGGTCGTTCAAGGGCGGACCGCCGGGCTAGACCGTCGTCCGCAGCGTAGCGATGCACTCGCCGCTCGTTTGGGGTAGAAGCAGGCATGACCCCGATCTCGTTCTGGCACGACACCCTCGCCCCCGGCGACGACCTGACCCCGCGGGCACCGCTGCCCGGCGACACCGCGGTCGACGTCGCGATCGTGGGTGCCGGCCTCACCGGCCTGTGGACGGCGCACTCGCTCCTGCGGGCAGATCCGAGCCTCCGCGTCGTCGTGGTCGAACGCGAGGTCGCCGGTTTCGGCGCCTCAGGCCGCAACGGCGGCTGGTGCCTCGGCGAGTACAGCGGCGGCGTCGGCCCCACAGAGCGCGCCCTCGGGCGCGGCGCCGCGGCGGCGATGGCGCGCGAGATGTTTCGCAGCGTCACCGAGGTCGGCGCCGTGGTCGCGGACGCGGGGATCGACTGCGGCTTCCACCGTGGCGGCGCCATCTACATCGCGACCAACGCAGGCCAGCTCAAGCGTCTGAAGAAGAAGCACGAGGAGTACGTCCGTCATGGCCTCGGCGACGCATGGGAGCTGCTCGACGCCAAACGTGCCTCGACGGTCGTCGACGCGCGTGGCGTCGTCGGCGGCCTCCACACACCGCACGCCGCGGCGCTGCATCCGGCACGCCTGACCCGCGGCCTCGCCGACGAGGTCGAGCACCTCGGAGGCACCATCTGTGAGGCCACCGCCGTGTACGCCATCGAAAAGGGCTGCGTCCGCACCGACCACGGCGACGTGCGTGCAGACGTGGTCGTGCGTGCGACCGAGGGGTACACGTCCAGCATCGAAGGTCACGGGCGCGACATCCTGCCGCTCGGGAACTACATGGTCGTGACCGAGCCGATCGACTACCCGGCGTGGAAGCAGATCGGGCTCGCGAACCGTGAGCTGCTCGAGCTCTCGTACCTGCTGCTCGGCTACGGGCAGCGCACCGCCGACGGCCGCATCGCGTGGGGGGGCCTGAGCGGGCCGTCGTGGTGGGCCGGTCACATCCCGCCGTCGCCGATGCGCGACAGCCGCGTCGAGGCGCGCCTGCGCCGCGCCCTCGTCGACATGTTCCCCGTGCTCGACGGCATCGGCTTCACCCACCACTGGGGTGGGGTGCTGGGCGTGCCCCGCGACCTCCAGCCCGGCATCGGCTTCGACCGCGCCAAGGGCTACGCGTGGGCGGGTGGCTACACCGGCCAGGGAGTCGCAGCCGCGAACGCCGCCGGCCGCGGTCTCGCCGACCTCATCCTCGACGTCGACAGCGACCTCGTGCACCTGCCCTGGGTAGGGCACCGCTCCCGGCGGTGGGAACCGGAGCCGTGGCGCTGGCTCGGGGTCCACTCCGCCATATCGGCCATGCGCGCCGTCGACACCGCCGACCGCCTCCGCGGCTGAGCCCGCGGCAGTCGCCAATCGGTCGGGACGTGCGTAGTCTCGGGCGCCGGATGGCTGCGCGCAGTGCGGCGGAAGGTGGACACGGTGTCGACGCTCGACCTGTCACGTTGGCAATTCGCACTCACGACCTTGTTCCACTTCGTCTTCGTGCCGCTCACGATCGGGTTGTCGTGGCTCGTGGCGGTGATGCAGACAGCGTGGCGCCGCACCGGTGACGACGAGTGGCTGCGCCTGACGCGGTTCTTCGGCAAGCTCCTCCTGATCAACGTCGCGATCGGTGTCGCGACCGGGTTGGTGCAGGAGTTCCAGTTCGGCATGAACTGGTCGAGCTACTCCCGCTTCGTCGGCGACGTCTTCGGCGCCCCCCTCGCGATAGAGGGGCTCGCGGCGTTCTTCCTCGAGTCGACGTTCCTGGGGGCGTGGATCTTCGGGTGGGGCAAGATCCCGCCGCGGCTGCACCTCGCGACGATCTATCTCGCCGCGATCGGCGCCACGCTGTCGGCCGTGTTCATCCTGGCGGCGAACTCCTGGATGCAGCATCCGGTCGGGTACACGATCGCGGACGGTACCGGGCGCGCCCAGCTCACCGACATCGGAGCGCTGTTCACGAACAAGGTGTTCATCTGGGCGCTGTTCCACACGCTGCTCGCCGCGTTCGTCATCGGGGGAACCCTCCTCGTCGCGGTGTCGTGCTGGCACCTGCGGCGCGGCCGCGACGTGGCCGCGTTCCGGCGCACGGCGGCGATGGGTCTCGCGGTCATGTTCCCGGCGGTCGGGCTCGCGCTCATGACCGGCGGCCGCCTCGCGGTCACGATCACCGAGGTCCAGCCGATGAAGACCGCCGCCATGGAGTCACTGTGGCAGACCGAGGCGCCCGCATCGTTCTCGCTGTTCCAGATCGGCGGCATGCAGCCCGGCACCGAACCGGTCGTCGACATCGAGATCCCGCACCTTCTGTCTCTGCTCGCGACGGCTTCGTGGGACGGCGAGGTCCAGGGGATCGACCCTCTTCAGGCCCAGTCCGAGCAGCAGTACGGCGACGGCTCCTACGTTCCCGTGATCCCGCTCGCGTACTGGAGCCTGCGCGCGATGGCGTATCTCGGAATGGTGCTGCTGCTGTTCTCCGGAACCGGGCTGTTCCTGCTCAAGTACCGCTCACTCGAGGACGCGCACTGGTTCCACCGGCTGGCGACATGGTCCATCGCGCTGCCGATCCTGATCAACCTCTCCGGCTGGATCCTCGCCGAGACCGGCCGCCAACCCTGGGTCGTGTGGGGTCTGCAGAAGACCGCGGACGGCGTCTCGCCCTCGATCGGTGCGACCCAGGTGTGGGCATCGATCCTCGGCTTCGGAGCCCTGTACGCCGTGCTCGGGGTGATCGAGCTCCGCCTCATGCGCCGCTACGCACGCGAGGGCCTGGAACCGCCCCCGTCCGAGGGCTCCGACGAACCCGACGAGCGCCTCACCGCGCTCAGCTACTGAGGTGCAGAGGTGACCGCATGAGCCTGCAGACGACCTGGTTCATCCTCATCACCGTCCTCTGGTCGGGCTTCTTCCTCCTCGAGGGGTTCGACTTCGGTGTCGGCATGCTCACCCCGTTCGTGGGCCGCGACCTCGACGAGCGCCGCCTTCTCAAGGGGACGACCGGTCCGTTCTGGGACGGGAACGAGGTGTGGTTGATAGTCGCGGGCGGCGCCACCTTCGCCGCCTTCCCGGACTGGTACGCGACCATGTTCTCCGCGTTCTACGTCCCGCTGATCCTCGTGCTCGCCGCCCTCATCGTGCGAGCCACCGGTACCGAGTACCGCGACCGCCGCGACAGCGAGCGCTGGCAGACCGCCTGGGACTGGGTGATCGCGGTGGCGTGCCTTCTCGCTCCGCTGCTTCTGGGCATCGCGCTCGGTGGTCTCCTCGGCGGAGTCCCGATCGACTCCGACATGGAGTTCACCGGCGGCTTCGTCGATCTCGTCCAGCCCTATGCACTTGTCACCGGCGCGACGTTCCTGGCGCTCAGCCTCTTGCAGGGCGCCCTGTTCCTGCGCCTGCGAATCACCGACGACCTCCGCGCCCGCGCCCAGCGCAGCGCCCGCACCATCGCCGTCGTCGCGGTCGTCGTGTTGGCCGTACAGCTCGTCTGGACGACCGTGATCGAACCCGGCGACACGGTCATCCCCGGGGCGTGGGCGTGGCTGGCGATCACCTTCGCGGTCGCGGCGGCGCTCGTCGCCGGCGAGGACCGCCACGAGGGCTGGGCATTCGCATCCAGCTCTGCCGCCGTGGTGTTCACGATGGCGAACCTGTTCGCCACCCTGTACCCGAACACGATGGTCTCGGCGACGTCGACGGCGAACAACATCACGGTCTACGACAGCTCGAGCCCGTACACGCTCAGGCTCATGACCATCGTGGCCGCCGTCATGGTCCCCGTCGTGCTCGCCTACACCGCCTGGAACTACTGGGTCTACCGCCAGCGGATCCACCCCCGTACCGCACCGACCCCCACCGACGACGCCGACGCCGCGCCACCACCGGCGCCGGCGTCGGGACTGAGCGCCGAGTCGCATTAGGCTCCCGTGACCGAACCGGTGCGGCCCGTCGTCGACGGCGTCGACCCCCTCGACGCCGGTGCCCGCAAGGCACGCCGCGGACCCGTCGACACGGAGCTCCTGCGCCTCGTACCGCCCCTGAGACGCCACCTGCGCGTGTGCGCGGGTCTGGCGCTACTGACCACGCTCGTGGTGCTCGCCGAGGCGGCGATCATCGGGCGCGAGCTGCCCCGCCTCGTGTCCGGGCAGGCGGGCACCGCCGCCCGTCTTGCCGGCGCACTCGCCGTCGTCGGGCTGGTGCGTCTCGGCTCGGCATGGGCGCACGAGTGGTCGGCCGCCGTCGCAGCCGACGGAACACGCCGATCGGTCACCGGCCGGGTCGTCGACCACGTGCTCGCCCTCGACGAGACGGGAGCGGCGCAGGTGAGCCCCGCACGTGCGACCACGCTGGTGACCGACGGCGTCGACGCGCTCACGCCGTGGATCCGCGCCTACGTCCCAGCACTGTGCCAGGCCGTCACGGTGCCCCTCGCCGCCGGGTGCGCGATCCTCGTGGCGGATCCCGCCTCGGCTCTGATCCTGGCCGTGACCGTGCCGCTGATACCGGTGTTCATGGTCCTGATCGGCCGCTACACCGAGGACCGCACGAGGCGGCAGTGGGCGACGCTGCAGCGTCTCACGGGTCACTTCCACGACGTCCTCGTCGGGCTGCCGACTCTGCGCCTCTTCGGGCGCGCCCACGCTCAGGTCCAACGCGTGCGAGCGGTCAGCGAGCAGTACCGCGTCGCCGTGATGCGGACGCTGCGTGTGGCGTTCCTGTCCGCAGCCGCCATGGAGCTGCTCTCGATGCTGTCGGTCGCGCTCGTCGCCGTCACCATCGGGTACCGCCTCAGCACCGGATCGGTCTCGCTCGAGACAGCGCTGTTCGTGCTCCTGCTGGCACCGGAGTGCTCCGCCCCGATCCGCAGGGTGGGCGCCGCGTTCCACACGGCGCAGGCAGGTGCCGACGCGGCCGCCGAGCTCCGTGAGGTCCTCGCCGCTCCCACGACTCCCGACGGAGACATCCGCGCCGTCGACGCCGTGGCGCCCTCGCTGCGCTTCTCCGGCGTGACCGTGGTCGACCCGCGGCGAGGACGGCGGGTCGGCCCCGTCGACGCCGAGATCCCCGGCGGCTCCGTGCTCGCGGTCGTCGGTCCCAGCGGTGCCGGCAAGACGACTCTCCTCGACGCCGTGCGCTGCCGCGTCCCGCTGACAGAGGGGAGCATCGAGCTCGGCGGTGTCGCCGTCGATGCGCTCACTCGCTCCGCGCGGAACGCCGCGTGCGCCTGGGTCCCCCAGCACGTCGATCCGGTCGGCACCGACGTCCGGACCGCGGTCGCCGCGGGAACGCCTCACGACCCACCACGCCGGAGCGCGGACAGCGGTGAGGTAGACGACGTCCTCGCGGCGCTCGATCTCACCGCGCTCGCATCCCGCAATTTGAGCGAGCTCTCCGGCGGTGAGCTCCAGCGCGTCGCCGTCGCCCGTGCCGTCCTGCGATGCCGGACCGACCCGCGGGTCCTGGTGCTACTCGCCGACGAGCCCACGTCCCATCTAGACGAGGCGCGCAGCGACCTGGTGCTCGCGGCCCTGGCTGGTGTCGCGGCGGCAGGGACCGCTGTGGTCGTCGCGACCCACGACAGCCGCATCACGGATCGTGCGGACCGGGTCGTGGCGGTGGCAGCACCGGAGGCTGCGGGCACCCTCGACAGCCACGACGTCGCCGGCCCGGCCGACCCGGCTGCGCCGGCCTCGCTTCCCCCGGCGCCGGACCCGTCCGCTCAGGCGACAGCCGCTGCGCACGCGGGCTCATCCGACGACCTCGGCTGGTACCGCAGGCTGATCCGCCACCAGCGCGTCCGCGTCGTCGCCGGCCGTGTGCTGGGGGTGGCGGCCGAGGCCTGCACCGTCGGACTGGTGGGCACAGCGGCGTGGCTCATCATGCGCGCCGCCGAGCGGCCGTCGTTCTCCGACCTCGCCCTCGCGGCGGTCGCCGTGCGGGCGTTCGCGCTCGGCAAGGGACTGCTGCGCTACTGCGAACGCCTCGTGTCCCACGACGCCGTCTTCCGCGCGATCGCCGACGTACGCGGTGCGGTGGTCGAGCGGCTCGGTCGCATCGCTCCCGGCGGAGTGCCGGACATGGGGCGGGGAGACGTGATGGCTCGTGTCGTCGACGACGTCGACCGCCTCTCGGACCTCGAGCTGCGCGTCAGGGGCCCCATGGTCTCCGGTGTCGTCGTGGGTGCCGCCACGAGCGTCGTCGCCTGGTTAGTGGCGCCCGCGTTCGGGATCGTGTACGCCGCGGCTGTCGTCGTCGTGACCGTCTTGCTCACCGGCGCTACACGTGTGCTGACCGCGGCGTCGGTGCGCCGCCGCACCGCGGCGCGTACAGAGCTGGCGGGCGACACCTTGGAGCTGGCGGAGTGCGCCGACGTGCTGGTGTCGAACGGTGCTTCGCGGGAGTGGACCGACCGCATCGCAGCCGCCGTCGACAGCCTCGGCCGTGAGGAACGCCACCGCGGGCGCCGCATGGGTGGTGTCGAGGCAGGCGCAGCGTTGGTGGCGCCGCTGCTTGCCGCCGCCGTCGTGGTCGTCTACGGGACCGTCGGATCCCCTTCGGTGAGCGGTCCGGTCCTCGGCGCCCTCGTGCTGGTCCCGTTCGCGCTGATGGAGGTGCTGGCACCGCTCCTGCAGGCCGGCGAGACCCACGTCGCGGTGCGGACCGCGGCTCGACGCGTCCATGCGCTGCTGCAAGCACCCGACCCCGTCGCGGAGCCGGCAGAACCCGTGACGGTACCCGACAGCACCGCCTCCGTGGAGCTCGCCGCGGCGACACTGCGCTGGCCCCGATCCGCGCGTCCCGTGATGACCGGCCTCGATCTCGCACTCGACGCCGGCACGGCTCTCCGCATCGAGGGACCGAGTGGGTCCGGCAAGTCCACGATCGCGGCGGCGCTGGTCCGCTTCATCGGCATCGACCGCGGGCACTACCTCCTCGGCGGTGTCGACACGAACAGGATCGGCGGCGACAAGGTCAGGGACGTGGTGGTCTGGTGCCAGCAGTCGCCGTGGCTGGCAGCGACATCGGTGCGCGAGAACCTCCTCCTCGCGGCTCCTGATGCGACCGACGAGCAGCTCTGGGACGCACTGGGTTCGGTGCAGCTCGCCGGGTGGGCCGCTGAACTGGCGGACGGTCTCTCGACCCCCGTCGGACGTGGTGGCACCGCCGTGAGCGGCGGCCAGCGACAACGGCTGGCGCTCGCACGGGTCCTACTCGCGGGACGTCGCGTGGTTGTGCTCGACGAGCCCACCGCCCATCTCGACGCCACGACCGCCGACCTGGTGCTGCGCGACCTGCTCGGCGCGCTCGGCGACAGGACCGTCGTCGTGCTCGCGCACGGCCGCCACCGAGCTCCGGGCGGCGACGTGCCCACGTTGGACCTCACGCCCACCGCCGATCGCAGCGACGACGTCGCCTCGCGGCGCTGACACGCGGGCGCAGCCGTGCTACCCATGGCCGTCGCAACGTACGCACCCGAGGAGGTCGCTATGCAAGGCGAGGCGAGGCGGGCCTCGGCACCGGCGATGTCGGGCGAGCAGATCGTCATCGAAAGCGGCTCCACGTCGGTGACCGTCGTCGAGGTCGGTGCGGGCCTGGCCACGATGACGGTCGGCGACCGTGACGTCGTCGACGGCTTCGGGCCCGACGAGATGGTGCCGAGCGCACGCGGCCAGGTGCTGCTCCCGTGGCCCAACCGGATCGCAGGCGGGCAGTACCGCTGGGACGGTGAGCTCGCACAACTCCCCGTCAACGAGGTGGACCTGAACACGGCGATCCACGGCCTGGTCCGCTTCACAGCCTGGCGGATCGGCGATCGCGGCCCCGATCGCGTCGAGTTGAACCACCGGCTCTGGCCGTCACCCGGCTACCCCCACACCGTGGACCTCGCGATCGGCTACGTGGTCGGCCCGGGCCAGGTCACCGTGACCACGTCGGCACGCAACGCCGGCGCGAGCACGGCCCCCTTCGGTGCCGGCCAGCACCCCTACCTGCTCCCCCCCGGAGGGATCAGCCTCGACGACTGCACGCTCCGTGTCCCGGCCCGCCACTACATGGAGACGGACCGCCGTGGCCTGCCGGTCGCGGAGCACGCCGTCGGTGGAGCGGAGCTCGACTTCCGTGACCCGAGACGCCTCGGCGACGCCCGCCTCGACACGGCGTTCACCGGTTTGGACCGCGACGGGTCCGGGCGCGCGGTGGTCGTGCTCGAGGGCCATGCCGGTGCCACGTCGGTGTGGCTGGGGCCGGGCTACACCTGGGTCCAGGTCTTCACCGGCGACACGGTCCCGGCCCCTCGAACGCGGCGCGCGGTCGCCGTCGAGCCGATGACGTGCCCCCCGAACGCGTTCGTGACCGGTCGCGACGTCATCCGCCTCGAACCGGGCGCCACCTGGAGCGCCACCTGGGGCATCGCGGTCGAACCCGCGTGAAGCCCACCCGGTTCAGCCGGGGCGGCGGCCGCGGGCGAGGACGTGCTCCACGACTCCGGACCCGTGGTCGAGCTGATAGTCGAGGTTGACGGCGGCGTTGATCAGCGCGAGGTGGCTGAAGGCCTGCGGGAAGTTGCCGAGCTGTTCGCCGGTGAGGCCGATCTCCTCCGAGTACAGGCCGAGGTGGTTGCCGTAGGTGAGCATCTTCTCGAACGTCAGCTGCGCCTCCGGGAGGCGGCCGCACCGCGCGAGCGCGTCGACGTACCAGAACGAGCAGAGCGAGAACGTCCCCTCCGACCCGCGCAGGCCGTCGGGCGACGCGCTCGGGTTGTAGCGGTAGACGAGGCTGTCCGAGACGATCTCGGCATCCATCGCGTCGAGCGTCGACAGCCACATCGGGTCGCGCGGCGCGATGAAACCCATCAGCGGCATGAGCAGCAGCGACGCGTCGAGGACGTCGGTGTCGAAGTGCTGGACGAAGGCACGCCGCTCCGAGTCCCAGCCGCGAGCCATGATCTGGTCGTAGATGGCGTTGCGCTGCTCGATCCAGCGGTCGAGGTTGGCGGGACGCCCGTGGCGGTTGGCCAAGCGGGCCGCGCGGTCGAGCGCGATCCAGCACATGAGCCGTCCGTACGTGAAGTGCTGCTGGCCGCCGCGGGTCTCCCAGATTCCCTCTTCGGGAAGGTCCCAGTTCTCCGAAAGCCAGTCGAGGAGGCGGGTGAGGTCCATCCAGCCGGCGTGGTCGAGCTCGAGGCCGTGGGTGTCGGCGAGGTGGATCGAGTCGAGTGCCTCGCCGTAGATGTCGAGCTGACGCTGGTCGGCAGCTCCGTTGCCGATGCGCACGGGGCTCGAGCCGCGGTAGCCCTCCCAGTGATCGAGCGTCTCCTCGACGAGGTCGGCGCTGCCGTCCACGCGGTACATGATGTTGAGCGGCCCGGCCCCGTCGGCGACGGCCTCGTGGATGCGGTCCTTGAGCCAGCCGACGAAGGCCTCGGCCTCGTCGACGTAGCCCAGCCCGAGCAGGGCATAGACCGAGAACGAGGCGTCACGGATCCAGGTGTAGCGGTAGTCCCAGTTGCGTTCGCCGCCGACCTGCTCCGGCAGGCCTGCGGTGGGTGCTGCCACCAACGCGCCGGTCGGCGCGTAGGTCATCAGCTTCAACGTCAGCGCCGACCGCGTGACCATCTCCCGCCACCGTCCCGTGTAGGTCGATCGGCCGAGCCACGTCTGCCAGTAGCCGATGGTTGCGTCGAGCTTGGCCTGCAGCTCCTCGGGGGAGTGCTCGCGGGGGCTGACACCACCGGATTCGAGGACGGCTCCGCTCAGATCCCCCGCCGAGAGCGAGCGGACGAGACTGATGCCGCCGGTGTCGCTCATGTGGGTCTCGTCGTCACCGGTGGCGATCGGCCGGCCCACGCGGTGCAGGGTGAGCTCGAGGCTCGGCGTGTGGAACACGACGCCTTGATCGCTCAGGTCCACCTTGTGCTGCTCACGGCCGTAGTCGAAGCGCGGTTCGATCGTGAAGCGGAACCGCATCGTGCCGCGCACGACCCGGACGAGACGGACGAGCTCGTGACGTTCGGTCGGGCCACCATCGGCGACAGGCATGAAGTCGACCACCTCGCCGACACCGGCCTCGGTCATGAAGCGGGTCACGAGCACGGCCGTGTTGGGCAGATACAGCTGCCGTGTGACGTAGTCGGTGCCGTGGGGGCAGATCTGGAAGTAGCCGCCGCCATCCGCGTCGAGCAGCGACCCGAAGACGCTCGGCGAGTCGAAGCGCGGGCAGCAGTACCAGTCGACGGTGCCCTCGGTGCTGACAAGGGCGGCGGTCTGCAGGTCGCCGACGAGGCCGTGGTCACTGATGTTCGGATAGCGCCCCATGTGAACCTCCACGTCTGCTCGCATCGTCGGCGGCGGCGGCGACCGTCGCACCCTACCGAGGCGTCGTCGGCGTCGCCACGGCCGCATACACCTACAATCGGCGCATCGCTGAGGGGCACGGCACCGGGCGGCGTTCGAGCCGCGCCGCGATGATGACCGTCTACGCCGTCGGCCTGTTCCAGGGCCTCGCACTCGTAGCGGTCCCGGCGGCGTCGAGCGTGCTCACGTCGACGAGCGGGTACGGTCTCAGCGACGGCGAGTACGGTCTGCTGTTCGTCCCGCAGGTGCTGCTCGCGATCGCAGGGTCGCTGGCGATGCCGGCGATGGCGCGCAAGGTGGGCGTCAAGCGCCTCCTTCTCGTCGGCATCGCGGTCGGAGCGCTGTCTATGGGGTTGCTCACCGTCTCGACCACGGTGCAGCACACCGGGGCCGCGCTGCCACTCCTGCTCGCCGCCACCGCTGCCCTCGGCTTCGGCTTCGGTGTCACCCTGTCGTGCCTGAGCACGATCGCCGGGGACCTGGCGCCCACGGCCCCTGAGCGCTCCCTGACCGCGCTCAACGTCTTCCTCGGCCTCGGCACTGCCCTGTCACCGCTGCTTGTGGGCTTCCTGACCCGGATCGGCGAATGGTGGTACCTGCCGCTGCTCGCAGCGTCGGGCCTGGTCGTGCTCGCCGGCATCGCATGGCGGCAGGACCTCACGGTCGACGGTCCCGCGACGCGGCGGCCCCGCGGGATCCCGCGTGCGTTCTGGCTGTTCGCTGCCGCCCTCGTCGCCTACGGGATCTGCGAGACGATGTTCGGCAACTGGGGCACGGCGCTCCTGCGCGACCGCGGCACCTCCGCCGCGACGGCCAACTACGCGCTCGCCGCCTTCTGGGCAGCCGTCACAGCGGGGCGGTTCATCATCTCGGTGCTGCCCGCCAGAGTGCCGTCACGGGCCGTCTACGTCGTGCTCCCGTGGGCGATCGCGGCGACGCTGGTCCTCGTCGCGACGGTCGCGGACGGCACCGCCGGGATCGCCGTCTTCGCCGCCGCGGGATTCGCGTGCTCGGGGTTCTTCCCGATGACGATCGGCTACGGCGAGGCGGCCTTCCCCGACGTCGTCGTCTTCGTCTCCGGCTGGCTCGTCGCCGCCTACCAGGTCGGCTACGGCCTCGCCGCGTTCGGTGCCGGGGCCCTCGACGCGGTCGTGCCACTAGGGGTGCTCCTCGCCGGCGCGGCGGCTCTCGCCGCGGGCATGGGCTTGCTCGCGGTTGCGGTCGCGAGGGTCTCGCACCAGGATCGTGCCCGACAGCCCCCGGACGCGAACTGGGAGACCAGATGAGCGAGAACCGCCACTACGACGTCGTGATCATCGGCACCGGTGCCGGTGGCGGCACGCTCGCCTGGAAGCTCGCCCCGACCGGCAAGCGCATCCTGCTCCTCGAGCGCGGCGACTATCTGCCGCGTGAGCGCGACAACTGGGACACGACGGCGGTGTTCACCAGCGGCAAGTACCTGACCGACGAGAAGTGGCTCGACAGCGACGGCGACGCGTTCGTGCCCGAGCAGAACTACTACGTGGGCGGCAACACCAAGTTCTACGGCGCAGCCCTGTTCCGGCTCCGGCCAGAGGACTTCGGCGAGATCCGCCATCACGGCGGGATCTCACCGGCGTGGCCGTTGGACTACACCGACTTCGAGCCTTGGTACACCGAGGCCGAGCGTCTCTACGTGGTCCACGGACAGGACGGCGAGGACCCGACGGACGGTCCGCGCCAGGGCCCGTTCCCGTACCCCCGCGTCGAGCACGAACCCCGCATCCAGCAGCTCCACGACGATCTCGAACGGGCCGGCCACCACCCTTCGCACCTGCCGATCGGGGTCATGCTCGACCAGGACGCCGACGGCAACGCGACCCGCACCAGCGCCTGCATCCGCTGCGACCGCGTCGACGGATTCCCGTGCCTCCTCCGCGGCAAGGCCGACGCCGAGACCGTCTGCGTCGAACCCGCCCTCGAACACCCCAACGTCGATCTGGTCACGGGCGCCAGGGTCGAGCGCCTCGAGACCGACGCCGGCGGACGGCGCGTGACCGCTGCCGTCGCCGTCGCCGCGGACGGGACCGAGACCCGGTACTCCGGTGACATCGTCGTCGTGGCGTGCGGCGCCTTGAACTCGGCGCTCCTGCTCCTCAAGTCCGCGAACGAAGCGCACCCCAACGGTCTCGCCAACAGCTCCGACCAGGTCGGCCGCAACTACATGCGCCACAACAACCTGGCGCTCATGGCCCTCTCGGTCGAACCCAACCCCACCCGGTTCCAGAAGACGCTCGCCCTCAACGACTGGTACCTCACCGGCGACGACGGCTGGGACTACCCGATGGGCGGCATCCAGATGCTCGGCAAGTCCGACGGCGAGATGCTGCGCGGCAAGGCTCCGCACTGGGCCGCGTTCGGGGCGAAGCTCACGCCGGGCCGCTCACTGGAGATGATCGCCCGCCACGCCGTCGACTTCTGGCTCAGCAACGAGGACCTGCCCCGACCCGAGAACCGCATCACCGTCGACGCCGACGGCACCGTCCACCTCGCCGTCGACAACAAGAACAACACCGAAGGCCTGAAGCGGCTCCGCCGCAAGCTGGAGTCGATGCTCACCCACCTCGGCATGCACGAGGAGACCCACCACAGAAAGGTCTACCTCTACGAGGGTATGGACATCGCCGCGACCGCCCACCAGGCGGGGACCGCGCGCTTCGGCCTCGACCCGGCGACGTCGGTCCTCGATACCACGTGCAAGGCCCACGACCTCGACAACCTCTACGTCGTCGACTCCAGCTTCTTCGTCTCGATCGGCGCCGTGAACCCCACGCTCACGATCATCGCCAACGCCCTGCGGGTCGGCGAGATCATCCACGAGCGCCTCGGCTGACCGTTCGCGGCGACTCGAGGCGGGTCAGGAGTCGAGCCAGGGCTCGTGCCACTTGCCGTGGCCGGCGACGAGGGCGTCGGCGCTCGCCGGGCCCCACGTGCCGGGTGCGTACGGGTCGACCGGTGGCGGCGCGTCGAGGAGCGGCTGCATGATGCGCCAGGTCTCCTCGACGGCGTCCTGACGTGTGAAGCGACCGCTCTCGCCGACCATCGCGGCGTGCAGGAGCACCTCGTAGGGCGTCGGGCCCTCACCGCCTTCGGCGGCGAAGTTCATGTCGAGCGTGATCGGTTCCGCTCGCCTGGAGTCCGATCGGTGCGCGTCGAGAACGACGCGCACACCTGTCGAGGGGTCGAGTCGCACGACGATCTGGTTCGGCTCCGCCTTGCGGCCTCTAAGCGAACCGAAGCCGAGGCGCGGCGACTGCTTGAACACGAGGCGCAGCTCGGTCTGCGTAGCCGCGAGGTGCTTGCCGGTCCGTATGAAGAACGGCACCCCCGACCACCGCCAGTTCTCGATCTGGAGCCGCAACGCCGCGTACGTCTCCGTCGTCGAGTCGGGTGCGACGCCGTCGACGGAGAGGTAGCCGTCGTGCTGTCCGCGCACGTAGTGGGCGGGGTCGGCTTCCTCGACGGCCCGGAAGGCCGCCACGACGGCGTCCTTGAGGTCGCTGCTGCGGCCTCCGGCGGGTGGGTCCATGGCGGCGGCTGCGACGATCTGCATCAGGTGGTTCACGACGACGTCGCGCAGTGCGCCGACGGGATCGTAGAAGTGGCCGCGGTCCTCGACACCGAAGCTCTCCGCCATCGTGATCTGGACCGACGCTACGTAGTTGCGGTTCCAGACGGGCTCGAGCAGCGTGTTCGCGAAACGCAGGTAGAGGATCTCCTCGAGGCCCATCTTCCCCAGGTAGTGGTCGACGCGGAACAGCTGGGACTCGTCCACGTGCTCGTGCAGTTCGGCCGCGAGGGCACGTGCCGACTCGAGGTCGTGGCCGAAGGGCTTCTCGACGACGATGCGGGCCGCCGCGGTGAGCCCTGCGGCGTCGAGACCGGCGACCACCCGGCCGAACAGGAACGGCGGGATCTCCAGATAGAAGACCGGCTGCTGCGCGCCGGAGATGGCGGCAGCGACGGCGGCGTAGGTCGCCGCGTCGTTGAAGTCGCCGTGCACATAGGACAGCCGCGACGCGAAGCGGTCGAAGACGGCGTCGTCGATCACTTCGCCGGTGTCGGCGATCGAGGTGCGCGCGCGGTCGACGAGCTGATCGAGGGTCCAGTCGTCGGCCGCCACCCCCACGATCGAGCAGTCCAGCAGGCCCCGCTTCTCGAGGCGGTACAGCGACCGGAAGGTCATCACCTTGGCGAGGTCACCGGTGATGCCGAAGACCACGAACGTGTCACAGGGCTGGTGTGCGTTGGCCATGGCGCACAGTATGTCGCATCGCCACACGACGAGGCAGGGGTCCGCGCAGCCGGGTACGCTGTGCGGCCATGAGCGGTTCCGTGGTCGTCGTCGGCGGGGGTTTCGGCGGGCTCGGCTGCGCGCACCGACTCGCCCATCACGACGTCGAGGTCACCCTCGTCGACCGCAACGACTACCACCAGTTCCAGCCGCTCCTGTACCAGCTTGCAACCGCGCAGGTCGGCGTCGCCGACATCGCCCGGCCCCTGCGCGGGGTGTTCCACAAGGCGAAGTCCGTGCGCGTCGTCACCGGCGAGGTCGTCGCGATCGACCCGGCGCAGCACCGGGTTGAGCTCGCGGGCGGAACCACGCTCGACGGTGATGTGCTCGTGATCGCAGCGGGTGCGCAGCCGAACTTCTTCGGCACACCCGGTGCCGCCGAGCATGCGTTCCCGCTCTACTCGGTCGAGGACGCGGAGCGGCTCCGCTCGCGGATGCTCGGCCTGCTCGATTCGGTGGACCGCGATCCCGCGCTCGTGGACAAGGGCGCCCTCACCATCGTGATCGTCGGTGCCGGCGCCACGGGTGTGGAGGCGGCCGGCGCGTTCGCGGAGACGTTGAAGGACATCGTCCCGCACGCCTATCCGGGCCTGCCGGTCGACCGCGCGCAGGTCGTCGTCGTCGACCGCGGCGACGTCGTCCTCAACGGGTTCTCCGAACGCGCCCACGACTACGCGACCAGGCGTCTGCAGGCCGACGGTGTCGACCTCCGCCTCGGAGTCGGCGTCGCCGAGGTCGGCAGCGCACATGTCGAGCTAACCGACGGCACCGAGCTCGCGACCCATCTCGTCATCTGGGCCGGTGGCGAGAAGGCCGCCGGTGTCGTCGCCGACGCCGGCCTCCCCACAGGGCGGGGCGGCCGTGTCGACGTCGACGCCGACCTCACGGTCCCCGGCTTCGTGGACGTCTACGCCGTGGGCGACGCCGCCAACGTGCCCGGCCCCGACGGCACCGTCCTGCCCCAGCTCGGCTCCGTCGCGCAGCAGTCGGGACGCTGGGCTGCGAAGAACATCCTCGCCGGCTTCGACGGCGAGGAACGCAAGCCCTTCGACTACCACGACAAGGGCATCATGGCGATGATCGGCCGCAACGCCGCCGTCGCCGAGCTCGGCGCCGACCGGCACGAGATCCACGGCCCGCTCGCGTTCGCTGCCTGGCTCGGCGTGCACGCGACGCTGCTCGAGGGGTCACGCCAGAAGCTCGCTGCGCTGATGACCTGGGGCTGGGACTACGCGAGCAAGAAGCGTCCCCATGCGCTCGTGGACCGCCCCGACGCGTATGCGATCGACTGGGACGACGACGACACCACCAGCGCAGCGGACAACCAGGCCGGCGACTAGCCGGCCGGTCGCGTCAGGCGCCGGCGTAGGCGGCGAGGTGCTCGCCGGTGAGGGTCGAGCGTTCTGCGACGAGCTTCGCCGGCGTGCCTTCGAACACGACACGGCCACCGTCGTGGCCGGCGCCGGGGCCGAGGTCGACGATCCAGTCGGCGTGGGACATCACGGCCTGGTTGTGCTCGATCACGATCACGGACTTGCCCGAGTCGACGAGGCGGTCGAGCAGGCCGAGGAGCGCTTCGACGTCGGCGAGGTGCAGCCCCGTGGTCGGCTCGTCGAGGACGTAGACACCGCCGTCGTCACCCATGTGGATCGCGAGCTTGAGCCGCTGGCGCTCCCCGCCCGAGAGCGACGTGAGCGGCTGGCCGAGGGCGAGGTAGCCGAGCCCGACGTCGGCGAGACGCTCGAGGATCCTGTGCGCCGCCGGGGTGCGGGCGTCGCCGTCGCCGAAGAACCCCTCCGCCTCGGCGACCGACATCGCGAGGACCTCGCTGATGTCACAGCCACCGAGGTGGTGCTCGAGCACCGACGCCTCGAACCGCTTCCCCTCGCACACCTCGCACGTGGTCGCGACACCGGCCATCATCGCGAGGTCGGTGTAGACGACCCCGGCGCCGTTGCAGTTCGGGCACGCACCCTCGGAGTTGGCGCTGAACAGCGCCGGCTTCACGCCGTTGGCCTTCGCGAACGCCTTGCGGATCGGGTCGAGCAGACCCGTGTATGTGGCGGGGTTGCTGCGGCGCGACCCACGGATGGCGCCCTGGTCGACGGTCACGACGCCGTCGCGGCCCGACACCGAGCCGCCGACGAGCGAGCTCTTGCCCGAGCCCGCCACGCCGGTGACGACGACCAGCACGCCGAGCGGGATGTCGACGTCGACGTCGCGGAGGTTGTGCGCGCGCGCGCCGCGCACCTCGAGCACCCCCGACGGCGCGCGCACCTCCGACTTCAGCGCGGCGCGGTCGCCGAGGTGGCGGCCCGTGGTCGTGCCGCTCGTGGTCAGCCCCGCGACGCCGCCCTCGTCGACGACGTGGCCGCCGCCGGTCCCGGCGCCGGGGCCGAGGTCGACGACGTGGTCGGCGATCGCGATGACCTCGGGCTCGTGCTCCACGACGAGGACGGTGTTGCCCTTGTCGCGCAGCGCCAGCAGCAGCTCGTTCATGCGCTGCACGTCGTGGGGGTGCAGGCCGACCGTGGGTTCGTCGAAGACGTAGGTGACGTCGGTGAGCGCCGAGCCGAGGTGGCGCACCATCTTTGTCCGCTGCGCCTCGCCGCCCGAGAGCGTGCTCGACGCCCGGTCGAGGCCGAGGTAGCCGAGGCCGATCTCCACGAACGAGTCCAGCGTGTCCTGCAGCTTGGCGAGCAGCGGCGCCACCGACGGCGCGTCCAGCTCACGCACCCAGGCGGCGAGGTCGCTGACCTGCATCGCGCAGGCGTCGGCGATGCTGATCCCGTCGACCTTCGACGACCGTGCCGCCTCGCTGAGGCGCGTGCCGTCGCAGTCGGGGCAGGTGGCGAAGGTGACAGCGCGCTCCACGAAGGCACGCACGTGCGGCTGCAACTTGTCGATGTCCTTGGACAGCATCGACTTGCGGATCCGCGGGATCAGGCCCTCGTAGGTGAGGTTGATGCCGTCGACTTTGATCTTGGTCGGCTCCTTGTGGAGGAGCGCGTCGAGCTGCTTCGCCGTGAACTTCGCGATCGGCTTGTCGGAGGGGAAGAACCCGCAGCCGCGGAACACCCGCCCGTACCAGCCGTCCATGCTGTATCCGGGGATTGTGAGCGCGCCCTCGTCGAGCGACTTGGAGTCGTCGTAGAGCGCGGTGAGGTCGAAGTCGGTGACCGTGCCGCGCCCCTCACAGCGCGGGCACATGCCGCCCACGATGCTGAAGCTGCGCTTCTCCCTGCTCGTGCGGCCGCCCTTGTCGACCGTGACCGCGCCCGCGCCGCTCATCGACGCGACGTTGAACGAGAACGCCTGCGACGATCCGATGTGGGGCTCGCCGAGGCGGCTGAAGAGGATGCGCAGCATCGCGTGGGCGTCGGTGGCCGTGCCGACCGTGGAGCGGAAGTCGCCACCCATGCGCTCCTGGTCGACGAGGATCGCGGTGGTCAGGCCGTCGAGCACGTCGACGTCGGGACGCGACATCGACGGCATGAAGCCCTGCACGAACGAGCTGTAGGTCTCGTTGATGAGGCGCTGGGACTCCGCCGCGATCGTGCCGAACACGAGCGAGCTCTTGCCCGAGCCCGAGACGCCCGTGAAGACCGTCAGCCGCCGTTTGGGGATCTCGACGCTCACGTCGGCGAGGTTGTTGACGCGTGCGCCGTGCACACGGATGAGGTCGTGGGCGTCGGCGGCGTGTGTCACTCAGCGGGTCTCCTGGATTCGGATCAGGTTGCCCGCGGGATCGCGGACGGCGCAGTCGCGGACGCCGTATGGCTGCTCCACCGGTTCCTGCACGATCTCGACGTCGCCGGCCTGGAGGCGCTCGAACGTGGCGTCGAGGTCCTTGGTCGCCAGCAGCAGCATCGCGTAGGTGCCCTTGGCCATCATCTCCGCGATAGTGCGCCGCTCGTCGTCGGTGATGCCGGGGTTGGCCCCAGGTGGGTCGAGCACGATCGAGGTGCCGGGCTGGTCGGCGGGGCCGACGGTGATCCAGCGCATCGTGCCCTTGCCGACGTCGTTGCGGACCTCGAAGCCGAGGACGTCTCTGTAGAACGCCAGCGAGGCGTCGGGGTCGTCGTGTGGGAGGAAGCTCGAGTGAATCGTTATGTCCATGCGGGTCACGCTAGAGGCGGCCCGCGAGCGGTGCTTCTCGATTCCTGATCGGTCGCGTCACCTGCTTCGCGACGCACGCCGGCAGACCCGCCGTCGAACGCGACGCCTCGCGCCGGTAGACGCTCGGGGCCATACCGACGAGCTCGGTGAAGCGGGTGCTGAACGTGCCCAGCGACGCGCACCCCACCGCGAAGCAGACCTCGGTAACGCTGAGGTCGCCGCGGCGCAGCAACGCCATCGCACGTTCGATGCGCCGCGTCATCAGGTACGAGTACGGCGACTCGCCGTAGGCGAGGCGGAACTGGCGGCTCAGGTGCCCGGCGGACATGTGCGCCCCGCGTGCGAGCGCCTCGACGTCGAGCGGCTGCGCGTATTCGCGGTCGATGCGGTCGCGCACGCGCCGCAGCCACACGAGGTCGCGCAGGCGCTGGTCTCCGGCGGCGGCTCCGTCGCCCATGCGTGAGATCGTGCCACGGCGCCCCGCCTCCGTACCATCGCGTCATGCACGGATCCGTTACCGTCCACATCGACGCCCCACCCGCAGCCGTCTGGGCGCTCGTCAGCGACGTGACCCGCATCGGCGAGTACAGCCCCGAGACCTTCGAGGCCGAGTGGCTCGGCGGCGCGACCGGTCCCGCTGTCGGTGCCCGCTTCCGCGGCCACGTGAAGCGCAACGGCCGCGGCCCCACGTACTGGGCGCCGTGCGTGGTGACCGCGTGCGAACCGGAGCGGGTGTTCGAGTTCGCCGTCGGCGTCCGCGGCAAAGCCGTGAACACGTGGCGCTACGAGCTCGAGCCGTCGGGCACCGGCACCGACGTGACCGAGTCGTTCCGCCTCACCGACACCTTCGTGCTGCGCGTGTACTGGCGGCTGCTCGGCTGGGCACGCGGCAAGACGAACCAGCGCGGCATGCAGGCCACGCTCGAACGCATGAAGGCCGAGCTCGAAGCCGCCTGAGCCACGCTCAGCTAGCGGTCGAGACCGAGCAGGCGTGCCGCGACGGGTTCGAGCACCAGCCACGGATGGCCGTTCTGCGGCCATGCGCCGGCTGCGTTCCAGCCGGCGAGCTCGACGAGGATGCGCAGCGCGTGCACGCTGCGATGCCACTGCAGCTGCGCGTCATGCAGCGCTTCCGGTGCCGCGTCGGTGAGGTTCCGGTATGCGCGAAGGAAGCGTCGTGCCACGTACCGGCCTACCGGCGCCAGCAGGGCGGCGCCGGCGCGTGGCAGCGGGACCGGCGGGTGGGCGAGCATCAGCTCGGTGAACGCGACGGTGAACGCGGGGTCGCCGACACCGGCGACGGTCCAGTCGACGAGCCACGTCTCGTCGCGTCCGACCAGCAGGTTGAACGGGTGCAGGTCACCGTGGACGACCACCTCCGCTCCGATGGTGGGCTGGGCCGCGAGGAGGCGCTCACCGGCACGGGCGAGGTCGTGCCTGCCGCAGGCGACCGCGAGGTCGACCTGGGTGTGGACGAACCCTGCCGTCGTCGCTCCGTGCGGGGGGTTGAAGGCGGCGAGCGCGGCGGCGAGGGGACCGGGGTCGAGGGCGTGCAGGCACGCTGCGATGCGGGCGAGGCGGCGCGGCAGCTCGTGGACCAAGCGCGGCAGGCCGAGCGTGACGTCCCCGATCCCGAGGCCTGCCATCGGCGGGTGGCCGTCGACATGGTCCATGACGACGAGGTAGCGGCCGAGCGCACTGCCGGCACCCACCGTCATGCGCACCGCCGGTGTGGGGAAGCCCTGCGCTGCGACGTAGCGCTGCACTGTCGCCTCCCAGACGCCCGCCCCGGCGTCGGGCACGATCCGGGCGACGAGGTCGCCTGCGAGGCCGTCAGGCGGGTCGACGAGGCCGAAGCGGAGCATCTCCGCGTAGAAGCCACCCGAGAGCGGCAGCGGCGCCGACTCGAACTCGAGGTCGGGCCGTCCGGTCTCGGCACGCAGCGTCTCGAGCAGCAGGCCCGATGTCACGGCGTTGTCGCTCATGTGGTCACGGTAACCGGCGGTGGTCGCCGGTGCTGCGAGCGCCGATGCCCTACCGTCGTGCGATGTCCACGCCTCCCCTCCATGGCCGCGTCGCCGTCGTCTCCGGCGCCAACCACGGGATCGGCGCCGCCACCGCGGAAGCACTCGCCCGCCTCGGTGCCGACGTCGCGATCACATACCTCGCGTACACGCCCGCCGACCACGATCCCGACCGTCCAGCCGCGTACCGCACCCAGCGGGAACAGGGCCCCGATGCCGCGGTCGCCGCGGTACGGGACGCAGGGCGACGCGTGCACGTGGTCGAGGCCGACCTCGCCGACGCAGACACGCCGCGGATCGTGTTCGCCGAGGCCGAAGCGGCGCTCGGGCCGGTTTCGATCCTGATCAACAACGCGAGCGCGTGGCGCAAGGACACGTTCGCGCCCGACCGCGACGATCCGCTCGGCCGCCGCAACGAGGCGGTCGGTGACGACACAGCCACGCCCCAGCTCCTCGTTGACGCCCGCGGCGGGGCCCTGATGATCGCCCGGCTGGCTGAATCGGTGCGGCGCCACCGCATCGGTTGGGGCCGCGTCGTGAGCCTCACCTCGGGAGGGAACATGGGATTCCCGGGTCAGGTGTCCTACGGCGCTGCAAAGGCAGCATTGGAGAACTACACGATGAGCGCCTCGGTCGAGCTCGCCGGCGACGGGATCACCGCCAACGTCGTGTACCCGCCCGTCACCGACACCGGCTGGATCACCGCCGAGGTCCGCGACTTCGTGACGAGCAGTTCCGACCACGTCCACATCGCCGCACCATCAGAGGTGGCGGAGGTGATCGGTTGGCTCTGCACCGACGCCGCCCGCCTCGTCACCGGCAACGTCATCCGTCTCCGGTAGCGGCAGTGGTGCGGATGCCGGTCTCCGGGTTCGTCACCTGGGAGCGGCGGGTCGCGGCCGCCTTCAGGGTCGCTGCAGCTGCCCTGTCGGCTCCCCAGAGCACCGTGAAGAGCAAAGACGGGACGCAAATCCTCGTCACAGCGACGAATGCGGCGGTCAGACCGAGGACGACGGCGAGCACCACGCCCAACGTCGTGAGCCCCGACACCATGGCGACTGCCGCACCACCGAGGAAGACCGTTCCGATCGCGCAGCCGAGCCTCTTGGCGGCCCGATTCGGCGGCATCTGGAGCCTGCCCCGATCCGCCGCGATCCGGTTGTAGACCCACTCGAATGGGTGGTTGCGTGCGAACGTCCCGACCAGCGCGGTCACGGCGAAGACGCCCAGCAGCAGCGGCGAGGCCAGCGCGGCACCGGCCAGGCCGCCCACAGCGCACACTGCGGGACCTATGCGCTGTGCTCCGGTCACAGTGTCGGCGCAGGCTGCGTCGGCGCCGGTCCAGCCTTGGATGCGGGTGCGGCGCTGGGACCACGTCAGTGCGGGATCCCGCAGGAGAGCGATGGCGTCGTGGAGCATCGTCGTCCTCAGAACACGGTCGCGGCCCCGCCGGCGACGACCTCGACGAGGTTGGCGGCGGTGATGCGGCACCAAGCTGGCACGCCCTCGCGGGCAGCGGGGTCGTCGGTTCGCACCTCGAGCACGCGGTCGGGGCTGCGCCCGGTCATGGCCTGACAGCCCTGAACGTGTGGGCGTACACGTCGAAGGCCCGCGCGCGTGGCTCGCCCGCGGCACCGGCGAAGGTGTCGGTGCGGCGTCCGATGGAAAGGCGCTCGAAGCCTGCCGCACCTATAAGGTCCGCCCACTCGTCGACCGACAGCCCGCCTGCGATGCAGTCGGTCCACAGCTCGATGTCGCACTTCGCGGCTTCGGGCACTTCGCCGCCCACGGCGATGTCGGCGAACTGCAGGATGCCGCCTCGGCGCAGCACCCGGGCAGCCTCGCCGAGGACTCCGGCCTTGTCGGCGACGAGGTTGAGCACACCGTTGCTGATCACGACGTCGGCCCACCCGTCGTCGACGGGCACCTGTTCGAGGATCCCCTCGCGGAACTCGACGTTGTCGAGACCCAGCGCTGCGGCGACGCGGCGCGAGCGCTCGAGCATCGCGGGCGTCATGTCGACGCCGACGATCCGACCGCCGGCTCCGACGAGAGTCGCAGCGACGACGCAGTCGAAACCGCCGCCGGAGCCGAAGTCGACCACCCTCGCCCCCGCCGGTATCGACCCTGCCGCGAAGGGGTTGTCGACGCCCGCGAAGCTGGCGACGGCCTCCTCGGGCAGGGCGTCGAGGACGTCCACGGGATAGCCGAGCAGCTCCGCGAGCTTGCGGCCGGTGTGGAAGTGGAACCTGCCCTCGGGATTGGTGGCCACCTCGGTGTATTTGTCCCGCACCTCGGCCCGCAGTGCGTCCGGGTCTACACCGGACACGGTGTTCGTCCCCATGAGCACCCCCTATTCCAAGTGTTCAAGCATTTGTCTGAACACTTGAAGTGTCGGGTGCGGGACCTAGCTTGTCAAGAGATCTTTTGAATTTTCGACAAGACTAGGTAGGGTCGAGGCCACGCAGCGGCACCCGGACAGAACACGATGGCCGACAGGACTGCCAAAGACGCCCTCTACGACCGCCTCGCCGAGGTCGCCAAGGCACTCGGGCACGGCCGCCGCGCCGAGCTGGTGGACGTGCTGGCCCAGGGTGAGCGCTCGGTCGAGGTTCTCGCCGGCGAGATCGGCCAGACCACCGCCAACACCTCACACCACCTACAGGTGCTGGCGCGTGCGGGACTGGTGAGCACTCGCCGCGATGGCAACCACGTCTTCTACCGGCTGCCGAGCGAGCGCGTCGCCGAGTTGTGGTCGGCGATGCGTGACGTCGCTGCGGCCCACGTCGCCGGAATCGGCGACGAAGTGGTCGCCTATCTCGGACCCCGCGACGACATCCCCACCATCTCGCGCGACGAGCTCGCCACGGCCCTCGAGTCTGGACCAGGAGTCCTGGTCCTCGACGTGAGGCCACAGGCGGAGTACGAGGCGGGCCACATCCCCGGCGCCGTCCCCGTCGACCCGATGCACCTCGACGACCAGTTGAGCCGGATCACCGACGACGCCGACGTGGTCGCCTACTGCCGTGGCCCGTACTGTGCGTTCGCGCACGACGCCGTCAGGGCACTCGGATCCCGTGGAATCACTGCGCGCCGTCTCGAGGACGGTTTCCCCGAGTGGCGGCGCGCCGGCCTACCCGTCGAGATCACCGCCGCGCCAGCCGGATAGTCGGCCCACTAGGAGAGACACCTGACTGGAGGTCTGTGGTTTTGTGAGAGCCAGTTTGACATGCCGATTTCTGTCGTAACTAGGCGTTTCTGTCACAGGTGGTTTGTATCGTAGTGCCATGGCCGAGTACGCCGAACTGCAGACACTCTTCGACACCCTCACACCAGCGCAGAAGACCGACCTCTACAACCAGATCGAAGGCCGCGAGTCATTCCTGCAAGCCTGCAAAGCCACCCTCCTCGCACCCATAGCGTCCACCGAGGAACACATCGCCGACGGCGCCCGCACCATCGCCGACTGGATCGCCACAACCGGCCGCCACCACAGCAACCACGCCCACCAGATCGCCGACGTCGCCGAAGCCATGACCGAACTCCCCGCCATCTGGGCCCGATTCGCCGACGGCGAGCTGTCCTTCGACCAGACCTACGAGCTCTCACGATTCGTCACCACCGAAACCGACACCCACTGGGCCGAACACGCACCCGCACTCTCAGCCAACGCCCTACGACGCCACGCCACCAAACACCGGCCCAAAGACGACGACCCCGACCCCACCCCCAAACCCAACCGCGTCCACATCGAACACGACCACGACGGCCGCGGCGGACACATCTCAGCCCACTTCGACACCACCTCCCTCGCCCGCATCGAAGCCGCCCTCACCCGCCAAGCAGACCGCTACAGCCCCGACCCCGACACCGCCGAACCCATCCCGCGACGCGAACGTCTCGCCCGAGCGCTCCACGACCTCGTCACTGCCGCCAAACCCTCCACATGGGCCGACCGCGCCACCATGGTCGTCCACACCACCCTCGACACCCTCGCCCGCCTCGAAGACACCGACGCCACCGTCGACCTGCCCTTCCCCGCCTGGATCAGCGCCGAACAAGCACGACACCTCGCCAACACCGCCCGGCTCGAAGTCAGCCTCGACGACCCCTGCGGACGCCCGATCGGCATCGGCCGCACCTCACGCAACTGGCCCCCACACGTGTACCGCCGCATCGCCGAACGCGATGGGACATGCCGCTGGCCGGGGTGCAACAACACCATCGGCCTCCAGGTCCACCACGAACCACCCCTCCCCGAGGGCCCGACCGACACCGAACACGGCATCCTGCTCTGTGTCCACCACCACGACAACCGCACCACCAAAGGCTTCCGCATCAGCGGCAACCCCGAACACCAACTCCACTTCTACAGACCCGACGGCACCCCCATCGGCACCACCCGACCACCCCTACACCCCGACAACCAACACCTCTACGACAACCCCGACTAGGGGCGAAACGCCCTCAGCCGAGGCGATCGACTCGCAGTCCGGTGTCCGCGTGGTGTCGGCGTGGTGCAGCTGCCTGGCTGGGGTGACACCGAGCAGTAGTTGAAGACACCCATGAACCCGAGTTCGGCCGGCGTCAGCGCATCGCCGGCCTTGTCGGTGCCGCTGATCGTGACGGTGTCGGCGTCGATGTCGCCGAGGGCGAAGCCCCACCCGAACGGCGGAGTGGCGGTGTCGAAGGTGAACGTCGTCGTCGACGGGGTGATGCCTACCGCGGTGCGGACGTTGAGATAGGGCTCGTCCTGGGACGACCCGAAGACCGCACCGAAGGGGGTCAGAGGTCCGAGGAACGACGACGCCCCCGACGGGATCGTCGGTGTCGTGCTGTCGGTGACGAAGCCTGCGAGTGGGAAGTTCACGGCACCGGGCAGAGTCGTCGTGCCGGTCCATGACGGGTTGGCGCCGCCGACGGTCCAGTCGGCGTAGGTGGAGGCCGGTGCCGCGTCGGCGGTGATCGCGGGGGCCGCGCTCGCCTCCTCCTCAGCAGGCGTGGCGGCCGAGGGGGAGGCCACTGCTGGGTCGGGCGCGGGATCGGGTGCCGGGCGCGGGTCCGCTTCGGGTTCGGGCTCCGCCTTCTGGTCCGGAGCTTCCACGGCCGGCTCGTCGGCGGCAGGTGCCTCCTCGGCGGTGCTCGCCGGATCCGCCTCCCCGACCGCCGGCACAGCATCGGACTGCGCCGCACGCGCGATCGGTCCCCATGCCAGGAAGGCCACCCCGACCAGCGCGACGAGCACGGCTGCAAGCGATACGCGAGAGGCTGGGGACTCCATGCGGACCCTGGGTTCCGGGGGCAACTGAATCACAGCAGTGTAGGGACGCCGGCAGTCGTCGCCGACCACGGTCGGAGCCGATAATGGGCCCCTGATGACACGGGACGACACCGAGGCCGCGGTCAGGCACTGGGACGACCGCTACCGCAGCACCTCCCCCGTCGACGTCTCGTGGTTCGAGGCGACGCCGCAGACGTCTCTGGAGCTCATCGACGCCGTCGCTCCGCCGTCCCCGCGGTCGGTGGTCGACGTCGGCGGGGGTGCCGGCCGTCTCGTCGACCACCTCGTCGAGCGTGGCGACCGGGTGGCGGTCGTCGACATCTCGGCGGTCGCGATCGACGCGGCACGCGAGCGCATGTCGGCCGCGGGCGCCGACGTCGACGGCGTCGAGTGGATCGTCGCCGACGTGCGCGCCTGGGTGCCGCGGCGACGCTGGGACGTGTGGCACGACCGCGCGCTGTTGCACTTCCTCACCGGCCCCGGTGACGTCGACGCCTACCTCGACGTGATGCACAGCGCCCTCGTCCCAGGCGGCGCGTTCGTGATCGGCGAGTTCGCCGAGGACGGGCCCACCCACTGCTCCGGCCTCGCCGTGCACCGCTACAGCGGGACCGAGATGCACACGCTGCTCGCGGACGCCGAGATCGTCGAGGAACGGCGGACCGTGCACGTGACGCCCAGCGGTGCCGGCCAGAGCTTCCGCTGGCTCGCAGGCAGGCTCGGCCGAGCCCGCTAGTAATGAACGCTGGCGTACACTACTCTGCAGGGCAGCGTCCACTCCCCCCGGAGGACCCGGGTGCCCACGTCCACCGCGCCGCTGCCACGAGGCCCGCACAAGCTGACCCGTGAAGAGGTCGAGGCGTCCCAGCGCGAGCGCATCCTGATCGCGATGACCGAGGCCGTCGGCGCCAAGGGCTTCGCGAACACACTCGTCGCCGACGTCGTCCGCGGCGCCGGGGTGTCGCGGGCCACGTTCTACGCGCTCTTCCGCGACAAGGACGACTGCTTCGCCGCCGCGTACGCGTGGGCGGCGGCGGCCATGGCTTCGACGCTCGAGGCAGCCACGACGGCCGCGCCGAACGACAGCGGCGCCGGCGGCGACGACGCGTTCGAGCGCCTCCGCGCCGTGCTCCGCGCCTACCTCGCCTGGCTCGCCGCTGCGCCGGAGCTGGCGCGGACCTTCCTCGTCGAGGTGTACGCCGCCGGGTCCGACGCGATCGAGCAGCGCCACGAGTCGCTGGGGCTGTTCGTGGACCTCGTCGCCGCGACCCTCGGCGACCGGCCGGGACCGTTCGGTGACAGCCCCGAGCAGCGCTTCGCCGTCGAGGCACTCGTGAGCGCCGTGAGCTCGATGGTCACCCACCTCGTCGGCACAGGGCAGGCGGACCGGCTGCCCGAGCTCGAGGAGCCGCTCATGGAGCTCGCACACCAACTCGACGGAACCACCACGACCACACCATGAGGAGGAGATCGACATGGACACCTACGAGCACGCCGGCGTGACGGTCGCGTACGAGCAATCGGGTAACGGGCCCGGAGTGCTGTTCCTGCACAACGGCGGCACGTCCCACACCATCTGGCGCAACCAGACCGCAGCGCTGTCGGACCGCTACCGCACCGTCGCCGTCGACCTGCCGGGTTTCGGCGCGTCGCCACGGCCCGCCGCCGGGATCGACCTCGACGGCTACGTCGAGGTCGTATCCGCGTTGGTGCGCGACGTCATGACGGCACCGATCGTGATCGTCGGCAACTGCATGGGCAGCAACATCGCCACCGCGGTCGCGGCGCGAGAGCGCGACGCGGTCGCCGGCCTCGTGCTCGTGAACCCGCTCACCGAGGCGACATTCGCCGCCGGTGGCATCGGCGTGCTCCACACGATGAAGCGCTGGGCGCCGTGGCCGGCATCGGTGGTGCGCGGCGTCGCACGCAAGGTCGTGCCGCCGCGGATCGTGGCGGAGCTGACGCTGCGCATGCAGCTCGGCGCCGACGGCGTCGAACAGGGCCTGCACCACGACGCCGACCTGATCGCGTGCAACCGCCGCCGCGACCAGCTCCCCGCGCTCGTGGACGTGCTCGACGACATGGACGCCTACGCGGCGCTCGACCACAAGGCGGCCGCCGACCTCGGCGTGCCTGTCTGCACGATCTACGGGGCACGCAACCGCATCCTCTCGACCCGCGTCGGACGTGACCTCGGCCGGCGGTTGGGATCCGCCAGCGAGGAGGTGCTCGGCGGCTGCGGTCACCTGCCGATGCTGGAGCAGCCCGCCCTCGTCACGCGCGAGATCGAGCAGTTCCTCGCCGAGCACCTGCCCGCCGCGGGCCCGGCCGAACCCGTGTCGCCGCGAGGAGGCGCCGAATGAACGGCGGCCAGACCCTGCAAATCGCCGACGAGGTCCGCGAGATCGCACGCACCGACCCCGACAGGGTGGCGCTCGTGCACGCCCACGAGTGGCCGATCGTCGGCCGCCGGTACCGGACCTACACGTACCGCGAGCTCAGCGACAAGGCCGAGGCGCTCGCAGTCGGCCTGCGCCGCATCGGCGTGGCCGAGGGCACGTTGTGCTCGTTCATGGTGCCGCCCTGTTTCGACGCCGTCGTCCTCGGTGTCGCCCTGTGGCGTGTCGGAGCGGTCATGGTCGGTATCGAGCCGCACAGCCACGGGCTGCGCCAGGTCGCGCGGTGCCTGCGCCGCGTCGGCCCCGAGGTGTTCTTCGGCACCCCGCAGGCCCACGCCGGGCGCCTCGCGTTCGGCTGGGGCCGCGGCAGCATCCGCACCAACGTCGTCGTCGCGCCCGTGGCACCGCCGGGCATGCACACCCTCGACTCCCTCTGCGACCGCAGCGACGCCGACCCGGTCCCCGCCGACGTGTCACCCGCGGACCTCGCCGTCATCGCGTTCACGACGGGAAGCACCGGGCAGCCGAAGCCGACGGTGATGCGACACCGCAACCTCGCCGCGATGGTCGCGCTCGTGAAAGAGCAGTGGGGCTTCGACGACGGCCGCGAGGTCGTCGACATGCCGACGTTCCCGATGTTCTGGGTGATCGGCCTCTCGACCGGCGGCACGGTCGTCGTCCCGCCCATGGACTTCGCGCTCAAGGGCCCCGGCGACGCCGATCCCGCGAAGCTGCTCGGGACCATCGAAGACCGCGGGGTGCGCTCGATGTTCGGCTCGCCGGCGCTGCTCGCGAACCTCTCCGAGTACGCGTCATCCCACGGTGTCACGGCGCCGTCGCTGCGCCGCATCGTGTGCGGCGGCGCCGAGGTCCCCGGCCCCCTCTTCGCGGCCGTCAAGTCGATGCTCGGCCCCGACGGCGAGATGTACTCCGACTACGGCGCCACCGAGGCGCTGCCCGTCGCCGAGATCTCCGGCGACACCGTCCTCGGCGAGACGTGGAAGGCGACCGAGGACGGCGCCGGCGTCTGCGTCGGCACGCCGCTGCCCGGTGTCGAGGTCCGGATCGTGGAGGTCGCCGACGACGCCATCGCGTCGTGGGACGACACCACCGAGCTGCCCGCCGGCGAGATCGGCGAGGTCGTGGCACGCAGCCCCCACATCAGCGAGGACTACTACCGCGCGCCCGAGTCGACGGCGGCGAACAAGATCCCCGACGCGGATGGCGTGTGGCACCGCCTCGGCGACACCGGCTACCTCGACGACATGGGCCGCCTCTGGGTGTGCGGGCGTGTGTCGCACCGCGTCGTCACCGACGCCGGCGTCGTCTACCCGCTCTGCTGCGAACCGGTGTTCAACACCGTCGCCGGCGTGGCCCGCAGCGCCCTTGTCGGCGTCGACCACGGTGACGCGGCGGTGGCGACCCTCGTCGTCGAGCGCGACAGGGACTCCAGCGTCGCCGACGACGAACTGCGCTCTGACCTGCTCGCCGTCGCCGCCGACCACGAGGCCACCGCGCTCGTGCGCTCGGTCGTCTTCGTCGACAGGATCCCCGTCGACCGTCGCCACAACGCCAAGATCGACCGCCCGGCGCTGGCGCGCAGCGTCGCGCGCGGCTGAACCGCGAGGTTCCGCCTCAGGGCACCTCGGCGAGACCGGCGACGTCGGCCCAGACCTCGCGCCCGACGCGGGCGGCGTCGGCGACGGTGAGGACGCTGCCGGCTGCGGTCGCGGTGTCGATGCGCTGCTCGAGGTGCGCACGACTGCAGTAGATGTCGGCGTTGGCGCAGAACTTGCCCATCAGGTCACCGGTCGCGGCCGCCTCGGGCAGCCACTGCGCGAGCTCGCCGGCCGGCACGGACTGCTCGGGCACACCGCCGCTGATCGCGACGGTCAGCCCGCGGCCGCAGGTCGGGCAGTCGGTCGCCGCGGTGGCGTCGAGGCCGAACGCGGCCGGGATCCCGATGCTGTCGAAGGCGCACCAGGTGTGGACCTTCACGTCGCCGTGGAAGATGGTGTGACGCGTATGCGACAGCGTGAAGCCGTGCACCCCGAACACGCGACCTGCGTCGTCGACCTCGGCGCGGCCCGCAGCGGCGAGCGACGCGAAGACCTCTTCGGCGACGACGGGGTCCTGCGGCCAGATCTCCCGCGGCGACAGCGAGCGTCCGCGCCAGAGAGCGTCGATGCCTGCGGCGACGACCGCCGTCTCGGCGACAGACAGGCCCGCCTGCAGCAGCCCGCGTCCGACACCGCAGCCCTGTTGTCCCAACGCCTTGCTCCTGGTGGGTGGTCGAGTGTCCGCGTGCGCGTCAGCCGGCGCGGTCGAGCGGCTTGCGCGGGGAAACGTAGCCGCCGGTGGGCGATTGGAAGGCGACGTTGAGGCGGTTCCAGCCGTTGATCGCCGCGATCGCGATCGTGAGTGCGACGAGCTCGTCGGCCTCGTAGTGGCCGGCGACCTCCTCGTAGGCGTCGTCGGGTGCTCCGTTCGCCGGGAGGTTCGTGAGCGCCTCGCACCACCTCAGCGCGGCCCGCTCGGATGCCGTGAAGCACTCGGCCTCGCGCCACACCGCGACGAGGTCGAGGCGTTCCTGGTCCTCGCCGAGAGCGCGTGCGTCCTTGGTGTGCATCTCGACACAGCGTGCACAGCCGTTGATCTGTGACGCCCGCAGCTTGACGAGCTCGACCGTGAACGGGTCGAGGGAGCTGTCGTGGACGACCCGCTCGAGGCCGAGCATGGCCGAGAGTGCCTCCGGGAGAACGGCGCTGTAGTCGACACGCATGGCAACCCTCCTGGGGCACACGCCTTGTGTACGCGTATCCGTGGTTCCTTCGCTTCCTTTTCGAAGTTATGCCGCCGGCGGCTGGATCTGCCGGTCGCCGACAAGGCACGCTACGTTGCGGACGGTCGACGACAAGGAAGACACCGACATGCCCGACTGGAGAGACCTGGCCGCACAGCTCGAGGAGGCGCTCGGCCTCGACGTCGCTCCCGTCGCGATCACCTTCGGGCAGGCGGCGCCCGAGGGTGTGCGCCTCTTCGACGCACCGATGCCCGCGCCGAACGACGACGGCATGACCGGCCGCGTCCCCGCCGGCTGCGTCTTCTGGATGCTCGCGGCGGAGCGCACGTTCACGACCGTCCCCGCCGACCACGGCAACTGCAGCGTCGGCCAGTACACCCACGGGATGATCGACTGGGAGGCGCTGACCAGCAGCGGCGACGTGGCCACTCTGTTGGAGTGCGGATGGGTGACCGTGGAGGCCGCGCAGCAGCTACCGCACGTCGAGGATGCACCCGCGTACGTGACTTACGGACCGCTCGCCGAAACACCCGTCGATCCCGACGTCGTCTTCTTGCGCATCGACGCCAGCCAGTTGATGGTCGTCAACGACGCCTTCCCCGACATGCGTCTCGAGGGCAAGCCGCAGTGCCACATCATCGCCATCGCACAGCAGGGCGAGGTGGCGACGAGCCTCGGCTGCGCTGTCAGCCGTGTCCGCACCGGCATGCCCGCGTCTCAGATGACGTGCGCCATCCCGGCTTCGCGGTTGGCCGAGGCGGTGCAACGCATCGCTGCGGTCGCATCCGGCGACGACGTGGTGATGCGCTACGCCGCCGACGACGCCGAACGCTTCGGCGCCCTGAGCCTCTGACCCCAGAGTCCGTGCGCGGGCCGGTCAGCGGCGCCAGAGGATCAGGTGCGTGACACCGCTCGCGCTCGGGACCGATTCGAGGTGGAAGCGGTCCGTGAGCTCGTCGGGACCTTCCCAGAGGCGCTCCCCGCGCTCGAGGTCGAGCGGCGCGACGACGACGTGCATGGCGTCGACGAGGTCGGCGTCGAGGAACTCGCGCACGGTCGCGACACCGCCACCGAGGCGCACGTCGCGGCCGTCCGCGGCCGCCTTCGCCGCATCGAGCGCCTCCGCGGGGGACGCGTCGAGGAACTGGAACGTCGTGTCCGCCAGCGCGAAGGACGGACGCGGATAGTGGGTGAGCACGAACACCGGCGTGCGGAACGGCGGCTCGTCGCCCCACCATCCCTTCCACTCGTGATCCGCCCACGGACCGCGCTGGGGACCGAACTTGTTGCGGCCCATGATCTCGGCGCCGATGTTGTTGCGGAAGTCGCGCGTGAAGTAGTCGTCGAGTCCGCGGCTGCCACCGGGATCGGTCCGGTTCGGCCAGCTCGCCGTGGCACCGGCCCACGACATCATCGCGCCCGGGTCGGCATGACCGAACGGGCGATCCAGGCTCTGGCCCTCACCGGCCCCGAAGCCGTCTCGTGACACGCAGAAGTTCTGCACACGCAGCAGCTGCGGCATTCCGCCTCCCCGATCGAGATTCCACAGTATGTGTATCAGATATGATAACAGTATGCCCCAGAGGCCGAGCCCGACGCTGCGCCGTGTCCTGCAGTCCGCTGCGCGCCTGCAAGAGGTCGTCCCCGACGCGGTGCTCGTCGGAGGGTCCGCCGCTGCACTGCACGCCGGCCACCGCGACTCCTTCGACCACGACCACGTCATCGCCGACCTCACCGACCGTTACGCGGCGGTGCTCGACGCGGTCGAGGCGACCGACGGGTGGGCGACGTCGGTGCGGGCCTCGAAACCGCCGTTCACGATCATGGGCTCCCTCGGCGGTGTCGAGGCAGGCCTGCGCCAGATGCGCCGCACGCGCCCGCTCGAGACGTGCACGGTCGACGTCGGGAACGGCCGCAGCGTCGTCGCGCCCACCGCGCCCGAAGCTCTGCGGGTCAAGGCCTACCTCGTCGTGCAGCGCAACGTCGTGCGCGACTACCTCGACGTCGTGGCGCTCGCAGACCACCTCGGCGCCGACGAAGCGGTGACCGTGCTGTCCGGGATCGACGCCTACTACGCGGATCGCTCCGGCGAGGAGGGGTCGGTGCTGACGGCGCTCGTGATCGCGCTGGCGGAACCCGCGCCCCGCGACACCGACGTGATCGACGAACTGCCCCGCTACAAGGGCTTGGACCCGCGCTGGCATCGCTGGGACGACGTCGTGGCAGCGTGCCGCGAGCTCGCCCTCCGACTCGGTGGCGCAACCTGATGCCGGTGCAGTTCCGCAACGTCGACGCGTCACCCGGCGACGACGTGACGACGTGGCCCTTCGAGGCACTCGTCACCGTGATCGACCGCGGCCTCGTGGCGGACTGGCAGCCGGTGTTCGCGGAGATCCGCGCCTCTCCGTGGGGCCAGGTCGCACGTCGCGTCGAGCGCTACCTCTCCTACCGCGAGCCCGATGGCGTGAGCACGCTGTTCCGCCTCGCGATCGAACGTGCGCGAGCGGCAGCAGACGTCGCCGACCGCGCCGAGGTCGCCGCGCGCGTGCGTGACGCCCTCGAACGCTCCGGACTCACCAGGGCGGCCTTCGCGGCGCTCGTCGGCACCAGCGCGTCGCGCCTGAGCACCTACCTGAACGCCAAGGTGACCCCGTCCGCCGCGATGCTCGTGCGCATCGAGCGGACGGCTTCGTCAGCGCAGTCCCGGGAGGAGCTCAGGCGTGAGGGTCACGACCGATGAAGGCGAGCAGCCTGGTCTGGGCGTCGGCGTCGACGGGGACCTCGACCTTGGGCCCGTACTGCCCGCTCGCACGCAGCACGTCGTCGAGGGGCAGCATGCCCTCGAGGTAGGCCGCGCAGCGGTCGGGGTCGAGCACCACCTCCTGGCCAGTGGCGCGGGCAAGGTCCCAGGTGTGCATGAACACGTCGCTGGTGAAGAACTGCGAGACCGCCGCGGGCACCGGCACCTCACCGATGTGGGGGTTCGACAGCACCTTGTCGGCCGACGACGGGTCGTCGAGGAGCGCCTGCACGCCGTCACTCATCGTGTGCCAGGCGGCGACGGGGTCGTCGTCGACGCTCGGCCCTTGCGGGAGGGTGATGCCGGCGCCGTCTTCGAGGAAGCTCGGAAACCACTCGACCACGTGACGGACGACATCGCGCGCGCTCCACTCCGGCACGGGCGAGCGCCGCTCCCAGACCGCGGGGTCGGAGACCCCGTCGACGAGCTCGCCGAAACGGGCCGCGGTCACTCGGTACTCCTGCGCCGGGGACAGGGTCACGACACAGCTCCGCCGGCGAGGAGTGCGTCGAGCTTGGCGTAGCCGTCGTTGACGCCGACCTCCATCCCCGACGACAGCCATGCGTCGCGGGACTCGAAGCTGTCCACGAGCGACTGCGCGTGCAGGCGCGTGTAGCCGTCGCCGAGGTCCTCGAAGCGCAGCGTCTCGAGCGACACGTCGTCGGGCATTGCCTCCCACGTGAACGTCTGAACGATGCGGTCGTCGGTGATCTGGTGGAAGCATCCGCGGAAGGCGTACTCCTCGTCGCCGCGGCCGGCGACGTAGCGCCACGCCCCACCGTCGCGGGCGTCCCACTCGACTATGCGGGTGTCCATCCCGTCGGGGCCGACCCAGCGCGCGAACAGCTCGGGATCGACGTGGGCACGGAGTAGCTGGGCGGGAGTGGCGGCGAAGTCGCGGGTGATGCGGATGATCGGCAGCGCCGGGTCGGCTTCGATCTCGGCCTCTGCGATACGTGTGATGGTCATGATGCTCGGTCCCTCCTCGGGCGGCTCTTCGTCTCGGTCCGGTCCATGTCTGCGAGCACCCGGTCGAGGCGCTGGTAGCGCTCCTCGGCCTGGCGGCGGTAGCGCTCGATCCATTTGGTCATGAGGTCGAACACCTCGGCCTCGAGGTGAACGGGTTTGCGGTACTCCTCTCCCTTGCGTGACACCAGCCCGGCGTCCTCGAGGACGCGCAGGTGCTTGGAAACGGCCTGCTTGGACACGTCGAAGGGTGCCGCGATCTCCATGACCGTGGCGTCGCCGGCAGCGAGGCGGGCCACGATCTCGCGTCGTGTGGGATCCGCGAGCGCAGCGAAGACCCTCGACAAGGCGTCCGTCATTTCACCTCCAACTGTGTCAACTGTTTGGTTGACACAGTAGCCCGACTGGACGGATATGTCAATCGTCTGGTTGACAAGGCGCTCATTGACATATAGATAGGTATCCTATATATCTGCCCTATGGCCGAGCCCGAGATGATGACCCTCGACGTGTCCGATTGGGCGAGCGGCGACGCCCTCGACCTCGCCGACCTGCGCGGACGCGTTGTCGTGATCGAGACGTTCCAGATGCTCTGCCCCGGCTGCATCAGTCACGGCCTCCCCCAGGCGCGGCGCGTCCACCGCGCCTTCGCGCGTGACCAGGTCGTGGTGCTCGGCCTGCACACCGTCTTCGAGCACCACGACGTGATGGGGCCCGACGCCCTGAGGGTCTTCCTCCACGAGTACGCGATCGAGTTCCCGGTCGCGATCGACCGCCACGTCGACGGCGACGCGATCCCGGCCACGATGGCGCGCTACGGGCTGCGCGGCACACCGTCGACGCTGCTCGTCGACCGCGGCGGGCGCCTCCGCCACAGCTTCTTCGGCGCTCAGGACGACCTCGTCCTCGGCGCGCACATCGGCAAGCTCCTCACCGAGTCGTGAGCGAGGCTGCAGGCGGCGACCGCCCCGCGGCACTTGCGGCCAGGGTGGGCGCCGCGCTCGAGCGCCTCGGCCGTGCCCGCCGCATCCACCGCCAGGGCGTCGCGACAGCTCATGGACTGACACCGTTGCAGCTCGACCTGCTCGCGACGCTCGCCGACGGGCCCCCACCCCTCCCCTACGTCGGCGAGCTAGCCGCGGAGCTCGGGGTGGCCCAGCCGACCGTCACCGACTCGCTCAACGCACTGGTGCGCAAGGGCCTTGTTCGGCGCCGTCGCGACGACGCCGACGCGCGCCGCTCTCTGCTCACATTGACCCGCGGCGGCGACCGTGTGGTCGCCGAGATCCGCCGCGTCGATGCCGACGTCGCGTGTGCCGTCGAGGCCCTACCCGCGCCGGTGCAAGCTGCCACGCTCGAGGCGCTCCTCACGGTCCTCGCCGGCCTCGTCGATGCCGGCACCGTCACCGTCGCGCGGACCTGCTTCACGTGCCGCCACCATCGCCAGCGTGGCGCCGCACATCGCTGCGCACTCCTCGACTGCGCGCTCCCGTCGAGCGAGCTCCGCGTCAACTGCCCCGAGCACGAGCCCGTCTGAGCGGGGATCGCTGTGCACACGTGCATGACAGCACCGGACGTGCGAGACTGCGCGGGTCCCAGGTGCCGCTACCGAGGAGACTGCCGTGTTCGCGCAGGTCATAACCGCCCAGGTGACCGACGAGGAGGGCCTCCGCCGCCAGGTGCAGCGCTGGCATGACGAGATCCGCCCGGGCGCCTCCGGATACCTGGGGACCACGGGCGGGATCACCGACGACGGCAAGCTCGTGGTGATGATCCGCTTCGCCACCGAGGACGACGGGCGCCGCAACAGCGACCGGCCCGAGCAGGGCGCGTGGTGGGCCGAGACCGAGAAGTGCCTCGCCGGCGTCGCGTTCGCCAACGCCGCCGACGTGATCACCGGCGGCGACGGCGGCTCCGACGACGCCGGCTTCGTCCAGGTCATGCGGGGTCGCATAACCGACGCCGCCGCCTACGACAAGGTTCTGGCGCAGATGGACGACTTCGCCGAGACCATGAAGGAGTTCCGTCCCGACGTCCTCGGCATGGTCACGGTCCGCATCGACGACGGCACCTACTTCGACTTCGCCTACTTCAGCTCCGAGGCGGAGGCGCGCGCCGGCGAGTCCAAGGAGATGCCCGCGGACGTGCAGGCGCAGATGGAACAGGCGATGGCTGCCTCCACCCTCGACGAGTACCTCGACCTGAAGGACCCCTGGCTGTTCTGACGCCGCAGGCTTGGATAACGATCCGGCCAGCTGGGGGGTTGGATAACCAGGACGCGCAAAAGCGCGCCTCTCGTCATCCAACGTCACTCAGGTGGCCGGTCTGTTATCCAACGCAGGGCGGGTGGTTCAGAGGTCGACGTCGACACTGACCGCGTCTGGGTCGGATGCGTGGCGGGCGACCGTGAAACGGTGCCGGCCGGCCGCGGGTGTCCAGGCACGCCGCTGCGGGTCGCGCGTGGCGAGGCGGTCGAGCGGCACGACGACTTCGAAGCGGACCTCTTCGTGCGCGGGGACCTCCACGCGGGCGAACCCGACCAGGCGCGGCGGCGCGTCGGGATCGGGAAGGGCGGCGTAGACCTGCACGACGTCGGCGCCGTCACGGTCGCCGGTGTTGCGCACAACACCTCGCGCTACGACCGCACCGCCCGCAGCCGTGACCTCCACTCCGGCGAGCGCGAACGTCGTGTACGAGAGGCCGAACCCGAACGGGAACGCCGCCGCCGTGGCGTTGCGGGCGAGGTGCCACCACCCGTGCCAGCGGTCGTAGCGGAACGAGGTGGCGTCGCGGTCGAAGGGCGGCAGGTCGGCCTCGTCCGCGGGGACGCTGAACGGCAGCCGCGCCGACGGGTTGACAGCACCGGCGAGCACGTCGGCGAGTCCCGGCCCGGCCTCGGCACCGCCGTACCACGCCTGCACGACGGCGGGAACGGCGTCCACCCACTCCGACGCGACCACGGCGCTGCCCGCCTGCAGGACCACGACGGTGCGCGGGTTGGCGGCGGCGACGGCGCGCACGAGCGCCACATCTTCATCTGGGAGGCGCAGGGATCCGCGGTCGCCGCCGACCGCGAAGCCGGCAGGCCGTTCGGCGACCCGGGGCGGCTTCACCGTCTCCGGCAACGACGCCAACCAGGCGCCGAAGCGCTCGGCTTCGGCGGGATCGTCCTCGCCGGGGAAGAGGCTCGACAGCGCCGGGTCGGGTGTCCCGATGAACTCGCCCTCGTCGAGGAACGTGTAGCCGGCGACGACGACGGCGACGTCGGCCCCCGCGGCGACGGCGGCGGCACGCTCGGGGTCGCTGCCGTCGTCGTATGAGACGTGCGCCCACCGCGCCTCGATCCCGTCGAGGACCGTGGCGCAGTCGAGGTCCCACACGTCGCTGGAGCCGGCGTCGCCGAGGTTGACGCTGCCAGCGAGGCGACCAACCACCGCGACCGACGCACCATCGTCGATAGGCAGGACCGGCACGCCATCTACGGCCTCGTTGCGAAGGAGCACGACCGAGCGTGCGGCGACCTCGCGTGCGAGCTCTCGATGCTGCGGCGCGCCGAGCACCCCGGCACCGGCAGCCGGGGCCGACAGGACGTCGTCGAAGCGCAGCAGCGTCGCGACCATGCGCGTTGCGCTGCGGTCGACATCGTCCCAGGACACGTCGCCGCGCTCCAGCGCCGCAGGCAGATGGCGAGCGCGCACCATGCGGTAGGGCATCTCGACGTCGAGGCCGGCACGCAGCGACTGCGCGGCGTCACGCAGGCCGAAGATCCAGTCGCTGATCACGAGCCCGCCGAAGCCCCACTCGTCGCGCAGGACCCCGGTGAGGAGGTCGCCGTTCTGGCCGCACCAGTCGCCGTTGACGCTGTTGTACGCGGACATGACCGCGGCGACACCCTCGTCCACGATCCGCTTGAACTGCGGTAGGTAGACCTCGTGCAGGGCGACGTCGTCGACCTCGACGTCGACCGTGAAGCGGGCGTTCTCCATCGAGTTGCACGCGAAGTGCTTCACACACGCCATCACGTGGCGCTGCAGGCCGCGGGTGAAGGCGGCGCCGAGCTCGCCGACGTGGTGGGGGTCCTCGCCGTAGGTCTCCTGCGCGCGGCCCCACGCCGGGTGACGCAGGACGTTGACGCAGACCGCCCCTGTCAGGTTGGCGCCGGCGGCGCGCAGCTCGGCGCCGATCGCGTCGCCGACACGCTCCTCGAGCGCGGGATCCCACGTGGCGCCGCGGGCCATCGCGACCGGGAAGCACGTCGCGTTGCCGACCACGGCGCCGCGGGGCCCGTCGCTGAAGCGGATCCCGCCGACGCCGACGCGCTCGATCTCACCCGCGACGAAGGGCGCCTTGTGGTAGCCGTCCTCGGCGAGGAACGCGATCCCCGCCCACGTCGGCGCGTCGCCGTCGAGGCACCAGAGCCGCTCCTCCGGTGTGAGCTGCGCGACGAGCGCACGTGCCGCCGCGTCGACCGGTGTCCCCGCCGCGACCGCTGCGCGGGCGTCGTCGAAGCTGCCGATGTCGCTCATGGATCGGTCCCGTGCCTCTGGTTTGGGGTCCTGTCCCCGCCCGGACAGACTTAGGGTATGGCATCGCTGTTCGACACCGTGGAGCTGGGACCGCTCACGCTGCGGAACCGGGTGGTCAAGGCGGCGACGTTCGAGGGGTACTCGCCCGGCGGTGCCGTCACCGACGACCTCGTGGAGTTCCACCGCCGTGTCGCCGCCGGGGGCGCGGCGCTGACGACCGTCGCGTACCTGTCCGTAGCGCCCGAGGGTCGTACAGACGACGGCTGCATCGTCGTGGTGCCGAGCGCCGTCGCCGGCCTGCGGCACATCACCGACGCCGTCCACGCCGAGGGCGGCGCTGCCGCCGCGCAGATCGGCCACGCCGGGCCGGTCGCGAACGCGGCGTCGAACAAGGCGCAGGCGATCGCACCCGGACGCTTCTTCAACCCGCTGGGGATGCGCCGCACGAGAGCGGCGACCGAGTACGACATCGCCCGCATCACGTCCGACTACCGCCGCAGCGCGAGGCTCTGCGTCGACGCCGGCTTCGACTCCCTCGAGATCCACCTCGGCCACAACTACCTGTTGAGCTCGTTCCTGAGCCCGATGCTGAACAGGCGCAAGGACGCCTGGGGGGGAGCGCTCGAGCACAGGGCGCGCTTCGCCCGCGAGGTGGCGATCGCGGTGCGCGACGCGGTCGGCTCCGCGGTCGCGGTGACGGCCAAGCTCAACATGGAGGACGGTTACCGGGGCGGGTTCGGCATCGACGAGTCGGTGCAGGTCGCGCGCTGGCTCGAGGCCGACGGCGCCCTCGACGCGCTCGAGCTCACCGGGGGCAGCTCGCTCATGAACCCCATGTTCCTGTTCAAGGGCGACGCCCCCACGCCCGAGTTCGCAGCCACGTTGCCGTGGCACCTGCGGGCCGGGTTCCGCCTCTTCGGCAAGGGCTTCCTGCGCTCCTACCCCTACGAGGAGGCGTACTTCCTCGCCGATGCGCTGCGCTTCCGCGAGGCGGTGCGGATGCCGCTCGTGCTCCTCGGCGGGATCAGCCGCCTCGACACCGCGCAGAAGGGCATCGACGCAGGGTTCGAGTTCGTGGCCATGGGTCGTGCGCTCCTGCACGACCCGGACCTGATCAACGACTGGCGGGCCGGGGTCTCCGACGCGTCCGGGTGCATCCACTGCAACCGCTGCATGCCGACGATCTACACGGGGACGCGCTGTCCCCTCGTCGACCCCCGCCCCGGCGACCGTCCCATCGAGGTCCCCGCCGGCTGATCCCGCGGCACCTGGCTTGGATGACGATCCGGCCACAACGCCGGGCTTGGATAACCAGAGCGCGCAAAAGCGCGCCTCTCGTCATCCAGCGTGACCAGCTGGCCGGTCTGTTATCCAACGGTGGAACCTCCTGGCAGTCGCGGGGCCGGCGATACCCTGGGGCGGATGGAGGACCCGACGAGCGGCTCGACGCACATCCGCACGCCCGACCAGCGCCTCCGGGTGTTCGTGAGCTCCACGCTGGCGGAGCTCGCCCCCGAGCGCGCCGCCGCCAAGGACGCGATCGAGCGCCTCCACTTCATCCCGGTCATGTTCGAGCTCGGCGCGCGGCCGCACCCGCCCAAGCAGCTCTACCGCGCCTACCTGGACCAGAGCCACGTCTTCGTCGGCCTCTACTGGGAACGCTACGGCTGGGTCGCCCCGGGCGAGTCGGTGAGCGGCCTCGAGGACGAGTTCCTGCTCTCTGCCGGCATGCCGCGGCTCATGTACCTCAAGACGCCGGCGGCGGGACGCGAGGAGCGCCTGAGCGAGATGCTCGACCGCCTCTCGCAGTCCGGTGAGGTCTCGTACCGGAGCTTCTCGACGCCGGAGGAGCTCGCCGAGCTGCTCGAGGCCGACCTCGCGATCCTCGTGACCGAGCGCTTCCAGAGCCCCGGCGAGATCGCTGCGGACCGCGCGGCCGGCGCCCCGGCCACTGCAACGGCGTTGCCGATACCGCCCACGCCGACGGTCGGTCGCGGCGCCGACATCGACGCAGTCACCGCGCTGCTCGCGTCGGGCTGTCGCATCGTGACCGTGAGTGGACCTGGCGGCGTCGGCAAGACGAGGGTCGCCGTCGAGGTCGCGCGGCGCATCGCGAGCGGCGACCGGCGGGTCTGCTACGTGGCGCTGGGCTCGGTCACCGATCCCGCACTCGTGCTCCCCGCCATCGCCGACGCGCTCGGCGTGACGGTCGAGAGATCCGAGCCCGTCATGGACGCTCTCGTTGCCGATCTCGCGGTCGCGCCGGCGTTGATCGTGGTCGACAACTTCGAGCAGCTCGCCGACGCGGCCGGGAACCTCGCCGAGCTCGCCGCGGCATGTGGGGACACGCAGTTCCTGGTCACGAGCCGCCATGTGCTGCACCTGCGCGGCGAGCGCGAGTACCAGCTCGCCCCGCTGGAGGTCCCCGCTGGCCGGCACAGCAGCGGCCTCACCGACGTCTCGGCCTCGCCGGCCGTGGAGCTCTTCGTGTCGGAAGCGTCGGCCGCACGCCCGGGCTTCGAGCTGACCGAGGACAACGCCTCCGCTGTCGCCGAGCTCGTGCGCCGCCTCGACGGACTGCCCCTCGCACTCGAGCTCGTGGCTGCCCGGATCCGGCTCCTACCGCCGTCGGCGATGCTGACCCGCCTCGGCGACCGCATCGACTTCCTGACGAGCGGGGCCGCGGACCTGCCCGAGCGCCAGCGGACGCTGCGAGCGACACTGGACTGGAGCCACAGCCTTCTCGACGAGTCCGAACGTGCCCTGTTCGCCCGTCTCGCGGTGTTCGTGGGCGGTGCCGACATCGAGGCGGTCGAGGCGGTCTGCGCCGGTGCACCCGTCGGCGACGTCCTCGAGACCCTCGCCTCCCTCCTCGAGAAGAGCCTGCTCACGACCCTCGACGACGCCGGCATCATGCCGCGGGTGGGGATGCTGCACACAGTGCATGCATACGCCGCGGAGCAGCTCGGCGCGCGCGGTGAGCTGCTCGAGGTGCGGGCGCGCCACTTCGACTGGTACTGCCGGCTCGCCCTCTCCGCGGACGCCGCCCGAGTCGAGACCGCCCTGGAGCGCTGGCCCATGCTGGACGCCGAGGCCGCCAACATCCGCGCGGCCCTCGAGCACGGCTTCGAGGTCGACGACTACGAATCACTCGCTTCGTTCCTCAACTCCCTCTGGTCCTGGTACTGGCTGCGGGGCCACATAGCCGAAGGCCGGGTGTGGATCGAGAAGCTCGCCGGACACTGCCCGCCCGGCATGTCCGACGAGGCACGCATGAAGGTCCTCGTGGCGCTGACTGCGGCACGGTTCACCGCGGGGGCTTTCGACGAGGCGGCCGCATGCGTGGACGAGGCACGGCGGCTCGCACGCGCCGTCGGCGACGGAGCGGGGATCGGCGCGGCAGCGCTGCTCACCGCGATCCTGGCACCGTTCGGGGACCACGCTGCGGAGGCGTACGACGCGGCGCTCGAGGCCGAGGACGAGTACCGCCGCAACGGCCCGTCCTGGGCGCTCGCCTACGCGCTCAGCATCAGAGGGTTCCTCGAGACCGTGCGCGGCGACCTCGTGGCAGGCCGCAGGACCCAGGAGGAGAGCATCGCGATCTCCGCGCGGCTCGGCCTCGACTACCTCGTGGCCCAGGGGAACCACCAGATCGCACTCGTCGAGCTCGCGGAAGGCGACCTCGAAGCAGCACACGCGCGCATCCGTGTATCGGTGCCCCTGCTACGGAAGAGCAGGGACCTCGAAGGCGCTTCCTATGCCCTCGAGGTCTGTGCTCTCCTGGCGGTTGCGGAGGACCGTCCCTGCGACACGGTCCGCCTCTTCGCCGCGGCCGACGCGGTGCGCGAGCGCATCGGCACGCGGGCCTGGCCGTCGTTCCAGGCCCAGCGCGAGGCGATACTCGCCGGGCTCAGGGAGCAGCTCGGGGAGACCGCCTACGAATCCGCGATGCGTGAAGGTGCCGAGGGCGACCCCTTCGCCCTCCTCGAACCTTGACGGTCTCAGCACCAGATGGCGACCTGACGTCTGTCACCGCTCGGGGACGAGCAGGGCGGCCCCGAGTGCGGTTTCGCCGGCGAGGACCGGTCCCACGGGCCAGAAGCCGGGCCTGTCCGCGGACAGGGCGAGGTCGACAAGGCGTCCAGCGGCCATCCCGAGCAGCGACACTCCGGCGACGCGGTGCACCCACGTCCGTGCCGTCGGGTCGTGCGCGGTGGCGGCCAGCAGGGTCGCGACGGCGATGCCGAACCCGCCGTAGACGGCCCGCACCTCATTGCGCGACGCCGCGGTCGGCATCTGCGCGCCGAACAGCCTCGGGATCGCGGACGGCACCGCGAGCGCCAGCGCACCCATGCCGGCAAAGCCCCCCACCGCTGTCCAGGTAGTCCTGCGCATCGCCCCAAGGTACTGGGCCTCCGGGTCCCACGCACCCGTTGACATACAACCGATCGGTTGTATAATTTGGTGTGACTGGTGCCGACGAAGACGACGACCGGGCCGACGCCCTGTTCCATGCCCTCGCCGACCGCACCCGCCGCGACATCATGCGTCGGGTTCTGGTCGGCGAGCACTCGGTCTCGGCTCTCGCGGCGAACTACGACATGTCGTTCGCCGCGGTGCAGAAGCATGTCGCCGTGCTCGAACGCGCCGGTCTGCTCACGAAGCGACGCAACGGCCGCGAGCAGCTCGCCCACGGCGAGGTGGACGCGGTCCGCTCCGTGGCTTCGATGCTCGCCGACCTCGAGGATGTGTGGCGTGGCCGCATCGCCCGGATCGACGAGCTCATCGGCAAGGACCCGAACCCGGAACAGGAGTAGCCCAGTGCCCGTCACCGACGTCGAGACCGACATCGACAACCGCACCCTCACCATCACCGCCGAGTTCGCGGCGCCGCCCGAGAGGATCTGGCAGGTCTACGCGGACCCGCGCCAGCTAGAACAGGTCTGGGGCCCACCCACGCACCCGGCGACCTTCGTCGACCACGACCTCCGCCCCGGCGGCCGTGCCCACTACTACATGACCTCGCCCGAGGGTGAGAAGTACTACGGATGGTGGGCGATCGTCTCGGTCGACGAGCCCAAGGGGTTCACCTTCGAGGACGGCTTCGCGGCCGACGACTCCTTCGAGGCGGCACCGGGCATGCCGGTGTCGCACAACGACTACGCCTTCGAGCCCACCGGCGCCGGCACCCGCGCCGTGTTCACGAGCACCTTCGACTCCGCCGAGGGACTCCAGCAGGTGCTCGAGATGGGCGTCGTCGAAGGGGCCACGACCGCCATCAACCAGATCGACGCCCTCGTGGCGTCCTGAGGTTGGATGACAGACCGGCCAGCTAGCAGCACAACAAACGTTGCTCTAGTCGGGGACGAGCGTGCGCTTCAGATGCGCCGTGTAGCGCCGCAGCACATCCGGATCGTCGGGCGGGTACATGCTCCTAATACGCCAGTAACCGATGAACGCCGTGTAGGTGAGCTCGGCGCGGCTGTGGGCCTCCGTCTTGCTCAGACCTGCCTTTCGGTACAGCCGGGCAAACAGGTCCACCTTGCGCAGGACATGCCCGAGGGCGTACGGCGACACGAGCGGGTCGGCACCCGCGGCACAGATGCCGGCGTAGAGCTTCCCGGCCTCGTAGTCCCCGAACATCTCGTCCAGCAACCGTCTCAGCGCATCGCGAGCCTCGATGCCGTCGGGCAACACCTCGTCGACGTGTGCGATGTCGCGTGCCTCCCAGCGGCTGAGTGCCGCGTCGACGAGCTCGTCGCGATTGGAGAAGTGGGCATAGAAGCTGCCCTTGGTCACTTCGAGGTGCTCCGCCAGTCGCTCGACAGCGACGCCCTCGAGCCCGTCGTCACGCATCGCGTCCAAGGCCGCATCGACCCAGTCCTCGCTGGACAGGCGGCGCTTCTTGACGTTCGTCGGCGGAATCGCGGGTCTCCTCACTCGTCCCGAGGCGACGCGGCAGCGAGAAGTATACGGTGCCGCATCCTCCACTCCAGTTGCATACGCTTGCGTATCAATGCGGTATCGTATGTCCACTGGGAGCGGCGTAGGGGGCGCGATGCGGTATTACGACACGATCGTCGTCGGTTCGGGTTTCGGCGGCTCGGTCCTGGCTGCGCGTCTTGCGCAGGCAGGTGAGCAGGTACTGGTCCTCGAGCGGGGTCCATGGTGGGGCCAGGGAGATGGCGACGGCGAGCGGCAGCCGTTCCCGCGTGGTGTCCGGCTCGGCCGTTTCGTCCGCAACGTACGCATGAACAAGGGCCGGCGCTCCCGCGAGATCGTCTTCAACCGACGCGGCCTGTTCGAGGTCCACGGCTTCGACCACCTGTGGGCACTGGGTGCGAGCGGGGTCGGCGGGGGGTCACTCGTCTACGCGAACGGTCAAGGGGTCCCGTCGCCGGACTACTGGGACGCATTCCCCCCGGAGCTCACCGCCGAGGAGATGGCCCCCTATTACAAGTTGGCCGATGAAGTTCTCGAACCTCACGTGCTCCCGGGGTGGCAGGCGCGCCAGGAGGATCTGAACAGGGCACTCCGCCACTCAGGGCTCGGCGAGACCGGTGCAGTGGAGCTCGCGGTTACGTTCGGGCCCGACCCCTCGACGCCGGAGACCGTCCACAACGCCGCAGGCATACGGCAGCAGACCTGCCGGATGTGCGGTGACTGCGTGCTCGGGTGTCCCCATCGCTCGAAGAACACCCTCGACCTCTCCTACCTGGCGATGGCTCAACGCTCGGGAGCGGTGATCCATCCAATGAGCGAGGTAGTCAGCGTCAGCTCCGAGCCGAACGGCTACTGGGTCCACTGGATGGATCACCGCAGCCGGCATGTGGCATCGGCCACATCACGAAGGCTCGTTCTCGCCGCGGGAACGCTCAACACCCTTCGTCTCCTCTTCGCCGCCCGTTCCGCAGGGCGGCTCCGCCCGCTCCCCGATGCGCTTGGTCGACACCTGAGCCCGAACGGTGACTACGCCAGCCTCTTCTGGCGGGTCAGGTCGGGTAGCGCCGGCCCCGGCGTCGTCTTCAACGCCATCCGCCGAAGCGAGGACCATGCCCGCGATGGGCTGTTCCTGGGTGAGGCATCCGCACCGGTCGACTCACTCCCGATGCCGGGAGTGCTACGCAACTGGCTCAGGCAGTCGCGGTTCATCTTCGCCCTGGGTCGCGACAGCGCTACAGCGACTGCGACCTTCGACGGTCACGCCGTGCGCTGTGACGCCGGACGTGCCAGCGACGCCCGCTATTTCGCCCGCGTCGAGGCCGTGACACGCCAGCTCGCGGTTCACTACGAGCCACGATCCGTGGTCACGAACATCCCGTTCGGAGCGGGGAGCCCGACGATCGCGACGACCCACACCGTCGGCGGCGCCGCTATGGCACGCCGCTTGGAGGACGCCGTCGTCGACCACACGGGCGAGGTGCGCGGCCAACCCGGCCTCTACGTGGTCGACAGCTCGATCCTGGCTGCTCCGCCCGGCGTTCCGCCTTCCAAGACCATCCTCGCCATGGCCGAGAGGATCGCCTCGATCGCCACCGCCACGGGAGCTCCACGAGCATGACCAAAGCCAGTAGTCGACCGTCATATCGCGGCCGTGCATACCTCGACACCGAATTCGACCAGCTCCGGACAGCTCACATGGACGACCTCGCAGGCTCGTATCGTGTCCGTCTCGCCAGCGCGCCAGGGATCGACCGACTCCCGACCGCCTGGACTGCACGAATTATGGAAGCCCTCAACCGCGTCATGCCGCTGGTCTACCGCGGTAAGTCCTTTGACGGAGCGCGTGGATCGAACGAGTTCGTGGGCGGCTTGAAGCGCGCGCACTTCTCGCTCCACGAGGGGGGCCCGGAGCCGAGGGGGCTGCTCATCGACTACGACATCGATGCCAACCCCAGCGCGCTCCGCCCGATGGCGGCCCAGGTGCGCCTGTTTGAAGACCGGTTGATCGTGTGCCGATTGATCTGGCGCGGACGTGGGGGCCAGATCCGTTCACTCCTGTACTTCACGCTCTCCCGCGCCTAGAGCTGACCGCGGCCCCCCTCGACGGGAAGTCCGGCAGCGAGCCATCCCTTCCACCCGTCCTCGACCTCGGCAGCACCGTTCCGGCCGGTGAGCTTCGAGCGGTTCGCGTGCTGGCACAGGTAGGCGTAGTCCTCGCCGCGTGGCCTCCATGCGTGCCATGCCAGCGACACCTTCCTGGTGCCGGGCGGCCAACCATGGCGTCGCCGCTCCGCTCGGGTGCGGAGGTCGAGGATTGTCACGTCGCCACGTTGCGCCATGGCCCATGCCTCCGCGGCGGGAAGGCTACGGACCCTCTTCGACGGTGCACTCACGACGTCTGCCCCGACACCGAACCCTGGAGTTGGAGGATCTCGCGCACGAACCGGATCGGCGACATCCTCAGGATCGCGGCGAGGACGATGACCGAGAACGGCCCGGTGAGCAACAGGACCGACGAGATGAGGACCTCGTCGAGCACGCGGCCATCGGGATCGGGGGCGCCCTTCAACCGGCCGATGAAGGCGTCGAGTGTGTTTGCCATCAGGTTCGCGAAGGTCATGACTCGCGCGATCGTCTCGACATCGTCGCGCCGCTGTGATCCCGACCGACGCTCGATCTCGTCGGCGAGCTCGGAGCCCATGTGCGTGAAATCGCCCTCTGCCAGCGACACCGCGTACGACATCGCCAGCCACTCGTCTCGATCGAACGAGTCGGGGTCGAGGCCATCGAGTCTTGCCAGCTCTTCGTCGGAAGCTCCTTCGAGCTGCGCCCAATGGGTGTGCACGTAGCAGCAGTACTTGCAGCCGTTGACCTGCGAGACGGAGAGCATGATCCTCTCCCTCAACGCCGGGTCGACACGGCCCCGCCAGATCGCAACAGCATCCCGGCCTCGCGCTGCCAGCACCCTGGCGTGCCGAGCAAGCTTGCCCAGCCTGTACGTTCGCTTCCGGAACGGCGCGAAGGGGGTCACCCGCCCTGATTCCGATGCAGTCGTGGCCATCGGTCGCGAGCTCCTCTCAGCAGTCGACCTGTCCCATCTATTCGTACTGATTGCCATACGGTAGCGTATGCATTCGTCAGCGTATTGTCTACCGTATCCGGGCCCTGAACCGAGACCGTCGCAACGCCCTCCCCCCCGCCGGCTGGGCACCGGCCGCGGGGCTCTGGCAACCTTGTCGTCGTCGGGGTGCCTGGGGGGTCCGTTGCCAACTCGTCGACGACAAACGCGACGGTTCGGGGGAGCCGCCACCGCCGCCGCGACAATCCTCGTCGTGCTCGCGATGTCGGTCGGTGCCGTCCTCCCCCCGGCGGCACCCGCCGCCGCGGACTCCACCGCCGGCGCTCCCGCGGCGGCGAGCCCACGTGTCCTGGCGGGGATCGGGCAGATCTACGCCACCGGCCTCACTCCCGGGGGCGGCGTCACCCTCACCAAGGCGCGGCCGGCGCATCCGTGGTTCTGGCGCCAGGACCGACGCGACGCCCGCGTGACGACGGCCGTCGCCGACCGCTTCGGCAGCATCGCGTTCCGCGACCTCACCCAGGGCGGCACCTACGTCGTGCGTGACGTCGAGACCGGCTGGTCGGCACGGGCGACCGTGCTCGTCGAGGGGCAGAACCCGCCCGAGTCGTTCTACCGCGCGACGACGATGCACGAGGGCCTCAACTACATCCCCATGCGCGACGGCATCACGCTCGCAGCGACCGTGCGGCCCCCCGTCGGCCGCTCGCTGGCGCAGGGCCCGGTGCCGACCGTCGTCGAGTACTCCGGGTACGGAGTCGCCGCGCCCCACGACGCCCTGACCGACCTCGTCAACCGGAAGCTGGGCAAGCCCCCCGACCCGCTGGCGCCGACCGGTGAGACATATGTGGGGAGCCTCCTCCTGCGCCTCGCCGGCTACGCCGTGGTGTCGGTGCAGCTACGCGGGACGGGCTGCTCCGGCGGCGAAGCCGACCTCTTCGACCTCCCGAGCGCCTACGACGGCTACGACGCGATCGAGACGGTCGCCGCGCAGGACTTCGTCCTCGGCGGCAAGGTGGGGATGGTGGGTATCTCGTTCTCGGCGTTCAGCCAGATCGCGACCGCCGGGACGCGTCCGCCGCACCTCGCCGCGATCGCACCGCTGTCGTTCCTCGGACGCTTCTGGGACGTCGGCCGCCCCGGCGGCATCGTCAACAACGGGTTCGCGGAGGGCTGGCTGCGCGGCCGCCAGGCCAGCGCCGAACCGGCGCCGTCGGCGGGCGCGCTGGCATACGCGAACGCGCTCGTCGAGACCGACCCGGTGTGCCGTGGCAACCAGGTCCTGCGCCTTCAGACCCGCGACGCGATCACGATCCTGAGGTCGCAGCCGACGATGGCGCCCGACTACACGGCGCGCGACTTCACACGGTGGATGGCCCGCATCGAGGTCCCGGTCTTCGGCGCTCTCCAGTTCCAGGACGAGCAGACATCCGCTTACGCGATGCTGGCAGCGCGGACGCTGCTCGGCGCCAACGACAGGGTGTGGCTCAACCTCTCGAGCGGGGAGCACCGCGACGCGGTGAACGTCGGCACGTTCGTCGACCTCCTGGCGTTCCTCGACATCTTCGTCGCCGGACACGCTCCCACGATCAAGCCCTTGATCTACTTCGCGGCACCGGTCATCTTCGGCAACGACCACTCCAGCCTCCCGCTGCCGCCCTACCTGTTCCTCGACCACGACAGCGCCCGTCGCCAGTTCGAGTCGCGGCCGCGGGTCAGCATCGGGATCGAGCGGCCGGAGTCGTCCGCGCCAGGCGGGACACGCACGCGGTGGCAGATCGCCGCGAGCACGTGGCCGCCGGACGGTGCGACGATCTCGACGATGTACCTCGGCGACGGCGGCACGCTCACGCCGGATGCGGGCCCGGCGGCGCAGGCCTCCTACGTCTCCGATCCGACGGCGCGCCCGCGCACCTACGGTCCCGACTGGACGGCGGTGCCCGACGGCGTCGGCCTCGGGTTCGTCTCGGCACCGCTCACGACCGATCTGGTCGCGGCCGGGCCGGCGGCCGCCGACCTGTGGCTGGAGTCCACGTCACCCGACACCGATGTCCAAGTGACCGTCACCGAGGTGCGCCCCGACGGCTCCGAGATGCTCGTCGACACCGGCGTGCAGCGCGCCTCGGTCCGCCACGTCGACGAGGCGGCGTCGACGCCGACGGTGCCGCAGATGACGTTCGACCGCATCGAGCCACTCGCAGCGGGGTTCAACGAGGTGCGCGTGCAGATCATGCCTTTCGCGCACGCGTTCCGTTCCGGCAGCCGGATCCGTGTCGTCGTCGCACCGGTGGGCGGCGATCACACCGCCTGGGCGTTCGACGCCGTCGATGCGACGACGCGGCCGACGAACACGATCCGCCTCGGCGGCGCGTCCCCGTCGTCGGTGTCGTTCACCGTCCTCGACGGCACCGGCGTGCCGACGTCGCTGCCGCAGTGCAACCTGAGCGGCCAGCCCTGCAGGGACTACGTCGCGGCCGCCAACGGCGGCTGAGCGACGGAACCGGTCAGCCCTGCTGTCCGAAGCGCTCCAGGTAGGCGAGCGCGACGGCGCGGGACTCGGGGTCGGCAAGGGCGGACACGAGGCTGTCAGCGTCGGACCAAGCGCGGCCGGTGCCCACGCTCTGGGCCGTGATCGCGTCGACGTGGCGCTTCGTCGCCCGCAGCGTCAACGCCGACTTGGACACGAGATCGGCGACCAGCGCGTCCACCTCTGCGTCGAGGCGCTCCGCCGGCACGACGCGGTTGACGAAGCCGGCCGTGCGTGCCTCTTCGGCGCTGAAGGGCCGGCAGGTCATCACGAGCTCCTTGGTCAGCGCCGGGCCGATCTCGCGCACCAGGCGCGGGATGCCTCCCCACGCCAGCGGTATGCCGAGGTCGAGCTCGGGGATCGAGAAGTAGGTGTCGTCGGCGGCGACACGGAGGTCGCAGGCGGCAGCGAGCACGAGTGCGCCACCGACGCAGTGGCCGTGGATGCGGGCGACGGTGACGGCCTGCATCGCCTCGACTGCATCGGCCATCGCACGACCGAGGTCGGCCGCGTCACGCGCCGGCAGGTCGGGATCGGGCGTGACGAAGGTCGCGAGGTCGGCGCCGGCGGAGAAGGACCGGCCGCGCCCCGACACGACGACGACCTTGACCGCGGCCATCGTGTCGAACCAGCGGGCGGCCGCCGCGAGCTCGGCGAGCGTCGTGAGCGAGAGGGCGTTGCGCTTGTCGGGCCGGTCGAGCTCGATCCAGCCGCGGGCGCCGTCGGAACCGGCTTCGATCGTCGTGAACTGCATGCGCCCATTGGAGCACAGCTGCACGCGAGGGAGTTGTCCGAACCCTATCTATCGTGTCAGCATTATCGACGAAATCGCACAGGAGGCCCCGCAGTGTCCGAGGAGTTCACGATCACGTTCCGCGAGGAGCACCGCCAGGTCCGTGACGGGCTCATGGACCTCAGCGACGCCTTCGCCGCACGCGACGGCGCGCGGGCGGGAGAGCTGCTCGGCACGATCGCGGCGCTCACCGGTCCCCACTTCCGCTACGAGGAGGAGACCCTCTACCCGTCGCTCGTCCAGATCTTCGGCGCGGACTACGTCGACTCGTTGATCGACGACCACGACGGCGCCATCGCGAGCGCACGGCGCCTCGTCGAGCTCGCCGGCAGCGACCTCGACGATGCCGCTGTCGCCGAGGCGCAGGGCCTCGTGCGTGGGATCCTGCCCCACGTGAGCGACTGCGACGGCCTCTCGATCATGGTCGAGCGCCTCAGCCCTGCCGAGGTCGACGCCATCTTCGCGAAGCGGGCCGAGACCCTCGACGAAGGCCTCGACCTCCTCACCTGGGACGACACGGTGCGCAAGCGCCCCGCGCTCGCGGGCTGACGCTCATGCCCTGAGGGCGCTGAGGACCGGTCAGCCGTCGATGTCGTCGAAGCGGCTGTCACGCATGTGCAGTGCCGCGTATGTCATCGTCGTGCGCGACGCGTCTGCCCAGCCTCGGTCACGCAGCGTCCGGGCGTAGGAGCGCATGCGGTCGGCATGGGCCTCGACCACGCTGTGCAGCGGACCCGGCGGTGCCGCCAAGACGTCGGACGCCGACGACTCGAGGAGCGCCGCGGCCGCGTCTGTTTCGCCGGCGTCCGCGAGGTCGCGTGCACGGCGCAGCGACTGGATGCTCGTCAGCAGCGTGACCTGTTCGCTCACGTCGACGTCGAGTCCCGCCGCCGCGGCATCCTCCGCCGACGCGACGTTCGCGAGCAGGGGGACGGTGCGCTCGTGCAGCTTCACCTCGTCGCCGACCGATGTCCAGCGCAGCACGACCTCGCCCACGCGGGCGGGCCCCATCTCCTCGATCCCGGGGATTCCGAGATGGAACACGACCGCGCGCTGCTCGCTGCCGTAGCAGTCCCCGAGCTGCATCTGGACGCCGCCGGCCACGTCGACGGTCGGGTAGTCGTGCAGTATCTCGGCGAGGGCGCAGTCGTCGCCGGGGCGGATCTCGACGCTCACGTTCTGCGCCACGAGCGTGGCCAGCCGGTCCAGCTCACGCGCGAAGAGCCGTGGCAGGTCCTCGGCCGAGACGGCGTGGTGGGCGTTGCCGCCGCCCGCGTCGGTCATCGCGGTGAGCAGGTCCTCGTCGAAGCCGTCCCCGAGGCCGATCGTCGAGGTCGTAACCGAGTCGCCTCTCGCTCCGGCTGCCAGTGAGGACAGCTGGTCGAAGGACGTGATGCCGACGTTGGCGTGCCCGTCGGTGAGCAGCAGGACCCTGCGCGGCCGGTCGTCGTCGACGCGGCGCAGCTCCTCGACGCCCTTGAGCCAGCCGCCGGAGAGGTTGGTGGACCCGCCGGGGGCGATGTGGGCGAGAGCGCTCTTGATCTCGGGGCGCGTGGGGCTCCCGAGGCCGGCTTCGAGGACCACCTTGTCGTCGTAGGTGACCAGGGCGACCTCGTCCTCGGGCTGGAGGCGCTGTACGAACTCGAACGCCGCCTGAACAGCGAGCATCAGCGGCTCGCCTGCCATCGAGGCCGACCTGTCGATGACGACCGCTGCCGCGAACGGCTGGCGCTCGTCGGCGCCGGGTGGCGGTGGCGTCTGCACCTCGAAGAGGACGTTCACCTCTCCTGGTGACTGCAGCGCGAGCAGTTTGTGGTCGAAGCGGTACAGCGACTCCATGTGGGCCCCCTCGGTGCTCGAGCCACCGTAAGACACCGGTGCGACATCGCCTCCCGGCGTCGCAGCGGCGCCCGTCGAGGGCGGGTCAGCGCGGATCCTCGCACGCCCGCCGCCACCGTTCGACGGCGGCATCGAACCCTCCGTCCGCGGCAGGTTCGGGGCCGCCGACCACTGCCGCAGCCTTGCCGGCAGGCGGCGGACCGGACGGATAGCTGAGCTGGATGCGGCTGTAGAGGCCGCCACCCTGGTCGAGGAAGCAGTCCGGTTCGGGCAGGGCGACGACGCCGGCAGGAACGAGGCCGAGATCGGCCAGGGCGCCCTCGGCCGCGGCGATCCCCGACATCATGGCGGGCGCCGCCGCCCGCGCGAACGGGCTCGCCACCGCGTCGCCGGCGACGTCGACCGCGCCGGCATCGGTGCGGCCGTTC
>JAIBAC010000326.1 GCA_019695375.1 Acidimicrobiia bacterium
GCGATCGCACGGTTCGCGCCGATCTTCGATGCGATCGGCAGGGCCGCGGCGTCGGGCATGGCCGTGCTCGGAGTGTGCAACGGGTTCCAGGTGCTGTGCGAGGCCGGCCTCCTGCCGGGCGCGCTCGCCCGCAACGTCGGTGCGCGCTTCCTGTGCCGCGACGCGCATGTCCGCGTCGAGACCGCGGCCACGCCTGTCACGCACCGGCTGCGACCCGGCCACGTCCTGCGCATCCCGATCAACCACGGTGAGGGCAACTACACCGCCGATGCGGCCACGCTGGACCGCCTCGAGGCGCGGAACCAGGTGCTGCTGCGGTACTGCGACGCCGGTGGTTCCGTCGACGACGACGACCGCAGGTCGAACCCGAACGGGTCGTTGCGCTCCATCGCGGGCGTCACGAACGAGGCCGGCAACGTGTGCGGCATGATGCCGCATCCAGAGCGCGCCATCGAGGCCCTGCTCGGCTCCGCCGACGGCCGCCCCCTCGTCGAGTCACTGGTGACGTGGGCCGCGGGGGTGCCCGCCGCATGAGCGACCTGTTGCACCGCCAGCTCGGCCTGACCGACTCCGAGTACGACGACATCGTGTCCATCCTCGGGCGCGAGCCGCGCCACACCGAGCTGGCAGCGTTCAGCGTGATGTGGAGCGAGCACTGCTCGTACAAGTCGTCGCGTTCACATCTCGGCCGCCTGCCCACGGAGGCGCCGTGGGTGGTCTGCGGACCTGGTGAGAACGCCGGTGTCATCGACGTCGGTGACGGCATGGCGGTCGTCGTCCGAATCGAGAGCCACAACCACCCCAGCTTCGTCGAGCCCTACCAGGGTGCGGCAACCGGGGTCGGTGGCATCATCCGCGACATCCTGACCATGGGTGCGCGGCCTCTGGCGAGCTTCGACTCGTTGCGTTTCGGCCGCCCCACCGACTCCAAGCAGCGGTGGCTCGCACGCGGGGTCGTCGCGGGCATATCGGGCTACGGCAACGCGGTCGGGGTGCCGACGGTGGGCGGTGAGGTCGTCTTCGACGACTGCTACGCCGGCAACCCGCTCGTGAACGTGATGTGCCTCGGCATCATGCCGATCGGCGACCTCAAGCTCGCCCGCGCCGAGGGTGCCGGCAACCACGTCCTGCTCGTCGGCGCGCCGACGGGGCGCGACGGGATCGGAGGCGTCTCGATCCTGGCGTCTGCCGGCTTCGACGCCGCCGACGAGGAGAAGCGGCCGAGCGTCCAGGTCGGCGACCCGTTCGAGGAGAAGAAGCTGATCGAGGCGTGCTTGGAGCTCTACGCCCGCGGTCTCGTGGTCGGGGTGCAGGACCTCGGTGGTGCAGGGTTGTCGTGCGCCACCTCAGAAACGGCGGCAAACGCCGGAAGCGGGATGGCCGTCGACCTCGACGCGGTGGAGGTGCGTGAGGCCGACATGCCCGCGCACGAGATCTTCACGTCGGAGTCCCAGGAGCGGATGCTCGTCGTGGTGCGCCCCGACGATCTCGACGAGGCCCTCGCGGTCTGCGCGCGGTGGGAGGTGAGCGCCAGGGATCTCGGCACCGTCGACGACTCGGGGCGCCTCGTCGTCTCCCATCAGGGCGAGGTCGTCTGCGACGTCCCGCCCAAGGCGCTCGACGACGGTGTCGTCTACGACAGGCCGATGGCGCGCCCGGCACGCCTCGACGAGCTCGCGGCGGCCGATCCCGTCGAGGTGCTGCCGCCCGTGAACGACACGACCCTGGCCGGCGAGGTCGTGGCGCTGATGCGCTCGCCCAACCTCGCCGACACGTCGTGGGCGTGGCGTCAGTACGACCACCAGCTGTTCCTCAACACGGTCGCGGGGCCGGGCCTCGACGCCGCGGTCCTGCGTGTCAAGGGAACCGACCGCGCGATCGCGGTCAGCGTCGACGGGATCGGCCGGTACGGGCGTCTCGACCCACGGACTGGTGCGGCGCTCGCCGTCGCCGAGGCGTGCCGCAACGTCGCCGTCGTCGGCGCGGTGCCCCGTTGCATCGTCGACTGCCTCAACTTCGGCAACCCCGAGAAGCCCGAGGTCATGTGGGAGTTCTCCGAGGCCGTCGACGGCATCGCCGCGGCGTGTGATGCCCTCGGGGTCCCGGTCGTGGGTGGCAACGTGAGCTTCTACAACGAGACCGCCGGGCGTGACATCGACCCGACGCCGGTGATCGGCGCCGTCGGGCTGATCGAGGAGCTGACCGGCCGGCCCACGGGCTTGGCGTTCAGCGCCGCAGGCGACGCGGTGCTCGTCGTGGGTGAGACCCGCGGCGATCTCGGGTCGAGCGAGTGGGCGTGGTGGTGCCACGACTTCGTCGGCGGCGCGGCGCCGTCGCTCGATCTCGACCACGAGGCACGGTTCGGGCGCTTCCTCTGCGACCTCGCCGCGGCGCGTGTCGCGTCGAGCGTGCACGACTGCAGCACCGGCGGTGTCGCCGCCGCCCTCGCCGAGTGCGCGCTCGCGGGATCGATCGGGTGCGAGGTGGATCCGCTCGCGTGGGCGCCGGGCACCGACATGGCGTCTGCGGCGTTCGCCGAGACACCAGGCCGTGGCGTCGTCTCGGTGCGGCCCGAGGAGGTCGCCGCTGTCGAGGACCTCGCCGCCCGCCACGGGATCCCCGTCTTCCGGGCGGGCACGGTGGGCGGCGACACGGTCCTCGGCGCGTCCCTGTCCGAGCTGCGCGCCGCCACCGCCACCGACCTCTGACCGGTCG
>JAIBAC010000068.1 GCA_019695375.1 Acidimicrobiia bacterium
GCGCGATCCCCGCCGAGACGCCGACGGCGCGTGACCTCGTCGGCCCTGCCGACGTCCGCGCCATCGACCGTTGGGCGCAGACGAGCCGCGCCGACTGGGCCGGCCCCGGTGGCGGGACGTTGTCGGCAGCGATCCCGATCGACGCGTCGTACTCGGTCGAGGCCGGCGGTCAGTCCCCGGTGAAGCCCGAGGTCGCCTACGGCTGGGCGATGCGGTTCCCCGACACACCCTTGACCGACGATGCACGGCTGGTGCTGCACGCCGGGCCATGGCACCTGCTGGCCGTGGTTTTCGCGTTCTGCGCCTGGATCGTGGTCGTCGGTGGGATCATCGGCTTGCGAGGGCGGGATGGCGCGACGAAGGCGTGATGACGGTGGCGACGAGCGCGACGCCGACGAGGTCTTCGACTTCGAGTCCGAGCGCGACTTCGACGACCTCGACCTCGGCGAGCGCATCGACTTCGGCGAGGACGACGACACCGACGTGGGCGCCGGGGGTGCGGGCGCAGGAGCGGACGGCGAGTCGGGCGGCGGTGGTGGCGACGACGGAGCAGGGGAGGGCTCCGGATCGAACCGCCTGGTCGTGGTCGGTCTCATCGTCCTCGTGATCGCCGTCGGTGTGGTCCTCTCGATGTCGTTCCCGGCGTCGGAGCAGACGACGACAGCGGGCGGGGAGCCGCTCGAGCAGGTCTGGATATGCCCCGACACGCCGGGTGGCGGCAAGGCGGGAACCGGGACGATCTCGATCATGAACCTGACCGAGACCGCGATGGACGGCACCGTCACCTTCGTCAGCGGCGACGGACAGGCGCCCCCTGACCCGCAGCCGATCGCCGTCAAGTCGTTCGGGCGGACAACGGTCGACGCAGCCGACGCATTCGGCGGCCGTCCCGGTGCTGCGATCGTGGCGCTTCCCCCCGGTGCCGTCGCGGTCGCCCAGCAGGTGACGCGCTCGGCCGAAGAACCCAAGGGCGTGGCTGCCTTCCCGTGTTCGCCGGCGTCGAGCACCGACTGGTACTTCGCGTCGGGTTCCACGAAGGCCGGGCGCCAGCAGTCGCTCGTGCTCGTGAACCCGTCCCAGGACACGGCGATCGTGGACGTGACCTTCCGCACCGATGCGGGCGAGGAGCGGCCCGAGCGCGGCAACGGCATCTCGCTGCCGCCGCGCAGCCAGACGATCCTCGACGTCGACGCCAACCTCGTGATCCGGCGTGACGCGGTGGCGACGGTCGTGCGCACGGAGCGGGGACGGATCGTCGCCGCACAGCGTCTGTCGGTCGACGGGGCGTCCGGTTTCGGCGAGGCGCTCGGGACGCCGGCGGGGACGAGCACGTCGCTGCTGACAGGCGGTCGTGAAGGTGGCGGCCAGAGCCAGGCGATCGGGGTGCTCAACACGACGGGGGATCCCGGCACCTACACGGTCACGGTGTACCCGGACCAGGACGGCCAGATCGTCCCGCCGCTGGTCGACCAGGCGCTCGATCCCGGCGCGGCGACGACGGTCGACCTCGCCGAGCTCGGGTCGTCATCTACATCGGGCTTCGAGATCGACACGACGGTGCCGGCGGTAGTGGACCAGATGCGCAGCTTCGATGCGGGGCGGGCGTACGTGGGTGCCGTGGCCCAGCCTGCACGCCGCTGGGCGCTGCCTGCATCGTCCGACAACGCTCGCAACGACTCGATCGAGGTGCTCAACCCCGGCAGCGACCAGGTGGACGTGGATGTCTACGCGGTGCGCTCCGACGGTGGCGACCGCCTCGACGAGGTCGGCGACGGCTTCTCCCTGCCGGGAGGTTCACGCGCCACGATCACGTTGTCGGACCTCGACGTCCCCCAGGGTCCGAGCGGCATCGTCGTCGCCGCCAGCGACGCCGTCGTCGCCGCGCGCACGTTCGCCGGCAACGGTGACCGCGCTGTGGAGGTCGGCACACCCCTGCCGTGACGTGATGCTCGTCCCCGTCCTCGTCACAGTCGCCGCCGTCGCGGTCGCGCTGGTGGTGCGGCTCGTCGCCGGCCGTTCGCGCCGCGACGCGCTGGCCGCGGGTGGGGCTGACGCCGACGCGTCGATGGAGTCGTGGACGGCGACGGATGCGCGGACCCGCCCCGACGACCTCGACCTGAGCCGCTTCGGGTTGGTGCCGCCCGTGGCGGGCACGCTGCTCGCTGTCGTCTTCACCCATCCCGCGTGCGAGTCGTGCCGGCCGCTCGCGCGCCGGCTCGGCGGCATCGACGCCATCGTGACCGCGGAGGTCGACGTCACCGAAGCGCCCGCAACGGTCCGGGCCGCGGGCGTCGCGTCGGTGCCGACCCTGGTCCTCGTCGATCACGAGGGCGGCGTGGTCGGGTCGTGGATCGGCACACCGCTCGCGGGCACGGTCGAGGAGACTGTGCGCCGCACGCTCGGCGCCTAGTGCGGGGTTGGAGCACCGGGCGGCCACATGTGGCCGCCCGAGACTCCAAGGTCGCGGTCGTGGCCGCCTGTGACTCCGATGCCGCCCTCAGGCAGGTGACACGCCCGGGGCCATCGGTGGGACGATGCCGGGCTTGTTCGCCGTGGCCGCGGCGTCGGACGCAGGGACGCGGTCCCCCTGAGGGGCGGTGGCGGGCTCGGGCTCGGGTTCGGGCGGGAACACCTGCGACAGGTGCCCACCGTTGCGCGCGGTCTCGATGATGCGGTCGACGTCCTTGCCCTCGATGGACTCGCGCTCGAGGAGCGCCTGAGACAGCATGTCGAGTGCGGCGCGGTTCTCGGTCAGCAGGTGCGTGGCCCGTCTGCGTGCGTCACCGACTATGCGTGAGACCTCCTCGTCGATGAGGCGCGCGGTCTCCTCGCTGTACTCGTGGCCACGGGCGATCTCGTCGCCGAGGAACACCATGTCGGAGTCGCCGCCGAAGGCCACCGGCCCGAGCTTCTCCGACATGCCCCACTCCTTGACCATCTTCCGGGCGAGCTTGGTCGCCTGCTGGAGGTCGTTCTGGGCTCCCGTGGACGGGGTGCGGAACACGATCTCCTCCGCCACACGGCCGCCGAGGGCGACCACGAGGTCGGCCTCGATGTTGTGCAGCGACTCGATCTGGCGCTCCTCGGGCAGGAACTGGGTGACCCCGAGCGCCATGCCCACCGGCAGGATCGTCACCTTGTGGACCTCGTCGGCGTGCTCGGTGAGCGCCCCGCAGAGGGCATGGCCGGCCTCGTGGAAGGCCGTGATCCGCTTCTCCTCCTCGCTCATAGCGAGCGAGTCGCGGCGCACTCCCATCAGCACGCGGTCGCGCGCGGTGTCGAAGTCGTCGCGGGTGATCTGGCGGTGGCCCTTGCGGACCGCATGCAGTGCCGCCTCGTTCGTGAGGTTCGCGAGGTCCGCCCCACTGAAGCCCGGGGTACCCCTCGCGGTGACGTCGAGGTCGACGTCAGCGGCGAGCTTCTTGTCGCGGGTGTGGACCTCGAGGATCGAGAGACGCTCGTCCTTGGTGGGCAGCGGGACCACGATCTGGCGGTCGAAGCGGCCCGCGCGCAGCAGCGCGGGGTCGAGGATGTCGGGACGGTTCGTGGCCGCCATGATCACGATCCCGTCGGAACCCTCGAAGCCGTCCATCTCCGACAGGAGCTGGTTCAGCGTCTGCTCGCGCTCGTCGTGCCCGCCGCCGACGCCGGCGCCGCGCTTGCGCCCGATCGAGTCGATCTCGTCGATGAAGATGACGGCGGGGGACTCCTTGCGCGCGGTCTGGAACAGGTCGCGGACACGTGAGGCGCCCACACCCACGAACATCTCCATGAAGTCCGATCCGGTCACCGCGATGAACGGAACGCCCGCCTCGCCCGCCACGGCACGCGCCAGCAGGGTCTTGCCCGTGCCCGGGGGGCCGACGAGCAGGACGCCCTTGGGCACCTTGGCCCCGAGCTCCTTGAACTTGCGCGGCTCCTTCAGGAACGTGACGACCTCCTCGATCTCCTCCTTCGGGGAGCGGTGGCCGGCGACGTCGTTGAAGGTCGTCTTGGGCTTCTCGGTCGTGTAGACCTTCGCCTTCGACTTGCCGATCTGCATTATCGAGCCCATCTGGCCCTGAGCCCGCCGGTTGATCCACCACATCAGCAGGATCAGGAGCGCGAAGGGGAGCAGGAAGAACAAGACGCTGCCGAGGATGTTGTTCTCGGGCGCCTTGAGCTGATAGGTCGTCTGGTGGTCGCGGTTGGCGGTCTGCAGGCGTTCGCTCAGGTCGTCACCCATCACGACCGTCGTCGAGAACTGGGTACCGTCGCGGTAGGTGCCCGTCGCAGTACCCGTCGCCCCCTGCTGCCCGGACCCTTCGACGGTGACGTCCTGGACCTGGCCCTGGTCGAGCTTGGTGATGAACTCGCTCGTGTCGACCTGGTTGGACGACGTGGGCCTGTTCAGCATCGCGAACGCGATGATCGAGAGGAAGAGCACCGCGACGAGCCACACGGCCCAGCGCGGCCAGCCGGCGTCGCTGCGATTGGGCTCACCGGGACCGCCCGGGCCGGCGCCGGGACGATCTCCTGAGCTCCTCGGGGGCTGTTGGCTCATGTTGGGACGGTGTTCCTCTCCGATGCGGCCGGTCTCCGACGGCGATCGTCGCTGCCGGGTCGGCGCCCCGGTGCCAGGGACTTCTGAGACACGGGATACCCATCGGCACGTCACGGCGCGCCTTGCGTGTCACGGGACATCCCGTTCGAACGATTCTAGGAGAGGATCGGCCCGCGCCACTCAGTTGAACGCTGGTCGTGGCGGTGGCTCCGCCGCCGGGTCGGGATGGCCGCAGCGACCCCGCCGCGACCAGCGCCGATGGCGCGTAGGGTCCCGTGAGTCTGATACCCTGCGCCTCGACGTCGGTCGGCCGCCGGATCGGCACCGGCCTCCGTCGAAATGCGTCGCCGATGTGTCCAGCGCAGGTGGGTGTCGTGCCCCGACTCCCGCTCGAGCGAACCCAAGGCCGTCCGCGCAGGTCCCCGAGGTATCCCAGGTCCCAGATCATGGCAATTCACACCGGCACCCCGCCTCAGGTGACGTTCGAGGAAACGGTGCGGCTGCCGCCGCCGCCACCGTGGGTCGAGGCGAGCCCGAGCGAGAAGAAGAAGCGGCGCCTGCCGTCGGTCGGGCCGATCCCCAAAGGCCTCAAGTGGACGCTGTGGACCGTCCTGCCGCTGCTGGCGGTTCTCGTCGCGGCGGTGTTGATCTTCGACTGGATCCAGGCCGGCAACGTCATGCCGGGGGTGCGCATCGAAGGCGCCGACGTGGGTGGCATGAGCAAGGACGACGCCACCGCCGTGGCGGAGGCCGCGGCCGCGACGATGCTCCAGCAGAAGGTGACGATCGTCGGCGACGACCAGGCGTTCCCCGTCACGCTCGCGGACCTGCAGGCGACCGGAGACGTGACCGGTGCAGTCGACGCCGCCGTCGACGGTGAGGGTGGGACGGGCTTCTGGGCCACGGTCAGCGGCCCGTTCGAGCGCACCTACCACCGCCTCACCGGGTCCCCGCTCGATGTCGACGTCCCGATCGAGTTCCACGCCGCCGACGCCGGCACCGCTGCTTTCGTGGAGAAGGCCAAGGCTGCGATCGACCGGCCGATGGTCAACAGCAAGGTCGACGTGACCAGCGGTGCGCTCCAGATCACGAGGTCGCAGTCGGGGCGCGTGCTCGACACGGCGGCGGCCACCCAGCAGCTCGACAGCCAGGTCGACCAGTGGGCCCACGGCCGGATGCCCGACGGCGCCGGCTTCGCCCTGCCCGTCGCGATCACGCCGGCCGAGGTGACAGAGGCCAACATCGGCCAGACGGCTTTCGTCAACAAGGCGGCCAAGCGCGTCTGGCTCTACAACGGTGCCGACCTCGTCGCAACCTACGAGATCGCGATCGGCACGCCCGGTCACCCGACACCGTCGGGGGACTTCAAGGTCGTGAACAAGCGCAAGAACCCGACGTGGGTGAACCCGGCCCCGAACGGCTGGGGTTCGGGGATGCCGGCCCGCATCGGGCCAGGCCCCGACAACCCGCTGGGGACGCGTGCGATCGACATCAGCGCATCAGGCATCCGCTTCCACGGCACCAACAACCGCGGCTCGGTCGGTACGGCGGCGTCGCACGGCTGCATGCGGATGCTGCGTGAGGACGTCGAGGCGTTCTTCGAGCAGATCGACGTGGGTGCCCGCGTCATCATCGTCGACTCCTGATCGTCCACGACGCCGGGTCTTGCCATCGGGCCCGCCCCGTTGTACGTTGTCGCGGTACCCCGAACAGGCACGAAGCGCACGAGCCCTGCGAAGGCGACCGACCTGAGCCGAGGCGAGCGTGGAGGTCAGTTCGGGGTACGCCCTTCTTCTGCGCCCTACCTCTGCGCCGCCACCGCCGGTGAGAGCACCGCACCGGTCTTACGCGCGGCGCCGCGTCTAAGCCGATCGCAAACGCACAAGCTCCGCGATACCGCCAAGTTGCCCAGCGCGGGTCCTTGAACTACGTCCGTGTGATTCCTACGCTGTGTCCGCGTGCGAGGTCGACGCCAGCCGGACGGAGCCCCATGAATCCCACTGCACCTGACGTCAACGGCGTCTGCGGCAAGCAGAGCTGCGTTCGGCCGGCAAGGGTGGCTCTCACCTTCGACTACCGGGACCGCTGTGTCTGGCTCGACGACCTCGACGCCGACGCCGATCCGCGTGCGACCCTGTTGTGCGCACCATGTGGCACGCGCTTCACGGTGCCGCTCGGATGGCAGCTCGTCGACCGCACGTCGGCGGAGGTCGACACGGTGGTGGCACCGCCGGCGCCTTCCGCGCCACCGCAGCGCCGCTCGCCGGCACATCCTGCCGTGGCGGTGCGTGGCGACCACGGCCCTGACGACGTCGACTCCTCCCTCGACCTGCAGATGCCCGACGAGGAGCATCCCTCCGGCCCGCTCGACCTGCGCGACCGCAGGGAACCCAAGGCTGTGACCCTCGAGCTCGAACGCCTGGCACGCCACCTCGACACGATCCCGACGCCGGGCAGCGACATGTCGCGCCCGGGGATCCCCGTGCGCCGCGCGGCACCACAGCCCGCCGACGTGGCGCGTGCCCTCGACGACGACGACGAGGACACCTTCGGTGACGCAGTCGAGGACCTGACCGAGGAGCTCTCCGTCGTCGGCCTCGTGGACCCCTGGCCCGACGACGACACCCAGATCGAGCCGCCTCGCTGAGGTCCGGTCGCAACCGGCGGTCGTCGCTGCCAGAGCGCACCGCGAGCCGACACGGCGGGTGCCGGCGGTGCGGAGGTACCCTGGGCGGTCATGGACCGCCGCCTGATGCGAATGCTGCGCGATCTCGACCAGTACGAGCTGCGCCGGCTCATCATCTACGCGCAGGGCCTCCTCGTCGACACCGACGGCCCCCGCTTCGAGCCACCGCCGGAAGCCGGCAGTGCCGCGACGCCGCGGAAGCGGTACCGCCAGCAGGCGGTGCGGTGCGGAAAGCCGGGTTGCACCCGCTGCCCCCACGGCCCGTACTGGTACGCCTACTGGCGTGAGGACGGGCGCGTGCGGACCCAGTACGTGGGCAAGGAACTGCCCGAGGGCGTCTCTCCGTGAGCGAGGACGGCGAGCCCGAGTTCGACCTCCGTGACGACGGCCTCGGTGCCGATCCAGCCCGCGGGACGTGGGGGATCCTTGCGGTGGCCGTGTGGGCGATCGCGTTCTTGTCACCGATCCTCGTCGGCGTCGTCGTCATGGTGGCCGGTGGTGACGCCGTCACAGCCGCCGCCGCGTCGACCCCGATCGTGGGGATCCTGCTCGCGTCCGGGACGGTCTGGGCCACGCGCAGGCTCGACCTGCCCCTGTCCGCCGTCGGCTGGCGCGCACCGGACAGGCCTGTGCGTGACAGCCTCCTCGCCGTCGCCGTTGCGGTGGCAATCATCGGCGTCGACTACCTGAACTCGTTGGTGCTGAGCGCGCTCGGTGCGTCCACCGACACCCTCGGCCCCTATCGCGCGTTCCTCGACTCCCCGTTCTTGGCGGTGATGCTGATCCTGGGCGCGGTCGTCGCCGCGCCCTTCGGCGAGGAGATGTACTTCCGCGGCTTGCTGCTGTCGATGTTCGACGTGCGGATGCGGCGCTGGGTCGCGATCGCCGTGGCTGCCCTCCTGTTCACGGTCGCGCACTACTCGACGCTCTCCGCGTGGGCGCCCCTTTTCGTGTTCGCCCTGATGCTCGGCTGGCTGCGCCTGCGGACCGGTTCGCTCTACGCCCCGATCCTGGCGCACCTGTTCAACAACGCGATCACGATCACGGTCCTGCTCGCCGGGCTGGTCTGAGCGCCTGTCCCGCCGGTCCCACTTTCGGGGACGCTCTGGCGCGGTGAGAAGGATCGCGGCATACCTGCGGCGTAGGTGTTACCCGCAGTAGCAGCCACGGACGGGACACTGGGCGGCCATGGGAAGCACACGTATAGGGACACGCACGCTTGCTCTTGTCGGCGTGCTCGCACTCGCGGTCGGTGTTCTGGTCGCCGTGACGACCCTGGGCGGATCGCCGCAGGCCGGCGCGAGCGGCGGCGGCCTCCTCGGCGAGTACTTCAACGGCGAGAACCTCGAGACGTTCGTCGAGTCGCGCATCGACCCCACCGTCGACCTCGACTTCGGCACCGGGCGACCCCTCGCACGAAGCGACATGGCGTCGGACCACTTCTCGGTGCGGTGGCGCGGCACGATCAGGACGGAGGCCGCGACGTCGATCCGCTTCCGCGTCGTCCACGACGACGGCGCCCGCCTCTACTTCGACAACGCCCTCGTCCTCGACAAGTGGAACACCTTCGCCACCGACGACAGCGCCGTCCTGACCGTCGCGGCCGACACGGAGTACCCGATCGAGCTGCGCATGCGCGACTACGACGGCGCTGCGAAGATCTCGTTGCAGTGGGACGCGGCCGGGGGAACGAACTACGTCCCGGTCCCGAGCGCGAACCTGACACCCAAGGCGCTCGGCGGCGGGCTCCTCGCGGAGTACTACGACGGCGAGGCCTTCCAGGCCCTCGTCACGCGGCGCGTGGACCCCGAGGTCCAGTTCGACTGGGGCTCGAACGCGCCCACGTCGGACCCGATGATGGATGCCGACCACTTCTCCGTCCGGTGGCGGGGCACGATCACGACCGCGGCGTCGACGTCGGCGCGCTTCCGCGTCGAGCACGACGACGGTGTGCGTCTGTGGATCGGCGGCACCCTGGTCCTCGACAAGTGGATCACCTACGCGACGGACGACACCGCCGTGCTGAGCGTCCCGCAGAACACCGAGGTCCCGATCAAGGTGGAGATGCGCGACGTCAGCGGCGCGTCCAGGATGAAGCTGCTGTGGGACCCCGCGGGAGGCACCAACTACGTCCCGGTCCCGAGCGAGGCGCTCGCACCGCTGCAGCTCACCGGCGGCCTCCTCGGCGAGTACTTCAACGGGCAGGCCTTCGACGACTTCGTCGGCTCCCGCGTCGATCCCGAGATCGACTACACGTGGGGCACCTACAAGCCGCTCCAGGACGCCACGATGGCCAACGACTTCACGGCCCGCTGGCGCGGCACGATCCACACCGGCGCATCCTCGACCGTGCGCTTCCGGGTCATCCACGACGACGGCGCCCGCATCATCGTCGACGGCGTCAACGTGCTCGAGCAGTGGTCCGGCACGGGCACGCACGACACCGCTCCGGTCACCGTCACACCCGACACCGACGTGCCGATCGAGGTCGACGTGCGCGACAGCGGCGGCGCAGCCCAGCTCGTGCTGCAGTGGGACCCCACCGGAGGGACAGCGTTCACGACCGTGCCCATGGACGTGCTGAAGCCGCCCCCACCGCCCACCACCACAGAGGTCGGGCCACCGGGCGTGCGCGGCGAGTACTTCAACGGCAAGAACTTCGACACGCCCGTGGGCACCCGCGACGACGCCCAGGTCAGCTTCAACTGGGGCAGCGCCGCACCGCTCACCGGGGTCGCCGCCGACGCGTTCTCGGTGCGCTGGACCGGCACGCTCACCACGGGGGCGTCGTCCTCGATCCGGCTCCAGCTCGCGAGCGACGACGGCCAGCGCCTCATCCTCGGCGGCCAGACGGTCTTCGACAGCTGGGACGACTCACCGCACACGTCCACGAGCGGCCCGATCGCGGTGCAGCCCAACACCGCGTACCCGATCGAGGTGCACCTCCGCGACAAGGACGGGCCTTCCAGCATCGACCTGCGCTGGGACCCCAGCGGTGGCGTCACCTACTCCACGGTGCCGACCGCGAGCCTGAACCGGCCCGCCTCGCCGCCGACGCCGGGCCAGGGTGCCGGCGGGCTGCTCGGCGAGTACTTCAACGGCGGGGACTTCGGCACCCTCGTCGGATCCCGCATCGACGCTCCGCTCGACATCGACTTCGGCTCCGGCGCACCGATCCCGGTCCCGGCGATGGCGGCAGACGACTTCTCGGTGCGCTGGACCGGCACGATCAAGTCGCAGTCGTCGTCGGCGCTGCGCTTCCGCGTCACCCACGACGACGGCGTGCGCCTCGTCTTCAACGGCGGCACCGTGATCGACAAGTGGAACACGTACGCGACCGATGACTCCGCCCAGCTGGCTGTGCAGCCGAACACGGAGTACCCGATCGAGCTGCAGTTGCGCGACGTCGGTGGCCCGTCGTCGGTGCGCCTGCAGTGGGACCCCTACGGCGGCACGAGCTTCACGACGGTCCCCGCCGGCGTGCTCGCGCCCCCCGCCGGTGGCACCGCCGGGCTCACGGGCACCTACTACAACGGCCCCAACCACGACACGTCCGTGGGCAGCCGCATCGACTCCCAGGTCGCGTTCCGGTGGGGTTCGGGCGTGTCGCCCTTCCCCGGTGTCGGCGACGACGACTTCTCGGTGCGCTGGACCGGTGGCATCACGACCGGGGCCGCGTCGACGGTGAAGTTCCGCTTCGTCTCCGACGACGGGCAGCGCCTCGTCGTCGCCGGCGACACCGTGTTCGACTCATGGGACGCATCCCCTCACACCAGCACGAGCGATCCGATCACGGTCGCGCCGAACACGATGCTGCCGATCGAGGTGTCCGTGCGCGACGACGGCGGGGTCGGGTCGGCGATGCTGCTGTGGGATCCCGCCGGCGGTGACGACTTCGTTCCTGTGCCGGCCACGGCGCTGTCGCCGGTGGGGCCCGCACCCAGCGGCGGCGGTGGCGCCGGCACCGGCGTCGCCAACCCTGGTGCGATCTCGCTCGTGTCGATCGCAGGTTCGGGCAACCTCGGCGCCACGCCGTTCAACGTCGACCCGTTCAACCCGCTGCGTGTGGACGGGTCGATCGCGTCCGACGGAGCCATCAGCGTCGGCGCCGGCGGTGTCCGGTTCCCGTCGATGACCCAGAGCGCGTCGGGCGTCACCGTCACGATCTCGATCACGAACGAGTCGCAGGGCACCGGCATGCTCGACCCGGTGTCCGGCGCTACCACGTTCACGACACCGCTCACCATCCGCATCGCGGGCATCCCGTTCGCGGGCGGCTGCACGGTCGGTCCCTTCAGCGTGCCGTTCACGACCGGCACCAGCGGAGCCCAGACCGGCACGCCCTACAACCCGGTCACAGGGCAGGTCCGCCTCGTGGCATCGGACGTGACGGTCCCCAACTCCAGCGGATGCGGTCTCGGCACCGGCTCCGTCGACGGAGCCGTAGCAGGCACGGCCAACTTCGACCTCACGTTCCAGGTGGCGCCGATCGTCAAGGCCGGCAGCGGCAACGTCGTCGCCGCGATGACAGCGACGCCGCGCAGCGGCGACGCACCGCTGAGCGTCGACTTCGACGCCTCGGCCTCCACCGTGGCCTCGGGATCGATCGCAAGCTACGACTGGGACTTCGGTGACGGCGCCACCGGCATCGGCTCCACCGGCACTCACACCTACACCACCCCCGGCGTGTACACGGCGTCGCTGACCGTCACGGATTCGGCCGGCAACGCTGCGCAGGCGACGAAGAACATCGTCGTGACCGGGACGTACCGCAACATCTCGGTCGAGTTCACCGGCGCGGCCTCGTATACGAACGCAGGCCCGATCCTGACCGGCAGCGTCGCGATTCCCAAGTCGAGCACCGGGGTGATCCGCAGCGTCCGCGGCTTGACCACGATCCCGGGCAAGAACGGCGGTTCGGCGACGATCGGCTTCAACGTGAACGGGTTCTTCGGGATGCCGATATTCGTCGGCACGATCGCCGTCAGCGATCCGAGTGTGGCGTTCGCGCAGAGCACGACTGTCTTCTTCTCACCCATCGCGCCCGTGGGTTCCTCCGGCGCGCAAGGCACGCACAAGTGGTTCAAGGTGACGGGGCCGTTCCAGATCGCGGGCTACAACCTGCACTGGGAGCTGACCGACATCACCCAGGGCCCCGTACCGCTCGCGCCCGACGCCGCGTTCAGCGCCTCCCCCGACGAGGGCCTCGCCCCTGAGCAGGTCAGCGTCGACGCCTCGGCCTCGGTCGACCCGACCACCGGCGGCGGCATCCAGAGCTACGAGTGGGACTTCGGTGACGGCGCGACCGCGACCGGCGTCACCGCCACCCACACCTACACGACCGGCGGCACCTATCTCGTGACGTTGACGGTGATCAACGACGCCGGCCTCAGCTCGACGACGACGCGGGCGGTCCGTATCGACGCGTTGCGTCCCCCGTCGAACTTCCGCCTGACCGGTCGCGGGGGCGGTGGCGTCGCCTGGGACTGGGCATACGCGGACTTCAAGTGGGACCCGGTGAACCACGCTGACGACTTCGAAGTCGAGCGGGTCTTCATCGCCGGTTGCATCCTCAACGGCAACCGCGGACCGACGTCCGTCGGTGGCGGCGACGTTCGCACGTACCGCGACTCGGGCGAGGTCTTCTCGAACCCGTCGCTGTGCCGCGGGTCGCAGTACCGCTGGCACGTGCGCACCGTCAAGGACGGTGCCCGCAGCGAATGGAGCGCCTGGGTCGAGCCCGGGCCGCTGTGACAGCCGCGCTGCCCACGTAGTCCGAAAGGACCATTCGTACGGGACCGGCGGGCCATTTGGCTCACGATGCCCTGCTGCCGTGCCGATGCCTCCCCCTGTTGGCGAAGCAGATGGCTGGCGAAGCTCGGAGGCGGAGGCACGATGGGAATCGGGACGGCGATGGCCACGGCGGCCGGGCGGCGCTGCACCAAGTGCGGCCACGGCGGTGTCATCCAGATCAGCCTGACGCTGCACACCGAGGAGCACCTCACGTTCCAGTCCTGCCACAAGTGCGAGCACAAGTGGTGGGAGGCGCCCCAGGACTCCGCCGAACCCGTCGTGCCCCTCGCCGAGGTCCTCAACCGCGCCAAGGTCGTGCGCAAGTCCGCCTGACCTTCCCGTAGCAGCGCAGGGCCGCCCCCCAAACGCGGGCGGTATTGCGTGGCAGCGGGTCAGATTGCCCGCGTTTGGGTGCGGTGGGTGCCGGCAAACGCGGGTGGTTTTGCGTGGTAGCGGGTCAGGTTGCCCGCGTTTGGGTGGGGTGGGAGCGCGGCGCCACATAGAGTCTCGGCGTGATCAAGCCCACAGCGAACCGTCCGGTGCCGGCGTACAGCCTGGTGATCCCGGCGTACGACGCCTCAGCGGTGATCGCAGCCACCCTCGACGAGATCCGCGGCGCCGTTGCGTCCGCGGACGAGCCCACCGAGGTGATCGTCGTCGACGACGGCAGCGGTGACGCCACAGCCCGCACGGTCGAGGCGGCGACCGCCGGCTGGCCCGACAGCTCCGCACTGCGGCTCCTGCGCCACCGCACCAACCGCGGGAAGGGCGCCGCCGTGCGCACCGGGATGATCGCGGCGAGGGGCAGGCACAGGATCTTCACCGACGCCGACCTCGC
>JAIBAC010000327.1 GCA_019695375.1 Acidimicrobiia bacterium
CGAGGGAGTTCGTGTTCAGGTGCTCGACGGGCTCGAACGCCCGGCTCGCCCACGCCGGAGAGCGCAGCCTCGCCGCCCCCCCGTACCAGAAGTAGTCACCGATGTCGACGTGCAGGACGGCATCGACGCGGCGGGCCAGGCGGCGGGCAGGGTGCAGCACGGTGGGACGCGCGTCGAAGGCCAGCACCGCATCGAGCGGCTCCTGCGACGCCTCGACGAGCGCCACGGCGTCGCGCAGGCGCCACCGGGCCTCGGCCGGTGACCAGCCCGCCCGCAACGGGCCTCGGAGCCGGCTCGGCGAGAGCACCATCTCGGCACGGCCGCTGCGCTGTGTACGAGGCCGCGCGTCGGGGGAACCGGCGTAGAGGACGACCCTGGCGTCACCGGGCAACCGTGCGAGGAGCTGCTCCGCCCGATAGGCGGCTCCACGGCCTGCGACGTTGTGGGTGAACGCGACGATCATCAGGCGCGATCGGTCGCCTTCTGCTGCGCCTGCACGTACGGCAGCCAGACGTCGATCATGCGGTCGAGGCCGGCCTCGAAGTCGACGGTCGGTTCCCATCCCGGGAACGTCGCCTCGAACCCGGCGAGGTCGAGGGTCTTGGCCTTGTTCCCCGACGGCTTCGACGTGTCGTAGTCGATGCCCGGCAGGCCGAAGCGGGCGACGACGTGCTCGGCGATGTCGCGCACCGATCGCGGCGTGCCGCTCGCGAAGTTGACAGGCCCCACCGGTTCCCCGCTGCGGTGCGCCGCGGCACCGAACGCGAGCACGACCTCGGCGATGTCGCTGGCATGGACGAAGTCGCGCTGCTGGGAGCCGTCACCCCAGACGTTGAGGGCCCTGCCCTGGGCGCCCTTCCACACGAGCGCCGGGATCAGGTGCGAGCTCGCCTCCCCCTTGAAGCGGTACGACTCCCCGTACGCGTTCGCGAGGCGGAACACAGCCGGCACGAAACCGTCCACCTCGCGGCGCAGCTCCTCGAGGGACCGCTCGAGGAGGAGCTTCGCGAACCCGTAGCCCTCGTTGCCGACCTCGCACTCCATCGAGGCCGCTGATTCGGGGATCGGCTGCGGCGCGCTCGTGGGGTAGACGCAGGAGGAGCTGATCGCGGCCAGCGCGAGCCGGGCCGTGTTGGAGCGCCGCCGCACGGCGCCGAGCACCGCGAGGTCGAGCGCTGCGTTCGCGTGCAGGAGCGTGTACCCGGACCGAGCGGAGACGCCGATGCCGACGGTGGCTCCCGCGACGTGCAGGACCACGTCGGCGGCCTCGACGATGGGATCGAGGCGGTCGGAGTCCTCGAGGTCGATCTGTGTGAGCGGCATGCGCTCGTCGAGGTGGAGGCTCTCCGCGGCCGGGTTGCCGTCCCACGGCTTGTGGTCGACGGCGGTCACGACCGCGTCGTAGCGGTCGGCGAGGTGGCTGCAGACGAAGGTCCCGATCTGTCCTGCGGCGCCGGTGACGACGACGCGAGCGCCGTCGTACACGTCGCCGTAGGGACCGGCTGTCGAAGTCGGATCGGCCACGGGCGCGAGGCTCCTGTGTCTCGGAGGTGGCAGCGGCGGTCGTGGTGTCAGATGGAGCCGTCGTGGCCGGCTTCGGCCTGGGCCTTGACCCACTGGTACGTGCGGGAGAGGCCGTCCTCGAGCGTGACACCGGGCGCCCACCCGAGGGTCTCGCGGCACAGGCCGTTGTCGGAGTTGCGTCCCCGAACGCCTTGGGGGCCGTCGACGTGGACGAGGTCGAGCTTCTTGCCCGAGATCCCGATCACGATGCCGGCGAGCTCGTTGATGGAGACCATCTCCTCGGAGCCGAGGTTGAGCGGCTTGTCGTAGTCGCACTGCATGATGCGGTGGATGCCTTCGACGCAGTCGTCGATGTAGCAGAACGAGCGGGTCTGCTCACCGTCGCCCCACACCTCGATGCTGGTGCCGTCCTCGGCGAGGGCGACCTTGCGGCACATCGCTGCCGGCGCCTTCTCGCGGCCGCCGTCCCAAGTGCCGAGCGGGCCGTAGATGTTGTGGAAGCGCGCCACCCGCGTCGGCAGCGCGTAGTCGTGGGTGTAGTACTCGCAGAGGAGCTCGGTCACGAGCTTCTCCCACCCGTACGCGTCCTGCGGCTGCGCCGGGTACGCGTCCTCCTCCTTGAGCGGCGCCGAGGTGGTCTCCTCCTGGCGGTACTCGGGGTAGATGCACGCCGAGGAGCTGTAGAAGTAGCGCCCGACACCGTTCTCGCGTGCGGCTTCGAGGGTGTGCAGGTTGATCAGGGCGTTGTTGTGCAGGATCAGCGAGTGGTTGGCGGAGATGAAGCCCATGCCGCCCATGTCTGCCGCGAGGGCGTAGACCTGCTCGGCGCCGGCGGTGGCCTTGAGGCAGTTCTCCCAGCGGCGCAGGTCGAGGACCATGAACTCGTCGGCGGCGGTCGCCTCGTATCCGGGCTCCTTGATGTCCACCCCGCGCACCTTGTGACCTTCGGCCTTGAGCAGCTTCACGAGGTGGTGGCCGATGAAACCGCCTGCGCCGGTCACGAGGATGTCGCTCATGCAATGACTCCATGGGTCGACGTGAATGGGGATCGCTGCTTACTTCGGTACCGGCTGGGTCGATCCTCCCGGCCGCGCCACGTCGGCGACGGGCACCGGCCGGCGAGGGTGCCGGATGGGGATGTCACACGCGGGCGATGCTGCGAT
>JAIBAC010000069.1 GCA_019695375.1 Acidimicrobiia bacterium
CTGCCCTCGTGGGGCGCCGGCGTGCGTTCGTGGGCAAGACCTGGCCAGCGCACCATCCTCACAGCCAGATCGACCACGTGCTCCTGCACGGCCCGCTCGAGGCCACGTGCGGCGAGGTCCTCCCTCCACTCGGCTCGGACCACCGGGCGCTGAGGGTGCGCCTCCAGCTCGGGTGACCCCGACCCCGATCCCCCGACGTGGGGACGCAGATCGGCGTCACAGCGCGATCCACGTCCCCACGTGGGGCCGATCCCCCGACGTGGGGACGCAGATCGGCGTCAGAGCGCGATCCACGTCCCCACGTCGATCTGCTAGGACGGCGGGATGACGCGCACCGAGACCACCATCCACGCAGGCGTGGCGACGATCACGCTCAACGACCCCGAGCGGCGCAACGCGCTCGACCCCGAGCTCGCCGCCGAGCTCGCCGCCGAGCTGCGCCGCCAGGACGCCGACCCCGACGTGGGCGCGATCGTGGTGACCGGCGCCGGCAAGGGCTTCTGTGCAGGGGCGAACCTCGGTGACCTGGCAGCGGTGGCGGGCGAGGCTGCCGGCGCCGCAGATCTCGAGGACCGGCGCCGCGCGTACTTGGGCCTGTACGAACCGTTCCTCGCCCTGCGCTCGGCGCGCGTCCCCACGGTGGCAGCGGTCAACGGAGCCGCCGTCGGCGCAGGCCTCAACCTCGTGCTCGCCGCCGATGTCGCTGTCGCCGGCACGAGCGCACGGTTCCTGTCCGGCTTCCTGCGCATCGGCCTCCATCCCGGCGGCGGCAACACCCACATGCTCACCGCACGTGTCGGACCGCAGGTCGCAGCAGCCATGACGCTCTTCGGTGAGGTGCTCGACGGCGCCGAGGCCGAACGCCACGGGCTCGTGCTGCGCTGCGTCGCGGACGCTGACCTGCTGCCCGCCGCGCACGAGCTGGCAGCCCGTGCGGCCGCCTACCCGCCCGCGGCCACCGCACGGTGCAAGGAGACCTTGCGCATGGCCGCCGACGCCGACTTCGACGCCACGCTCGCGGCCGAGGTCACGGCGCAGGTGTGGACCACGACGCTGCCCGAGACGGCGCAGTTGCTCGCCGACATGCAGCGGCGCTGAGCGCGACGTCCCGTAGTTTCGGGCGCAATGGGGTCCCTGGCCATCGCTGTGCTCGCCGTCGGCGCGTTCTGGGTCGGCCGCCTCCTGAAGACGCGGGGGCTGTCCGAGCTCGTCGGCTTCCTCCTCGTCGGTGTCCTCGTCGGCCCCGTCGGCCTCGGTCTCGTGAGTGCCGGCCAGGTCGAACGCCTCGGTCCCGTGATGGACGTCGCCCTCGGCCTGTTGATGTTCAGCGCCGGTGAACGCATCAACCTGCGCGAGATCCGCCGCGTCGGGTGGACGCTGCCGGTCGGCACGATCCAGTACCTGCTGTGTGGGGTCCTCGTGTACGTCGTGGCGATCCAGTGCGGCGCAGGCGCGGCGGAGGCGATCCTCCTCGCGACCCTCGCCGGCTCAGGGGGCCCACTCACTCTCGCGGCATTGATCTCACGCCGGCGCGACCGCTCCAGCTACGCCGAAGGCCTCCTCGCCGCCCACGCGTGGTCGGACGTGCTCACCGCGATCGTGTTCTCGATCACGTGGGCGGTCGCGCGCTTCCTGCTCGAACCGGGCAGCGGCGAGATCGTGACTGCGATCGCACGGTTCGCGCGCCTCGGCGTCGGCGGCCTCCTGCTCGGCCTCGCGGCCGGCCTCGTCCTGATCGTCGTCGCGCGCCGCATCGACAGCCAGGCCGAGCTGCTGCTGTGCATCCTCGTGCACGTCGGAGTCGCGACGCTGCTGAGCGACTCGCTGCGCTACCTCTACCCGCTCACAGGTCTCGCCGCGGGCATCTTCGTGACAAACGTCGCCGCTGCCGAGATGCGCCAGCGCATCTTCGGCGCCCTCGCGACGCTGGAGACGCCGCTGTTCCTGTTGTTCTTCACCGTCGCCGGTGTCTCGATCGAGCCCGAGCTGACCTGGCCGGTGCTGTTGCTCGGTGTCGGCTACGTGGCGGCACGCCTGGCCGGCAAGTTCGCGGGAGCCCTAGCCGGAGGTGGGATCGGCGCGCGGCTCCCGCTCAGGCGCAGGCTCGGCCTCGGCCTCGGGTTGACGCCGCAGGCGGGAGTGGCGATCGGGCTCGCCATCTACATCGCCGAGCGCCTGCCGGACGTGGGCCGTTCGGCTGCGACAGTCGTCCTCGCGAGCGTCATCCTGTTCGAGGCCGTCGGCGGCATCTTCGTCTCGAGACGCTCGATCCGCACCCATCTCTACGTGGGGCGCCTCGCGCTGTCGAGCTGGGACGGCGGCACACCGCACGAGGCCTTCGTCGAGAGCCCCGACTGGGACACGATCGAGGACGCGATCCTCTCTCTCGACGGCGACAGGCACGAGGACCTGCTTCTGGAGCACATCGAGGAGCGCGTGTTCATGGCGATCGGGGGCGGCATGGACGGCCGCTACGTCGCCTTCGCCACCTACGACGGTTCACTCGTCGCCGACGCAGTGGACCCGCACGCGCCGGCTTCGAGCACGGGCGTCGTCGTCGGGCGGCGCCTCGGTGAGTGCCCGGGCGCCCTTGCCCTCGGGCTCGAACAGGTGCTCGCTGCTGCCCGCACCTTCTCCGACGACGGCACCCTCACGATCGATCTCGACTGGCGGCCCCGCGACGACACGCTTGACTAGCCGCGCGGACCGCGCAGGCTGGGTTCGGCACCGGCCCGAGCTCGGCCTCAGGCCCGTGTCCGCACCTCGGCGGCGAGGCCGGCGAGGATCGCCTCGAGACCGAAGCGGAACTGCGCCTCCGATGTGAACGCGCCGATGTCGACGCCGGCGACCTCCGCGACTTGTGGGTGGGCTCCGGCTCCCGCCGACCGCGTCGCGGCGAGGGAGCAGAACCCGATCGTGTACGTGTGGACGGCGGCGTAGGCACGTGCGGCCTCGTCGGTCCCGAAGCCGGCGGCCTGGAGGCGCTCGAGGCCCTCGGCGAGGCGTGCTGCCGCCGCCGGCGTGGTCACCGGTTCGCGGCAGAAGACACCGAGGGCTCCGGGGTGTTCGACGAGGAGGGTGCGGAGCTGGTGGGCGGCGGCAGCGAGCCAGCCGGCCCAGTCGCCGGCGCCGACGTCGGGCAGGCCCGCGTCGCGCAGGACCGCGTCGACGACTTCGGCGAGGATCTCGTCCTTGTTCGACACGTGGCGGTACAACGCCATGGGCGTCACCCCGAGAGCCTCGGCGAGGCGCCGCATGCTCAGGCCGTCGAGACCCTCGGAGTCGGCGAGACGCATGGCCGCACGCACGACGTCCTCACGTGTGAGCTGCGCGTTGGCAGGAGACATGGTCCTCGATGCTCCCCGGCTCCGGGCGAAATCGGGACAAGGCTACAGAAACCCCGAGGACTTGCGCAGGAATCCGTGTACGCGTAGACGTATACGCGTACACGAAGTTTTCGTGTGGGAGATCGAGAGAGTGGGGCCGATGCCGGCACTTCGTCGGATTCGTATCGGACTGGTGGGTGCAGCGGTCGTATCGCTGATAGCGGTCGTCGCTCCGGTGAGCTCGGCGCCGGCGCGCGCCGCAGCCGGTCCCGGGTACCTGACGTTCCTGTTCCAGCGCGCCCAGATGGAGGCGACCGACGGATGCACGCCCGTGCCCGGTGCCGTCTCCCTGCTCGACGTCGCCGACGAGTTCCAGACCCGCGGCCTCGTGGGCACGGCCGCCGTCGTCACGGGCCAGACCGCCGACTCGACCGAGACCTGCTTCTCCGACATAGGGACGTACGCGAGCTGGGACGACCTCGCCCACTTGCGCGACGACCGCGGCTGGACGGCGGTGAGCACCGGCAAGCAGCACGCCGACATCACGACGATGACGCCCGAGGACCAGCGCGAGGAGTCCTGCGGCACCCTGGACACGCTCGCGGCGCACGGCCACGACCGCGCCTGGGGCCTCTACGGCTACCCCAACAACCACTACACCGACGCGATCCAGACCGACCTCGTGTCGACGTGCTTCGCATACGGCCGCAAGTACGTGACCCCCACCTCGCCATCCCAGAACGCACGCGCCGACACCGTCGCCCCTTGGTTCCAGTGGTCGCTGTCGGTCAACGGCGGCAACTGCAACACGTCGTCGCTGCCGTGCTACGCGCAGGACGGCGTCGACCGCCGCTACATGTCGCCCACCTACCTGAAGAACGTCATGTCGGTGGCCTCCGACGAGTGGGCCGTGATCCAGATGTACAGGTTCGTCGACGGCGCCCGGACCGATCCCGGCGCCCCCAACCGCTGGGACTGCACCGATGCAGATTGGTCCAAGCACTGGACCAACAAGGCCGAGCTGTACTGCATCGATGACTTCCTGGGCGCCGTCGACGCATTCCGTGCCGACCCCGCGAACGCCGGCGTAGTGGACACCGATCCGGCGACGGTCGCCGAGGCATGGGGGCGCCCCAACCCCAACGACACCGACCTGCACCTCACGCGCAGCCTCGGCGGTCCCCTGCACGCGCAGATCTACCCGTCGGGCCTCGAGGCCTATCCCGGCGGTGGCGTGGTGGTCGCCGACACCGGCAACAACCACGTGAAGCGTTACGGCGCCGACGGGACGCTGCTGTGGGACGCGGGCGGCACGGGGCCGGGAGCCGACCAGCTCGACAACCCCAGGGACGTCTCGGTCGACGCAGCCGGAAACGTGTACGTGATCGACACACGCAACTTCAGGATCTCCGAGTTCGACGGTGCGACGGGAGCACACCTGACCACGTTCTCCGGACCGTCCGGTGATCCGATGAACTGGCCGATGGGTGGCACGGTCGCGACGGTCCCCGCGAGCGGTGGCGGCACCGTGCAGCACCTCTTCGTGGCCGACACCGGTCGCAAGACCGTGCGCGAGTTCAGCCTCGACGGGACCCAGATCCGGCGGCTGGACCCCGTCGCCGCCACTGCGTGCTCGTCGTTCTCCGGCATCCGCGACGCGACCGCCGACTCCGCCGGCAACGTCTACGTCGCGGGCTACAGCACGAACACGATCATGAAGCTGTCGCCGACGGGCACCTGCCTCGGGTCGTGGGGGTCGACCGGGAGCGGCAACGGCCAGTTCCGCACCCCCTACGGCGTGGCGACGGCGTTCGATCCGGTCTGGGCACGCGAGGTGCTCTACGTCGCCGACGCCCTCAACAACCGGGTGCAGGTCTTCGACCTCGACGGCACGTACCTAGCGCAGTTCGGTACCGAGGGCACCCCGACGCAATCGGGCAAGTTCACGACGATGCGCCGCGTCTCGCCGGCCGGCGACGGTACCGGTGACGTGTGGGCCGCCGACCTGTGGGGCTACCGCGTGGAGCGCTGGCACCGCACCGCCACCGGCTTCCAGTACGCGCAGACGATCGGCACCCCGCTGCCGGCGTCGACCGACACCGCCGTCTTCCACGAGCCCCGTGGGGTTGCGTTCGTGCCCGACGGCTCCGTCGCCGTCGTCGACACCGTCCACCACCGGTTCGTGCGCATGTCCCAATCCGGCTCACTGCTGAGCACCTGCGGCCAGCGCGGCTCCGGCGGCGGCCAGTTCAACTGGCCGCGCGGGATCGCCCTCGACCCCGCCACCGGGAACCTGTGGGTGGCCGACACCAAGGCGAACCGCATCCAGGTGATGACGCCCGCGTGCACGCTGGTCGCCAAGTTCGGGACCGCCGGCGACGGGCCGAACATGTTCGACTGGCCGCACGCCCTCGCGATCAGGGCGAGCGACGGCATCGCGTGGATCGCCGACACCTACAACCACCGCATCCGCACCTACGACGTCGCGACGCGCACCTACATAGCGTCGTACGGGTACCCGGGCTCGGGATCCAACGCCCTGCAGTGGCCGACGGGCATCGCCGTCGACCCGACCACGGGACACGTGTTCGTGGCCGACAGCGGCAACAACCGCATCGTCGAGCTCAGCGACAGCAGCGGCACCTCGATCAGCCTCGTGCGCACGATCGCGGCCGGCTTCGACGACCCCGAGGGTGTCGCCGTCGACGGCGCGGGCCGGCTCTGGGTGGCCGACACCGGCGCGAACCGCGTGGTGCGTGTCGACACGGACGGCAGCATCGCCGAGACCCTCGACGGTTCGTTCTCACGTCCGGCGGTGGTGACCGCCGGACCCGACGACTCGCTGTACGTCTCCGACACCGGCAACGACCGCGTCGCCGTGTTCGAGCACGGCTCGACACCACCGCCGCCAGTGGACACCACGGCTCCCAACGCCACCGTGTCCACTCCGGCCTCAGGCCAGGTCGTCACGGGTCTGACAGTGGCGCTCAGCGGCAACGCCACCGACGACGGTCCCGACGGCGTGCGCGGCGTGGGCGGCGTCAAGGTCGCGATCCAGGACAGGACCACGAAGCAGTGGTGGCAACCCGGTGGCGGCTGGGGCGCGTGGGCGCAGCTCGACGCGTCGCTCGCGACGCCGGGGGCGGACGACACGGGATGGTCGTACTCGTGGGCGGCGCCCGCGCCGGGGAACTACGGCATCCTCGTGCGCGCCACCGACCTCGCAGGCAACGTCGATCCCACGAAGCCCTGGATCCCCTTCAGCGTGGCGGAGCCGTCAGGGGACGTGACGCCGCCGAACGGCACCGTATCCGTGCCGCACTCGGGTCAGACCCTCGCGAACGCACCCGCGACGTTCAGCGGCGGCGCAACCGACGACGTCGGCGTGGGCAGCGCCAAGCTCGCTATCCGCGACCGCACCACCGGCCTCTGGTGGCAGCAGGGCGGCGGCTGGGGGCCGTTCGTCTGGCTGGACGCGAACCTCGCATCCCCAGGCGCCACGTCGACCACTTGGTCGTTCACGTGGACGCCGCCGGGTCCAGGCAGCTACGGCCTCAATCTCCGCATCGGCGACACCGCGGGCAACGTCGATCCGACCAAACCGTGGATCCCGTTCACGATCGGCTGAGGGGCAAATTCGATGCAAACACGCACACGTCGCACCCGGGTGCTGAGACACGTTCTGGGGATCGTGTCGACGGTCGCGGTGATCGCGGCCTTGATCGTGGTCCCCTCTGAAGCCGCCCGCGCAGACGGCACCTGGACGACACCGGAGTTCGTGCGAACGATCGGCGGCAAGGGCCGCGCGGGCGTCTACGCGTGGGGGCTCGCGTACAACCCCGTGAGCCAGGAGATTCTCGTCGGCGACTACCTCGACTACGAGATCCGCCGCTACGACCTCGACGGCAACCACCTCGGTGACTTCTACCGCTCACCGAACAGCGGACAGCCGTACTCGCTCGCGGTCGACCCCCGCGACGGGTCCGTCTACGTGCCCGAGATCTCCGATGCCACGTCCCAGCAGGGCTGGGTCGCGAAGTACGACAAGACGGGGGCGTTCCTGGGAGCGTCGCGCGTGGAAGCCGACTACCAGGCGTGGCTCGCGGTCGACTCCAACGGCAACCTGTGGGTCTCCGACAGTCACTACTGGAACTCCGACAACAACCCGCCCGAGATCCACGAGTACCAGATGGCGGCCGACGGCTCGTCGAACACGCTCGTGCAGAGCTGGCCCGTGCAGCTCGGCACCGACATGCCTCGCATGTACGGCATCACGGTCGCGACCGACGGGCGCGTCTTTGCCACCGACTCGATCAACCGCCAGGTGCACGTGTGGGACGGCAGCGGCAACCACCTCTACGACTTCGGCACGAGCGGCACGCCCGGCGTCGTCGGTGGGCTGAGCGGCGACGTGCGCGGCATCTCCCTCGACGAGGCAGCCGACCGCGCCTACGTCGTCGACGCGGCCGACAACCAGATCGAGGTGTACACCCTCGCCGGGGTGCCCGTGGCGCACTGGGGTGGGGACGGGCCCGCGGCGGGCCAGCTGTCCGCACCGCGCCAGCCGGCGGTCGACGGCGCCGGACACGTGTGGGTGTCCGAGTACGGCAACTTCCGGGCGCAGGAGTTCGACGCGACGGGTACGTCGCTGCTGACTCTGCCGTCGCCGGCACGCGACCCCGAGCCGGGAGCGTTCGGCGAGCCGCGGGACGTCGCCGTCGACGGGACCACCGGCAAGATCTGGGTCGCGGACACCTGGAACCAGCGCTTCCAGCGCTTCGGTAGCGACGGCTCGTTCGAGGGCACCTGGGGTGCGCGCTCGTCCAACCCGCCGTATGGGATGAACTACCCACGCGCCGTCGGGGTCGACCCCGAGAACGGGAACGTCTGGGTCGTGAACCAGCGCGGTCATCACATCCGCGTCTACGACAGCAACGCCAACTACCTGGGCATGATCGGGAGCGAGCCCTGCGACAGCTCGGATCCGGGCTGCTTCCGCTGGCCGTCCGACGTCGCCTTCTGGCAGGACCGCGCGATCGTCGCGGACCGCGTCTCCGGCAGGGTCAAGATCCTCGACAAGAACACCTTCGCCGAGCTCGCCTCCTACAGGGTCACGAACCACGGGGTCGCAGTCGACCCTGCGACGGGCAACATCTACGTCGTGAACCAGTCGCGGCGCCGTGTCGAGGTGATCGACCAGGACGGCAACTCCCTGTTCCGCTTCGGTGAGCGCGGCAGCGAGCCGGGCCAGTTCGACACCCCGTGGTCGGCCACGATCAGCGAAGGTGTCCTCTACGTGACCGACGCGACGCTCGACCGCGTCCAGGCGTTCACCCTCGACGGGACCTTCCTCGGCTCGTGGGGGGACGAGGGCGGCCTCGGCGCGTATGCCCTCGACGCACCGTCGGGCATCGACCACGACGCAGCCGGGCTTATCTACGTCGCCGACGCGATCCACGACCGCATCTCGGTCTTCGATCCCCACGTCGCGCGACCCGCGGCCGAGTCGACGATCCCGACGGTGACGATGGCGACGCCGGTGTCAGGGGTCGTGCCCGCCGACGCGATCACGATCTCGGGTACCGCTGCCGACGACACCGCGGTCGCCGCCGTCCAGGTCGCCGTGCGCGACACGTCCACGGGCCTGTACTGGAACCCGCACAACGCGTCGTGGGTGACGTGGAAGTACTGGAGCCTGACGCCGTGGTGGGGTGCTGCCCCGTCGCAGTCCGTGTCCTACGAGTGGGCGTTCAAGGGGGTGACCCGCGGGGCCTCATACGCGATCGACGTCCGCGCCATGGACACGTCGGGCAACTACTCGTGGTTGAAGTCCGCGTCCGTGTCGGTCCTGTCCGGCACACCCGACGTCGCCCCGCCCGACGCCACGCTGACGAGTCCGGCGCCGAACGCGGTGCTGCCCGGCGCGCCGGTGACCTTCACGGGCACGGCAACCGACGACGTCTCGGTCGCCTCGGTGCGCATCGGCGTGCGCGACCGCACGACAGGGCTGTGGTGGCAACCCGGCGGCGGCTGGGGGGCCTTCGCGTGGCTCACCGCGACGACGGCGTCACCGGGCGCCGCCACGACCACCTGGTCGTACCAGTGGTCGCCCCCCGCTGACGGCTCCTACGGGGTCCTCGTCGATGCCGTGGACGCGTCGTCCAAGACGGATCCGTCGAGGACTTGGGTCACGTTCTCGACCTCGACGGCGCCGCCCGACACGACGCCGCCGGCGGTGACGGCGACGAGCCCGCCGGCGAACACGCCGCTGCCACTCGGACCGGTGAACATGGCGGGCGCTGCGACTGACGACGTCGGTGTCACGTCGGTGCGCGTCGCGATCCGCGACAACGCCACGCTGAAGTGGTGGACCGGGAGCGGGTGGGGCACCTTCACCAACCTGGCCGCCACCGTCGCGACGCCGGGGGCGACGAGCACCACGTGGTCGTACACGTGGGCACCGCCGGCGCCCGGCACCTACGGCATGCAGGTCTCGGCCGTCGACGCCGCCGGCAACGTGAGCCCGGTCAGGCCGTGGCGCACCTTCACCGTGACACCGTGATCAGCGTCTCGGCGCGCCCCGGGCAACATGGTGCCATGGGCGCGCCGAGACCGGGTTCGGTGTCCATCTCCGCGCCGAGACGCTGAGCCGCGGGGGCGGCCTGGGTCAGAACTCGTCGTCGAAGCTCGCCTCGAACGACGCCGTCTCACGACGAGGACGTCCCTCGCCGCCACCGGACGTCTGTGCCCCGGAGCGATCACCGCCACCCTCGGAACCTCCACGGCCGCCACGGCGACGCCGGCGGCGCTGGCTGTCGTCGCCACGGTCACCACGGTCGTCTGCACGCTCACGGTCCCGATCGCGGTCACCGCCACGACCCCGGTCACGGTCACGGTCACGGTCACGGTCACGGTCACGGTCACGGTCACGGTCACGGTCACGGTCCCGATCGCGGTCGCCGCCGCGACCCCGGTCGCGGTCCCGGTCGCGATCGCCGCCGCGGCCACGGTCGCGGTTGCGGTCTCCGCCGCGGCCACCACGATCGCGGTCACCACCACGTCCACCGCGGTCACCGCGGTCGCGGTCGCGGCTCTTGGGCTCCGACGGCGGGTTCGACGCCAGGTTCAGGTTCACACGACCCTGAGGGTCGATCTCCTCGACGCGCACCTCGAGCTCGTCGCCGACGGCACAGACGTCGCTGACGCGGTCGATGCGCTGGCCGCCACCGAGCTTGCTGATGTGCACGAGCCCGTCGCGGCCAGGGAGGATGTTCACGAACGCACCGAAGTCGGTGATGTTGACGACGCGACCCATGTAGGTCTTGCCCACCTCGGGGGTGGGCGGGTTGGCGATCATCTCGATCCACTCGATCGCCGAACGCACCGCCTCGCCGTCGTCGGACCCGACGTTGATCGTGCCGTCGTCGCCGATGTCGATCTGGGCACCGGTCTCGCGCTGGATCTCCTGGATCACCTTGCCCTTGGGACCGATGATCTCACCGATCTTGTCGATCGGCACCTGCACGGCGGTGATGCGCGGCGCCCACTTGTTGAGCTCCTCGCGCGGCTCACCGATCGCGCCCGCCATCACGTCGAGGATCTTCAAGCGCGCCTCGCGGGCCTGCGCGAGCCCCCGCGCGAGGACGTCGGACGGCAGCGACTCGATCTTGGTGTCGAGCTGGAGGGCGGTCACGAAATCCGCCGTTCCCGCCACCTTGAAGTCCATGTCGCCCATGGCGTCCTCGGCACCGAGGATGTCGGTCAGGATGGCCATTCGATCGGCTGACTCGAACACGAGGCCCATCGCGATCCCCGCGACCGGGGCCTTGATCGGCACCCCGGCGTCCTCGAGGCTCAGGATCGACGCGCAGACCGAGCCCATCGACGTCGACCCGTTGGAGCTGATCGCCTCCGACACGATGCGCAGGGCGTAGGGGAACTCCTCCTCGTTGGGCACCACCGGGCTGACCGCACGCTGGGCGAGGGCGCCGTGGCCGACCTCGCGGCGCTTCTGGCCGCCCATGCGGCCCGTCTCGCCAGTGGAGTAGGGCGGCATGTTGTAGTCGTGCATGAACCGCTTCGACTCCTCCGGGTGGATGGTGTCGAGCATCGCGGCCATGCGGAGCATGCCGAGGGTGCACAGGCTGAGCACCTGCGTCTCACCACGCTGGAAGAGGCCCGAGCCGTGCGTGCGCGGCAGCACGCCGACCTCGGCCGAGAGCGGTCGGATGTCCTCGAGGCCGCGGCCGTCCATGCGGGCGCCCTCGTTCAGGATCCGCTCGCGCATGAGCCGCTTCTCGACCGAGCGCACCGCGTTGCCGATCTCCTTGTCGGCGCCGGGGAACTCCTCGGCGAGCGCCTCACGCACCTCGGCGATGACGGCCTTCTCCGCCGCCTGGCGGTCCTTCTTCGCCGCGATGCGGATCACGTCGGCGAGCTTGTCCGTCGCGAGGGCCTCGCTGCGGGCGAGGATCTCGTCGCTGTAGTCGGCGAGCACCTCGTACTCGAGCGGCTCGACCTCCACCTGGGCACGCAGCTCGTCCTGCATCGCGATGAGCTTCGCGATGCCGTCCTTGGCAGCCTCGAGGGCCTTGACGAGCTCGTCCTCGGTCGGAGCCTGCTGGCCTTCGTCGACGATGCGGCTCCACGCGCCCTCTGTGGCGCCCGCCTCCACCATCGCGATGTCGATGTCGCCGGTGTCGGCGTTGCGCTTGCCGGCGACGACGAGGTCGAACACGCCCTCGGAGGTCTCCTCGTGGGTCGGGTTCGTGATCCACTCGCCGTTGCTCAGGACCATGCGGACCGCGCCGATCGGCCCGTCGAAGGGCATGCCCGAGATCATCAGCGCCGCACTGGCGGCGTTGAGGGCGACGATGTCGACCTGCTCCTCGCGGTCCGAAGACAGGATCGAGAGGACGACCTGCACCTCGTTGCGGAACCCCTTGGGGAAGTTCGGCCGCAGTGGACGGTCGATGAGCCGGCACAGCAGCACGGCCTTCTCGGTCGGCCGTCCCTCGCGGCGGAAGAACGAGCCGGGGATCTTGCCGATCGCATACATCTTCTCCTCGACGTCGACCGTCAAGGGGAAGAAGTCCTGGCCTTCACGAACGCTGCGTGATGCCACGGCGGTGGCCATCACGACGGTGTCCCCCACCTGTGCGACCACGGTGCCGTCCGCCTGCTGGGCGAGACGGCCGGTCTCGAGGAGCCAGTCGGCGTGTCCGACGGTTCCCCGTGCCTGCTTGGTTCCCTCCATGGGATGTCTTCTCTCTGTTTGCTTCTGCTTTGCCTCTGTGCGCGGAGTGCGCGTGATGCGGCCGCGGCCGCAACGAGAAGAGGGACCCCGGCGGGGTCCCTCTGGGAAGTCTCAGCGACGCAGGCCGAGCTTGTCGCGTATCGCCCGGTAGCGCTCGACGTCCTTGGCTGCCACGTAGTCGAGCAGCCGGCGACGGCGACCGACGAGCTTGAGGAGCCCGCGCCTGGTGTGGTGGTCCTTCTTGTGCTGACGGAGGTGCTCGGTCAGGTGGTTGATGCGTTCGGTGAGCAGCGCTATCTGGACCTCGGGACTGCCGGTGTCGGTGTCGTGCAGCCTGTGGGAGTCGATCGTTGCTTGCTTGTCGGGCAAAAGGGGCCTCGGTGCCTCTGGAGAGCGTTCGCCTCTGCTTGCGTCTTCTTCTGCCGGCGCGGGTGCTCAATAGGCGTGCGCCGATGCGGGAGCGTACCACGGACGCGTCCCCACGGGCGGATCCGGGTGGGCTCGGGGTGCCGTCAGGTGGCCGGGACCTTGCAGGCCTCGCGACCGAGGCTGGCGTCGACGCGCTCGAGCGCCGTGCGCAGCGTCTGCTCGGCGGCGGCCCGGTCGACGGGGCCGCCGAGCTGGGTCACCTGGACAGAGACGCGCAAGTCGCCGCAGAACACGTCGTACACGATGCGGTTGCCCACGAAGCCGCCCGTGTAGGAGACGGACTGCGCGGTGATGCCATCGCCGACGTCCGGCGCCGGGGCGGCTCCTTCAGGCGTGACGGTGTAGGTGATGCCTGCCACCGTCTCCTCGTGCGGCGGGCAGCGCGCGGCAGCCTCGAGCCATTCGACCGCGGCGTCGGCCGATCCGGGCGGGTTCACGAATATGAACTCGACGACCTGGCGGATCGAGCCGTCGGTGTAGAAGCCGGCCTTGACCTTCTGGATCGGATCGATCCCCGGACCGGGGCAGCCGCCCGCCTCAGTGCCGCTTTCGGTCTCGGTCACGCCCTCGGGCGCGTACTGGGAGTAGCCGGGCAGGTCGGTGGGCGTGAGCAACGCCCCCTGGAGCTGCTCGGCGGTGGGCGCTTGCGTGGTCGTGGTCGTGGACGTGCCGGCGGCGCTCTCCTCCGAAG
>JAIBAC010000328.1 GCA_019695375.1 Acidimicrobiia bacterium
GTCGAGGTGGTCGACGAGCGTGCGCAGCCGCGCCTGCAGCTCCTCGCCGACCTGGCGCACGGCGTCGGCGCCCTCGGCGACGCGCTCCTGGCGCCACCCGAACGCGACCGTGCGCAGGAGCGCGATGAGCGTCGTCGGCGTCGACAGGATGACCCCGCGTTCGGCGGCGCTGTCGAGCAGGGACGGGTCGACGTCGAGGGCAGCGGCCAGGAACGCCTCGCCGGGAACGAACATCACGACGAAGTCGGGGCTCGCGTCGAGCTGGGCCCAGTACGCCTTGCCCACGAGCGCGTCGACATGTGCGCGCACCTGCTTGGCGTGGTTGAGGAGCAGCTCCCTGCGGCGCGACTCGTCGGCACACTCGACGGCCTCGAGGTACGCGGACAGCGGTGTCTTGGCATCGACGACCACGCTCCCACCCCCCGGAACGCGCACGACGAGATCGGGACGCGCGCGCCCTGTGTCGGTGACGGTCGTGACCTGCTCGTCGAAGTCGCAGTGGGCGACCATGCCGGCGTGCTCCACCGCGCGCCGCAGCGTGAGCTCGCCCCAGCGGCCGCGGGTGGCCGGGGACCGGAGCGCCTGCACGAGGCCCCGCGTCTCCGTCTGCAGGGCCGCCTGCGCCTCGCCGAGGGAGCGCACCTGCTCGGTGAGGGCACCGTAGGCCTCGCTTCGCGCCTTCTCGACCGAGCGCGTCTGCGATTCGATGCGCTCGAGGGACTCGCGCAGCGGCCCGACGAGCGCTGCCACGGCGTCGCGGCGCGAGTCGAGGTCGGCACCGGCCTGTTCACGGGCCGAGCTCATCCGCTCGGTGGCGAGGTCCAGGAAGACACGGCTGTTGCGCTCGAGTATCTCGGTGGACATCGCGCCGAGCTCGGCGTGGAGCCGGTCGAAGGTCGAGTCGAGCAGGGCGTCGCGTTCGACGACGGACGCGCGGGCACCGTCGAGCTCGGTGCGGAGGCGGACGGCATCCTGTTCTGCCGCCGAGAGCCGTGCCTCACGCTCCTCGGCCGCCGCCGCTCCGCGGCGGCGTTCCCGCTCGGCCCCCGCGAGTAAGCCGGCCAGCGCAGCCACGCCGGCGAACAGCAGGCTCAGTGCGATCATCGCCATCACGGGCATCGGTTCTCCATCGTCGAGCGGTCCGCCCGCACGCAATTGTCGCGGGCAGGTGTGACAAGAACGGGGACCCCGCACCGCCCGGGCGTCAAGGGAGAGGGATGCGGGCGTCGGGTGGGAGCCATCCGTAGCGGTGCAGGTCAGCCGAGACGGTCTGCTCGCGCACGAAAGCCAGCTGGTCGAGCTCGGTGCCCGTCGGCGCGTCTGTGCACACCGAGGTCCACGAACGTGCAGCCGCGTCGGCGAGCGCCGGCGGCACCGCCGGGCCGCACATGACCAGCCGCGACACGTTCCCGAGGCGCGCGCACAGCACCTCGACGGGCTCGTGGGCGCCGCGGGACACGTCGACGCCGCAGCCCACCGCGGCGGCGGCCCGCAGCCGGTGCTCGAGGACGGCCGGATTGTCCGCCTCCTCGAAGCGGACCACGACCCCCGGCGCCGGGAGCCACCGCGTCAGGTTCGCCTGGCCGGGGATGCCCGCGTTCTCGATCAGCATCTCGGTGAACGGCCGCTGCCAGGCCGGCCGGGTGCCGGTCTCGTGCCCGGGTGCCGCCCGGACCGTGACGAGCTGAGACGCGTAGTGGCGGCCGCCAGCCTTGGCGCCCGGTCCGAAGCCGGACAGACGCCAGCCCCCGAACGGCTGGCGACCCACTATCGCACCCGTGGTCGGGCGGTTCACGTACAGGTTCCCCGCCTCGACGCCTGCCAGCCAGTGTCCCCACTCGTCCTCGTCGAGGCTCTGCAGGCCCGACGTGAGCCCGTAGCCCGATGCGTTCACCAACGCGATGGCCTCGTCCAGGTCGGCGGCTCGCATCACGCCGACCACGGGGCCGAAGAGCTCGGCCACGTGCGCCGCGGAGCCCGGCTGGACGTCCCACACCACCCCCGGGGTTCGGTGGCGCGGTCCCAGCCTGCGTGGCTCGAGTGCCCACCACTCGCCTGGCGTGAGACGCGAGTACAGCGCCGCCAGCGCAGGGTTGGGGTCGATCACCTGGGGGGCCACGTCGACGGCCGCGTCGGTGGCGGGGCCGGTACGGAGGCTTGCGACCGCGTCGACGAGGCGGCGCCTGAACGCAGGATCGTCGAACACCGGTGCCTCGCACACGACGAGCGAGGCGGCCGAGCACTTCTGGCCCGAATGCGAGAAGGCGGACGTGAGCACGTCGCGAACGGCGAGGTCGCGGTCGGCGGCGTCGGTGACGACGATCGCGTTCTTGCCGCCTGTCTCGGCGAACACCGTGCGGCCTCGGCGCGACGCGACGATCGCCGCCGCCGTGTTCGTCGAGCCCGTGAACACGACGGCGTCGACGCCGTCAGCGGCTGTCAGGGCAGCCGCCGTCGCAGTCCCCGCGTGCACGACCGACAGCGCCGACGGCGGTACGCCCGCGTCCCACAGCGCCGTCGCGCCCGCGAGGGCGGTGCGGACCGTGTGCGGGGACGGCTTGAGCACCACACGGTTGCCGCCGACGAGGGCGGCGGCGACGCCGCCGATCGGGACCGCGAGCGGGAAGTTCCAGGGAGACACGACGGCGACCACCCCACGCGGCTCGCAGA
>JAIBAC010000070.1 GCA_019695375.1 Acidimicrobiia bacterium
GCTCAAGGAGCTGCTGCAGCCGGCGCCGGGCGACCTCCTCGACACGTATCCCGTGGCGCGCGCTGTCGGCAACGTGCGCAACAACGGGCCGCACCTCCTCGACGCCGCGCCGCCCGAGGAGGTCGCGGAGGTCGAGGCTGCGGCGGCGGCGGCGAGCGCCGGGGCGTCAGCCGGTGAGGACGATGCGCCCCAGTGACCGCGACTGCGCCAGCAGCACGCCTTCACGGCTCCACACCTGGGCGTCCTCCTCCACGAAGCCGTCGGCGGCGACGTCGGTGCGGAACACCACGAGGCAGTAGTCGTCGTCGCGTGCTCCCGGCAGCGGCATGCGCTCGCGGAAGTGGATGGTGAGATCGACGGTCGGCACGGCGGCGATGCCCGCTTCGGGCCCGATGCGCGAGAACAGCGCGTGCGGCCACCCGTCGGTGTAGGCCGCGATCAGAGCGGCGTCGGGCCGCATCGGCTCCGCGAGGCGCACCCAGCCGCCGCAGCGGGCGACACCCGAGCGCGAGAACGGTGTGTCGCCGATCGCCCAGCGGAACTCGTAGCGATCGAGGAGTGACTCCGTCGGCGGCATCGGCGGGGTCCCGGGGCAGTCCTCGGGCGCGGCGACGTCGGGCATGCGCAGATCGCAGAACTCCAGGGTCGGCCGTGACGCGCTGAACGCCGCGATCGCGATCGCGATCGTGCGGTCGTCCTGGAGCATGCGCGCCTCGAGCGTGGTCACCGACTTGCCGGTGCGCACGTTCGTGACCGCGACGCGCACAGGTCCCGGCTCGGCGGTCTCGGTGAAGTGCGCCGTGAACGCCTTCGGCGCCCGCGTCGCGTCGCCGACCGACTCGGCGAGGGCACGCAGCATGATCGCGGCGACGTAGCCGCCGCCGGGGCCACGCGCGAGGAACCAGCCCGGATCGATCAAGCCGTCGTAGCAGTCGACCCCCTCCCCCGTGGCACACGCGACGGGGTTGACCGCTGTGTCGTCGGCGAAGCGATTGCCCACGTCCGCCACCCTACGTGAGGGCACCGGCGTCCGCTCGGGCCCGGCTACGCGGGGCGGCGTCAGGTCCGCGCCGGCAGGGGCGGGGTCTCGGGGCACGTGGCGGCGTGGCCGTCGAGGACCGCGTCGCAGGCCTGGCCGAGGGCGTCACGCTGGTTCGCGCTGAGGTGGTCGAGCAGGTGGGTGCGGACACCTGCGACATGGGTGGGTGCGGCGTCCTCGATGGCCCGGCGGCCCTTGGGCGTCAGCTCGCAGTAGGCCCCGCGGCCGTCCTCGGGGCAGTCGATGCGTTCGACGAGGCCGAGCTCGCGCAGGCGCTGGGACCTGTAGGTGACGTGAGCCTTGGGCGCGCGGAGCGCCTGGGCGAGCTCGCCGAAGCGGAGGCGCTGGCCGGGTGCCTCCGACGTGAGGGCGAGGATCGCGTAGTCGTCGAGGGAGAGGCCGTGCTCGTCGCGCATCTCCTTGTCGAGCGCCCGCGTGATCAGCACCGTCGCCGTGATGAAGGCGCGCCACGCCTTCTGTTCGTCGTCGTCGAGCCAGCGCACGTCGGCCATGCCGGAACACTACGCGGATCGGCACCGTCGCAGCGTTGGATGACGATCCGGCCAGCTGCGGGACGTTGGATGACGAACACGACGGTTTTCGGCCGGTCTGTCATCCAACGTCTCAGCTGGCCGGTCTGTTATCCAAGACAGGACACCGACGCGGCCCAGCGGCTGGCGGAGGCGACGGCGCCGCGGGCGCGCTCGGGATGGTGGGAGAGGGCCCAGGCGGCGGCGTCGACGAGCAGCGCGCCGATGTAGGTGCCGGCGAGCGCGAACGCGAGCGAGCGTGCTCCGGCGGCGACCACCTCGTCGGAGGCGGCGCCCAGCGTCGCGAGACGGTCGCCGAGCGCCCTCGACGCGGCGTCGACCGCCGCCACGGCATCTGCGAGCTCGTCGACTCCACGGGCGTCGACGAGCATGCGCCCGACGTCGTCGACGAGCGGCTTGGCGGCGTCGTCGCGCGCCATCGCGCGCAGCACGTCGAGTGAGAGCACGTTCGTGGTCCCCTCCCACAGCGGGAGCACCTGCGCGTCGCGCAGCAGCCGCGGCAGGCCCGTGTCCTCGATGTAGCCGGCCCCGCCGAAGCACTCGAGCACCTCGCTCGCCACCGACACCGCCTGCTTGCCGGTGAACAGCTTGGCGAGCGGGGTGAGGATGCGCAGCAGGCGCGCCTCGTCGACGGTGGCGGCCCCCGCCTCGGCGCGGCCGCAGAGCTCGGCCACACGGAACGCCAGCGCGAACCCGCCGTCGGCCTGTGCCGCGATCTGGCGCAGCGTCTCCGCGTGCAGGGGCAGGTCGACGAGACGGCGCCCGAACGCGTCGCGCACACCGGCGTAGGCCTCCGCGAGCGCGAGGCCGCGTCGCATCCCGGCCACGGCCGCCACCGAGTTGTGCAGCCGCGTGAGGTTCAGCATCGTCGCGATCTTGGGCACTCCGGGCTCGTCGACGGCACCGACCGGCACGGCGACCGTCCCTTCGAGGTCGAGCTCCGCGGTCGGCAGCGCCCGCGTGCCGAGCTTGTCCTTGAGCCGGTTCACGCGCAGGTTGTTCCAGCCGCCGTCGACGCCGTGGAGCTCGACGTAGAACAGGGCGAGGCCGCGGCTGCCGGACGCGGCGCCCTCAGGCCGCGCGAGCGCCAGCGCGACATCACAGGTAACCGCGGACGTGAACCACTTGGTGCCGTACAGGCGCCAGACGTCGCCGTCGCGCACCGCCCGTGTCGCGGTGGCACCGACGTCGGAACCGCCCTCGCGTTCGGTCATCCACTGCCCCGACGTCCATGCGTGGTCGGGGTCGCGGCTCGTGAGGCGCTCGATTGCGGCGCCGAACACGCCGGCGTCGCCGTGCTCGACGAGCGTGCGCGCCGCCGCGTCGGTCATCGCGATCGGACACAGGTAGGTGGCAGCCGAGGGCGCGAACAGGTACGCGAGCGCCATCTGGACCGTGCGGCCGTGCGGCCCGAGCTCGGGGTCGTGGGGAAGCGCCGCCAGCCCCGCCATCGCAGCTATGCGTCCGAGCTCCGCCCAGGCGGGGTCGGTGCGGACCTCGTCGATGCGCCGGCCCCACGCGTCGTAGGGGACGTGCTGGGGCGGGTTGGCCTCGGCCGCGTCCTGGAGGGCGAGCATGTGGCCGGCGGCCTGCTCGCCCATGGCGACGAGCTGCGCCTCGACGCCGGCGAGCATCTCGGCGGGGACCACCCGCTGCAGGTGGGCACGCAGGACCGCATCGTCCTGGTACTGGTTGGCGAGCACGGGGGGTTCCTGGAAGAACGAGGCTGCAGGGTCCATACGCCAGGGTAAGCCTGCCCGCCCGCACAGCACGACGCCGCGAGCTAGCGACTGATCCGCCCCGGGAGCACGACGTCGTAGGGACGCCGCATCACACGCGTCTGCACGAAACGCTCGCCGCGGCGCAGCCCCAGGAACAGCCGCCAGATGAACTTGTCCTGGCGGTAGAAGTCGTGCACCTCGCCGGCGGTGATCGGCGCCGCGTCGACACCGCGCTCGTCCATCACCTCCGTCGCCACCGACGCGCCGGCGGCGACGAGGTCGGCACGTCCCTCCTTGCACAGGTTGCCCAACATGTCGATCGCGACGAGACGCGGGTCGTAGAAGCGGTCGAGCACGTCCTGGAGGAAGAAGCGGCGCACGACCCACACGAGCGACGCCGGGCAGAGGCGCAGGAACAGCTCGGCATCGATCTGCTCGACGCCGTCGACGCGGAACAGCGGCGTCCCCGTGTCGAGGTAGAGCAGCTCCTCGTCACCGGTGAAGCGGGGCGTGGCGGCGTCGAAGCCCTGCACGGACCAGTTCGAGATCTGCGAGTCGAGCGCGAGGCGCACCGGCCCGGCGCCGCTCCCGACCGTGGCGAACGCGGTGGTGAGGACGGCACGGACGAGGCGCAGCGCGGCCGCGTCGTCGACCACGTGCAGCACCGCGTTCGCCATCGACGCGGCCGCGACCTTGCGCTGCACGAGATACAGCACGGGCCAGCCGGTGCGGGGGCTCGTGACGGTCATGCTGCGCTGTGTCGGCACGCGCAACCCGGCCGCGGTGAGCTCGGACGCGTAGCGGTCGAGGCTGGCCTCGTAGCCGGCGACCTCGGCGGCGTTGCGGAAGATCGCCATGCGCTTGAGCGCCCATCCGTCGAGGCCGGGTGCGTCCGAGGCGAGCACGGTGCTCATCTCGCCGTAGCCGAGCACCTGCACGGCGTTGCGGGACCGATCGGGGTGCGCGACGTCGAGTCCCGCTTCGAGCTCGTCGAGCGCCGCGTGCATCGGGTCGTCCACTCAGGCGCCCTCGGCCGGCACCGGTGCGAGCGCGGCGGCAAGCGCCGTGTACTCGGGACCGGCGAGCGCCGCGGCAGCGGCGCCGACGGCCCGCACGGCGAGGTCGATCTCGGCGTCGGTCACGACGAGCGGTGGCAGGACCTGGGTCACGCGCTTGTCGTGGTTGGCGTAGACGGCGAAGACGCCGTTGTCGAAGAGCGCCTTGGACGCGAGGAGGCCGATCTCGGGGCTGCGCCACACGAGGCCGCACATGAGCCCGAGTCTGCGCACCCCTTCGAGCATCCCGGGATTGGCTGCGCACACCTCCTCGAGCCCCTGCTGGAGACGCGCACCGGCGGCCTCGACCCGCTCGCAGAACCCGTCAGCGGTGATCAGTTCGAGCAGCGCGAGCGTCACCGCGCACGCGGTCTCGGCACCGCCGAAGGTCGACACGTGCACGAAGGGGTCCGGGGCGAAGACGCGGTCGTGCGGGTCGCGGTAGAAGGTCGCCGCGATCGGGACGAGCCCGCCCGAGAGGCCCTTGCCGAGCACGAGGAAGTCGGGGACGAGGTCCCAGTGCTGCGCCGCGAAGAGGCGACCCGTGCGCCCGAGGCCGGTCTGGACCTCGTCGAGCACGAGGAGCGCACCGCGGTCGTCGCAGATCCGACGCACCCCCTGCATGTACGCGCTGTCGGGCACCACGATGCCTGCCGTGGCGGGTACCGCCTCGAGTACGACGGCAGCGCAGGTCTCGTCGACGGCCGCGTCGAGCGCGTCGAGGTCGCCGAAGGGCACCTGGGTGAAGCCGGGCAGACGCGGCCCGAACGGGTCCAGGTACTTGGCGTCGCCGGTGGAGAGCGCGAGGCCGGTGTGGCCGTGGTAGCCGCCGGCAGCGGACACGACACCGGTCCGGCCGGTGACCCCGCGCGCCATCTTGATCGCGACGTCGATCGCCTCGCCGCCGCCGGGTGCGAACACCGCCCGGTTCAGGTCACCCGGCAGCAACGCCGCGATCCGCGACGCGACCGCCGCGCGCGCCTCTGAGATGAGGTGGTGGTTGCCGACGTCCCAGTACTCGAGCGCACCGGCGAGCGCGTCCACCAGCACGGGGTGGCGGTGCCCCATGTTGAACACGCCGCCGTTGCAGTGCAGGTTCAGGAACCGGCGGCCGTCGACGTCCCAGAAGAAGGCGCCCTCGCGGCGGCCGAACACGACGTCCATCCCGACCGCGCGGAAGAAGTCCACCTTGGCCTGCGACACGTGGCGGCCGAACGCCTCCACCGCGTCGTCACGGGACTCGAAGTACCGGGTGCCGGTGCGCTCAGTCGTCTCCATGCCCCGATTCGAGCACAGCGACACAGCGGATGGAGCCGGAGAGGGGAATCGAACCCCTGACCTACGCATTACGAGTGCGTCGCTCTGCCGACTGAGCTACTCCGGCGTGTGCGGCCGATCATGGCAGCCGGCACGGGGGCACAGGATAGAGCGCGCGGCCGCTGCCGAGGCCGGACGCGATCGTGTGGATCAGTCCAGCACGAGCGAGCGCAGGTCGATCAGGATCGCCTCGACGACGAGATCGGGGTTGGGGTTGTACTCGAGGTCGTCCTCGAGGCGTGCGAGGCGGGTGAGGCCGCGCAGCGCTCCGCGAGCACCGATCGAGCCGGCGAGCGAACGCACCGACGCCTCCACTTCGGTGTTGAGCAGGCCGGCTCCCACGTCGGCTGCGACGACATCGCGCAGGAAGCACGCGAGCGTCGCCACGAAGCGGCGCACGAGCGCAGTCGTGTGCCACCGCTGCTCGCGCTGGTGCTTGTCCTCGAGCGCCTTCACGAGGCCACGCGAACCGCGCACGCCCGTCCTGTTCCCGCCGATGTGTTCGTCGAGGTCCTCACGCTCGGCGCGCTGGCGCTGCGCCTCCGCCGCGAGGGCGTCGTCGAAATCGGCGAGCACCTCCCGCGCGAGGGCGGTCGCGGGCGAGTCGCGCAGGCGTTCGGGAACGCGCAGCCAGCGCAGGCGGCGTTCGGCCTCGTCCGCGTCGGTGAGGAGGAGCCGGGCTGTGTCCACCGACCCGGTAGCGGCGGCGAGGCGTGCCGCCTCGTCCGCATCCGCTCCGCACTCCCGCGCCAACCGCTCACCCGCGTCCGCAGGGCGCACGGGCGGGACGGCGACGTGCACGCACCTGCTCACGATCGTGTCGCCCACACCGGCGGCATCGCTGCAGCAGAGCACGAACGACGTCGCGGCCGGTGGCTCCTCGAGCGTCTTCAGCATCGCCGACTCCAGCAGGGGCCCCAGCAGGTCGGCGCGGTTGACGACCACGACGCGGCGGCGGCCCTCGAGCGGTGACCGGTTCGCCTGGGCCCGCATGTCACCGTCGACCTGAGCGGCGAGATAGCCGGAGGCACCTGCGGGCTCGAACGAGTCGACGTCGGGATGGGTGCCGCGCCCGACACGTCCGGACGCGTCGCCCACGAGCACACCCGCGAGCTCGACCGCCGCGACACGCGTGGCGTCGTCGCCCCCCGTTAGCAGGTACGCGTTGGCCGGACGGCCGGCTGCGGCCGCCACGACAGCCTCGACACCGCCCATCGTCACCGCCGGTCCCCGCCCGAACGCGTCGCGAGCAGCTCGCGCACGAGGTCCCAGCAGCTCTCGCCCACCTCGTCGACACCGCGGCCGGCATCGACGACGGGGGCGCCGTTGACGGCGGCGAGGTCGCGGAACCCGCGCCGCACGAGCTCGTGGAACTCCAGTGACTCCGACTCGATCCGGTCCGGCGCGCGCCCGCAAGCACGACCGGCGCGCACGAGACCCACGCCGGGGTCGACGTCGAGCACGATCGTGACGTCCGGCTCGCAGCCGTCGACGGCGGCTGCGTTCGCGGACTCGACGAGGCGGGCACCGAGGCCGCGGGCGATCCCCTGGTACGCCAGCGACGACCACAGGAAGCGGTCGCAGACGACGTCGGCGCCACGTGCGAGCGCGGGACGGACCACCGTGCGGACGTGCTCGGCACGATCGGCCGCGTACAGCAGCACCTCGGTGACCGGTTCCGGCGCGAGACCGGGGTCGAGGAGCAGCTCCCGGATCCGCCCGCCGACCACGCCGTCACCCGGCTCGAACGTCTCGACGACCTCACGGCCGCTCTCGCGCAACCGCGCCGCCAGCGCCCGCACCTGCGTGGTCTTGCCCGTACCCTCCCCGCCCTCGAGCACGACGAAGATCCCCCGGCCCGCGGCGTCGTTCACCGCTGCTCCTCCTCTTCGTCGCCGCCGGACCGCGGTCGCTCCACGAGGTGCTGCACGTCGTGGTACTGACGCCGGGCCCACAGCCCCGTCAGGAGGATGGTGGCGCCGCCGATCCACAGGACGATCTCGGTGCCGGACACGCCGTAGCTGAACCCCGACAAGCCGACTTCACCGTCGGGCAGCAGCCAGTGCAGGACTCCGTCGGCGATCCCGGCGAGCGCCGGCGCGATCACCAGCGCGAGGAGCATGCAGAGGCGGATGACGAGCAGCAGCGACGCGAAGACGCGGCCGCGCACCTCGTCGTCGGCGTTCTCCTGCAGGGTCGCGAAGCCGGTCACGTAGGTCGCACCTGCGCCCATGCCGAACAGCGCGATGAGCGGATAGCCCAGCGCCGGGGTGTGGACCGACGCGGCGGCGAGGAGACCGACCCCGCAGACGAGCAGGCCCATCGTGAACAGGTGCGCCGACGAGTGCGTCCCGCGGCGGGTCCACATCATCACGCCACCGACGCCGACAGCAGCACCGAAGCCCATCGCGAACTGCACGAGCCCGTATGTGGATGCGCTGCCACCGAGGACCTGCTCCGCGTAGAGCGGGCCGAGGGGGATCACCGCTGCTCCACCGAGCATCGCGACGCTGAAGCCGATCATCACCATGCGCACGACCGGCTCGGTGAATATGAACTGCCATCCCTCGCGCACCTCGTCCCAGGCACCGCGCAGACGCCTCTTGGCGAGCTCGCCCGTGCCCTCGTCCTCGACCGCGACCGCGCCGGCACCGTCGTCGGCCGTGGCCGGGACGCGCACGAAGAACACGAGGAGCGCCGAGACCAGGAAGGTGCCCGTGTCGACCCAGAGCGCGAGCGATGCCTGCTGGCTGCCGAGGTCAGGTGCGAAGCTCGCGAGCGCGGCGAAGACGAGCGCTCCCACGGGGAACGTCCCGTACGCGGCGAGGAGCCCGAGCGAGTTGGCCGAGACGAGCTGGTCCGCCGGGACGATGTTGGGGACGAGGGCCTCTTTGGCCGGCTGGAACAGCAGCGTCAGGACCTCGAGCACGAGCGAGGCCAGGATCAGCTGCCAGATGTTGGAGACGAAGGGGACGAGCGCGAGCACGCAGCCGCGTCCGACGTCGGTCACGATCATCGTGCGGCGCCGGTCCCAGCGGTCGACGAGCACGCCCGCGATCGGCGCGAGCACCAGGCCCGGCACCACGCGGGCGAGGGTCACGAGCGAGATCGCGAACGCGGCGTTGCCGGGCTGGAGCTGACCTGCGATCGCGAGGATCGCGAACAGGCCTATCCAGTCCCCGAGGCTGGAGACGAACTGCGACGCCCACAGCCACATGAAGCTGCGGTTGCGCACCAGGCCGGGATGTCCCCCGTCGGCGACCACGTCGTCGGACACGGCGTGAGGTTATCGGCGCCGCCGTCGCGGCTGCGGTCGCGCAGCCTCTGGCCTGCGGTCTGGGTGGCGGTGATCAGCCCTCGTCGATGTCTTCGAGGCCCGCCGCGATCGCCTCGATCGCGTCCTTCGGGAACCGGCGGTGCCCGCCGAGGGTCACGAAGTGGGGGATCTTCCCCTCTTTCGCCCAGCGGCTCACGGTCTTGGGTGAGACGTGCAGGAGCGCGGCGGCCTCGGCAGCACGCAGGTACACGCCGCTGTCGCCGCCCGCTGGGCCGAGCTTCGGTCGCAGCGGTGTCGGCCGCGTGCTGGAGTGTCCGTTGGCGTTGGCGTTGCCGTTGCCGGCGTTCGTGGGTGCTTCGCTTCCCATGACCCTCATGGAGTTCCTTTCCTCACGGGACCCCCGTGGTCGGTGGTCCGCGGTTCGGCCGATCCGTCTCACAGCGTCGGAAACGGAAGCCTCGGGGTGTTGTTCGGTTTCGCGAGCGGCGCGGACAATGGGCCTCCGGACTCATTTGTCCGTTTGGTGGGATCGGCACGACCTGACCAGGATCGGAAGATGCGAGTCGCCCTTGTGAGCTTCCGTCTCGGCGGCCCCGACGGCGTCTCGGTCGAGACCGAGAAGTGGCGGGCGGCCCTGCACGCGCTGGGACACACCACGTACCGGGTGGCGGGCGCGTTCGGCTCCGGCGAGCCCGGTGACGTCACCGTGCCGGGGCTCGGCTACTCCGCGGCAGTCGCAGGCCCCGACGACTCGGCACCGCCCGCGATCGGAGTCCTCGACGCCGCCCTCGCCGACGCCGACCTCGTAGTCGTCGAGAACGTCTTCGGCCTGCCGTTGCACCCGGGCGCGACCGCGGTGCTGGCGCAGGTGCTCGCATCGCGCCCCGCGATCGGCCACCACCACGACCTGCCGTCGCAGCGGCGCGAGTGGGCCGCGATGGCACCCGAGGCCCTCGCGCTCTTCCCACCGGACCTCCCACGGATGATGCACGTGACCATCAACGAGCTCTCCCGGCGCGAGCTGGCGGCTCGCGGTCTCGACGCCACGGTCGTGCCGAACACGTTCGACCCCGACCCCGCTCCCGGGCGGCTCGCTGCCGAGCTGCGCGCACGGCTCGGCCTCGCTGACGGCGAGCGCGCCGATGCCACGCTCGCGCTGGTGCCCTCGCGTGTGATCCCGCGCAAGGACATCGGGCGCGCGATCGCGTTCTGCGAAGCACTGCAGGCGGCCGCGCGACCGGTGGTGCTGCTGGTCACCGGCCCCGTCGAGGACGGCTACGCGTCCGTGTTCGCACGCATGTGCGCCGCCGCCGACGTCCGCGTCGCGCACCACCCGGACTGGTTCGGTCACGGCGGGGCGTTCTCGATGGCCGATGCGTACGCGGCAGCCGACGTCGTCGTCTTCGCGAGCGCATGGGAGGGCTTCGGCAACCCGGTGCTCGAATCGGTGGCGCACGCGCGCCCGCTCGTGGTGTCGCCGTATCCGGTGCTCGCCGAGATCGAAGCGATGGGGTTCCGGTTCACCCACCTCGGTGCCGACCCGAGCGCCGCCGTCGCGGCCTTCCTCGACGGCACGAGCACGGCGCTCGTGGCCCGCAACCGCGAAATCCTGGCCACGACGCTCTCACCTGCCCGCCTCCGGCGCGATCTCGCGACGCTGATCGACGCGATCGGGCCGTTCCCGATTGGGTGGGCGCGACAGGCCTCCCGGTAGTGTCGCCCGATCAGCCCGTTCGCGATGCCAGACGGAGGTCGGGGGAATGAGCGCCACTGCGACGAGGGCGGCCGTGTTCACCGGGGTGGGCCAGCCCCTGGAGATCCAGGAGCTCGTGCTCGACGACCCCAAGCCCGGCGAGGTGAAGGTCAAGATCGCCGCAAGCGGCGTGTGCCACTCGGATCTGTCGATCCAGAACGGCACCCTGCCGCTCGCACCGCCGATCGTGCTCGGCCACGAGGGTGCCGGTGTCGTGGTCGACGTCGGCGAGGGCGTGACCGCGTTCAAGCCCGGCGACCACGTCGTCACGACATGGGTCGGCCAGTGCGGCACCTGCTACACGTGCACCCACGGCGAGCCGTTCCTGTGCGAGGCGACGTCGCTCGTGCAGGCCACGAACGCCCTCCTCGACGGCACCCCGCGCTTCTCCCTCGACGGCAAGCCCGTCGGCCAGATGTCGGCGTGCGGCACGTTCACCGAGTACACGGTCGTGCCCGCGATCGCGTGCGTGAAGGTGCCCGACGACATCCCCCTCGACCGCGCGGCGCTGCTCGGGTGTGGGGTGCTCACCGGTTGCGGTGCCGCGATCAACACCGGCGGCGTGCAGCCGGGTGACACGGTCGCGGTCATCGGCTGCGGCGGTGTCGGCCTCAACGTCATCCAGGGCGCCCGCATCGCCGGCGCCGCACACATCATCGCCGTCGACATGGTCGCGTCGAAGCTCGAGCTCGCCAAGACCTTCGGCGCCACCCACACCGTGAACGCCGGCGACGGTGACCCCGTCGAGGCGGTCAAGGCGCTCACGTCGATCGGGCCCATGGGTCCCCGCGGTGTCGACATCGCGTTCGAGGTCGTCGGTGCCACGGCGCTGCTGCAGCAGGCGCTCAGCATGGCCCGCCGCGGTGGGCGTGTGGTGTTCGTGGGCGTGCCGCGCATGGACGACATGATGACGTGGAGCCCGTTCATGGAGCTCTTCGCCTTCGACAAGAAGGTGTCGGGCTCGTTCTACGGCCACTCCAACATCCACCGCGACATCAACCGCTACGTCGACCTCTACCGCGAGGGCAAGCTCCTCCTCGACGAGCTCGTGAGCAGGACCATCTCCCTCGACGACGTCAACGGCGCGTTCGACGCGCTCGAGAAGGGCGAGGTCGCGCGCTCGGTGATCTCATACGACGGCTGAGCGCTGCGCAGGGTCTCAGACCCTGAAGCCTTTCGGTGTGCGCCGCCACGCGGCGTCGAGGAAGGCGCCGGCGACGGCGGCTGCGGTCACGGGGCCGGAACCCCACGAGTCGACATCCACATGGGTGCCACCGCGGCTGCGCGACAGCGACTCGCGCAGCGCGACGAGCGCGGGCACGTAGCCGGCAGCCGGCCGGTCCGAGAGCGGCGTCACGCGGGAGCCCTCGAACGCCAGCACGGGCGCACCGGACTCGAGCACGACGCGGGCGCCCGCACTGCGGCGCACCCCGTGACCGTCGAGCGGGTCGCCCCACGGCTGGGCGGGATCAGCGGCGGCGAGTGCGACCGGTCCGTCCTCCTCACGCGGCGGCGTGCGCAGAGCGTCGACGGTCCACGCCGCCGCGTACTGCACACCCGCGAGACCTTCCACGAAGTAGCCGCGCCGCACCTGCCCGCGGATCTCCATCGCCGCGAGCGCGGCTGCGACATCGGCCCACGACGGTGCCCACGCCCCTGCCGCGTACGTGTCGCGGCAGGCAACCCCGTACCGGTCGAGCACCAGCTCCGCGACGTCGCTCGCAGCGTCACCGTCGGGGGCCGGTGACGAAGCCAGCGCCGACCACCGCCCGGCGACGACGGAGGCTCCGCCTGGGAGCCCTGCGCGGGCTCTGCGGCGGCGTGCACTGCGTTCGGTCTGGGATCGTGCGCGCGACGAGTGCAGCCGGCGGGCTCGCAGCGGCGCGATGGAGTCGTTGGTGACGAGACCGGCCCACAGGAGTCGGTCGAGGGACGCCGCGACCGTGTCGCCCTCGGCGCCCAGAGCCCGCGCGAGCTCGTCGGTGCGCCACCCCCCGCCGCGTGCGAGGAAGTCGAGCAGCTCGGCGTCGGCGGCGTCGGGCTCGGCTGTGCTCGCCGCCACGAGGCCCGCGTGCTCGGGCCGCACGAGGAGAACGCGGCCGTTGCCGACGGCGCGCCACTGCCAGCGCCCGGATGCCACGAGCGTGTCCAGGTGGGCGGGGTCGTACCCGGCGACACGCGGTGCGAGGTGGTACGTCTCGAGGTGGTCGGCGTGCAGCGCTGCGCCCTCCAGCCGCGCGAGCGCGGCGTGCAGGCCCTCCACCCCGGTAGGCCGCGACCCTCCGCTGAAGCCGTGGTGGTGCAGGAGGAACCGCGCGTAGGCGGCGCCGTCCACAGGGCGCGTGCGCGCGCGGAGCAGGGACAGGGTGCGCCGGTGCATGCGTGCGAGCGTCTCAGCCCCGACCCACTCCTCGCGGCCCGCGGCACCGTCGGGTGCGAACTGGCCGCGCACCACGAGGCCCGCGGCGGCGAAGGCGGCGAGCACCTCGGTGACCCGCCCCGCGTCGAGGCCGTAGCGCGCCGCCAGCGCCGCAGCGGTGACGATGCCGCGTCCGAGCACGGCGCGGCGCAGCCACTCCGTCGGGTCGGCATCGCCGGCGAGGACGGCCGCGAACGCGTCGGCTTCGTCGGCGACCACCCAGCGCCCACCCACCTCCGCCACCCGGCTGCCGAGCTGGGTCAGCGCCGTGTCGACGTCGACGCCGCTGCGGGCGGCGAGCTCGTCGCGCGTCAGGTCGGCGAAGCGGCGCAACAAGTCGGCGACCTCCTCGGTATCGCGGGCG
>JAIBAC010000071.1 GCA_019695375.1 Acidimicrobiia bacterium
CGGGTAGTTCGCCCACGCCCCGTACACCTGCACGCTGGACACGAGCACCAGACGTGTGGAGCGCGGGCGCTCACGGAGCGCGGCGACGATCGCGTCCACGACGACGGGCGCGTCGGGGGCGGCCCCCGCGCGCGTGGCGGTGTCGGGGCCGCACGGCGAGTCGACACCGAAGTAGACGACCGTGTCGCAGCCGGCCACCGCTGCCGCCACGGCATCGGGCCCCACGGCGTGGCGGAACTCGGTCGTCGGCTCGGCCGGCGCGACGGCGTCGACGACGACGATCTGGTCACCGACTCCGGCTCCCGTGGCGCGGGACACGAACGCGGCGGCGACGGCCCCGCCGGCCCCGACGACTGCGACACGCCCCGAGATCATGGGCGCAATGTAGTTGAGCCCGCGGCGGTCATAGCATGACCGCATGGACAGTCCGTTCGCCTTCCCGCCCGAGGGCATGCCCAACCTGCCGGCAGACTTCGACCTGAACCGGCTCCTGGCGAGCTCGGATGGGCCTGTCAACTGGGAGGTGGCGGCTGTCGTCGCGACCCAGATGGCCGGTGACGCCGGTGCCGAGCCGCGCTGGAGCGAAGTCGAGGACGACTACGCAGGTCTCGTGCGTGCCGCCGAGGTGCCCGTGACCGAGTACACGGGACTGTCGGCACCCAAGCTCCTCGCACCGGTGCAGGTCGTGAGCCGGGCGCGGTGGTGCGACCTGCACCTGCGGGCGTTCGAGCCGATGATCGTGCCGCTGGCCGGCAAGCTCGCGAGCGCGCAGGCCGCCAGCGTGCAGCCCGGCCAGGAGCCGTTCGCCAACATGTTCCGGGCGATGATGCCGTTCCTGCTCGGCGCGCAGGCGGGCACGATGGTCGGCTGGCTCAGCCACCACGTCCTGGGCCGCTACGACCTCCAGGTGCCGCCACCGGCCGAGGGCGGTCTCGTGTTCGTGGCACCGAACCTCGAGGCCGCCGAGCGCGACCTCAACGTGGTGCCGTTCGACTTCAAGTTCTGGCTCGCCTTGCACGAGGTCGTGCGCGCCATCGAGTACGGCCAGCCCGGCGTGCGCGAGCAGTTCCCCGCACTCGCCCGCGACGTGGCCGACGCGATCCGCATCGACCCCGACCAGCTCGCATCACTGGGTTCCCTGCAGGACTTCGACATGAGCGACCCGGCTTCGATGCAGCGCATCCTCGACGAGGCTCAGGACGTCGCGGAGACGATGGTCGAACCCGGCCACGAGGAGGCGCTCGAACGCCTCGAGGCCTACTTCGGCATCATCGAGGGCTACGCCGCCCACGTGACCCAGCACGTCGGCAGCGACCGCATCCCGTCACTCGCCGAGATCGAGGAGGCGATCACGGCACGGCGGCTGACGGCGGAGTCGGACGACGTGTTCCAGCAGATGCTCGGCTTCGAGGTGCGCCGCCGCCAGTTCGAACCGGCGAAGCTGTTCTGTGACGCGGTGGTGGAGACCGAGGACATCGACGCCCTCAACCGTGTGTGGCGGTCGCCAGAGGACCGGCCCACGCTCGAGGAGATCCACGACCCCGACCTCTGGCTCGCGCGCACGGTGGGCCGCCGCGGCTGAACCGGCCGCTCCCAGCGGGCTGCGGCTAGTCCGCCCAGTACGGCTCGTGGCCGCAGGTCGGGCACACCTCCGGGCTCGCCCACGCGTGCAGGAACATCGTCGAGCACCAGGCGCACTCGGCCTCGAAGAACGGCGCCGCCGCGCAGCGGGGGCAGCGCGGCGTGACGGGCTCAGCGCTGCGTCCGGTGGCGCGGGCGAGCAGAGACGCGAGCGTCACCTTCCACGAGTAGCCGCAACGGCTGCAGTAGTACGGAGAGGTCGTCACCCAGCGGCTTTCGCCGGTCGGCGGTGGCGATCCTGCCGCGGACGCGACGCTGTCGGGGCCTATTCGGGATCGGTAGCGCGTGCGCGGCTGAGGCCGCCCCATTCGATGGCGGCTCGCGACCCGGGCAGGAGCAGCAGGAGCAGCGGGCACACGAAGAACACGGCGTTGAGCAGCACCTGCGGGTTGGCCGACGCGATCGCATAGACCACGAAGAAGCTCGCACCGAGACCGGCGCCGCACACGCACACCGCCCACGCCCAGCCCTTGCGCCGGTAGGTGTAGAACGCGCTGGTGATGAACGCGCCGCCGAGCACGATGACAACAATCCGGTAGGTGGGTGGGGCGTTGCTGCCGGCGATGCCCTGCAGGAGCAGGGTCGCGGCGAAGCCCATGACCATGATCGCCCCGAGCGAGAGCGGCAACGGCGGCTGGTTCGTGGCTTCGCGCCGCTCGGCGGCACGTTCGGAGAACGACTTGCGCTCGGGCTCGGGCTCGTCGTGGGCGAGCGGCTTGACCTTGGGCTTGGACGGGTCGCGCTTCGGTGGGGGTGGTGCCTCGCGCTCGATCCCGAGCGATTGCCTGATCTTGCCGGCGCGGGTCGCACCCGCGTCCGCCTCACTCTCCTGGCGGCGCTGCGCCGCCGCGAGCCGGGCGCGGCGCCCCTGCTTCTTCTGGTCCGGGCTCACGCCGACGACGTTACCGCCCCCGTCGCCTCGCGCTCCAACAAGGCGGCACGCGCGCGACGGAGGGCGCTACCGCAACCCGCCGAACGGCGGCCGCGACGGGTCGCGGGTGTAGCGGGCGTCGACACGGGCGAGGTGGAAGCCGATGCGGCGGTAGGTGCGCCGTGCCGTGAGGTTGCCGTCGTCGACGTAGAGCATCGCGGTGCCGGAGGAGCGGGCGAGGTGGGCGAGCCCGGCAAGGGTGAGGGCGCGGCCGAGGCCGTAGCCGGCATCGCCCGGATCGGTGCAGATCACGAAAATCTCACCGATCGGTGCTGTGCCGGGATGCAGCTTGGTCCAGCAGAAGCCGGCGACGCGTCCGCCTCGGGCACGCGCGACCAGGAACCCCGCACGGTCTACCCATGTCTCCTCGAGGCGGGCGCGCAGCCCTGCGGCCGTCCATGAGCCCTGGTCCTCGTGCCAGGCGAACGCGCGGTTGTTGACGCCCACGACCGCGTCGACGTCGGCGTCGGCGAGTTGGTCCTGTGCGTAGCCCGGCGGCCACTGCGGTCCGCCGACAGCGGCGAGGTCGACCTCGAGCCTCAAGAGGCGGCGGGTCAACGCGAAGTCGAGCCCGAAGGCGAGCAGGTCGGGTGCCGGCCCCAAGCCGGCTCCGGGGGCCCAGGCGTCGATGCGAACCGGACCGACGGAGCCGTCCACGTGCGCGACAGCGGCGGCCGCCACGCGCCGCGCTGCTCCGCGCGCACGCAGGTTCGGGTGGGTCGCCACCGCGAGCTTCCACGCCGGGCCTCCGGCGACTGCGGCGACGGCAGCGAGCCGACCGTCGACCCGAGCTCCGAACGTCGCCGAGGCGTCCCCGACGGGGAAGTGCTCGAACGGGTCGGCTTCGCCGGCCTCGATGCACGCCTGTGCGAGCGCGGTGACCTCCGCCAGCGAAGGGGCGTCCTCGCTCACGCGTCGAACTTGTAGCCGAGCCCGCGGATCGTGCGGATCAGCACCGGCGCGGACTGGTCCACCTCGACCTTGGCCCGCAGGCGCCGGATGTGCACGTCGAGGGTCTTGGTGTCACCGACGAATCCCGGCCCCCAGACGCGCTCGAGGATCACCTCACGCGGGACCACCCTCCCGCTGTTGTCGACGAGGAGGTACAGGAGCTCGAACTCCTTCAGGGTGAGACGTACGGGCTCGCCGCGCACGCGGACCTCGTGGCGGTCGGGGTCGACCACCACCTCGCCGGCCTGCACGATCTCGGGGTTGCCGGGCCCGCCGCGGTCCGCGTCCACCGGCGCGCGGCGGAGATTGGCGCGGATGCGGGCGACCAGCTCGCGCAGCTTGTACGGCTTGGACACGTAGTCGTCGGCACCGACCTCGAGGCCGACGACCGTGTCGACCTCGTCGTCGCGGGCCGAGACCATGATGATCGGCACCGACGAGTCCTGGCGCAGCCTCCGGCACACGTCGATCCCGGAAAGCTTCGGCAGCATGATGTCGAGAAGGACGATGTCGGGCTGTTCGGCGTCGAACGCGTCGAGTGCCTCGACGCCGTCACGGGCGATGATGGTGTCGAAGCCCTCCTTCTCCAGCGCGATCGAGAGCGCTTCGCAGAAGGCCTCCTCGTCGTCGACGATGAGCACGGTGTCGCTCACGACCACCGCCCCTCCTCGACGCGCACGTCGCTGAGGTCGACGTCGTAACCGGGCGCCGCCGTGTCCGCGCCGGCGTCCGCGCGGGCCGGCGCTCGCAACAGGATGCTGAACACCGAGCCGAGGCCTTCCTCGCTGGCGACGTCGATCTCACCGCCGTGGTTGGACACCACGTGGCGCACGATCGCGAGTCCGAGGCCGGTGCCGCCGGACGCGCGCGACCGCGCGCGGTCGAGGCGGTAGAAGCGCTCGAAGATCCGCTCGCGTTCGGCCACGGGGATGCCGCTGCCCTGGTCGACGACGCTGATGCGCACACGGTCGGTGCCGACGTTGTCGGCCACGACACGCACGGGCCGGTGCGGGTCGGAGTACTTCACGGCGTTCTCGACGAGGTTGTAGAGGGCACTGGTGAGCTGGCGCCGGTCGCCCACGACCTCTATGTCGTGGGCGATGTCGATCTCGAAGGTGCGATCGGATTCGACGAGGCCGGAACGCACGCGTTCGATCGCGTCGGCGACGAGGAACTGCACGACGAGGGCCTCACGCGAGGCGCTGTCCTCGGCCTCGAGGCGTGCGAGGGCGAGGAGGTCGTCGATGATCCGCATCAGCCGCGTGGACTCGTCTATGAGGCGTCCGGCGAGGCGGGCGGCGATCTCGGGTTCGTCGAGCGTCTCGGCGAGGGTCTCGGCGAGGACGCCGAGCGCGCCCACCGGTGTCTTGAGCTCGTGGCTGATGTTGTCGACGAAGTCGCGACGTAAGGCGTCGACCTGGCGTGTGTGGGTGCGGTCACGAACGAAGAGCACCGCCCCGATGGAACGGCGTCCGTCGTCGACGTGATGCACGTCGAACTCCAGCGTCCGGCGCGGTGGGCCGAGCAGTTCGAGCTCGTCGGTGGCACCGCGCTGATCCGCGACCGCACCGTCGAGCAGCTCGCGGATGCGGTTGTCGACGACCGCGTCGACACGCCGGCCGCCGAGGAACCGGCGTGCCGACGGGTTCGCGAAGACGAGCTGGCCGGCCTCGTCGGCGATGACGACACCCTCGTCGAGAGCGTGCAGCGCCTCGAAGAGCCGGCGGCGATCCGCGGCGTGGGCGTCCTCGGCCCGCATCCGCGCCTCGACGGCGCGCTGCATCTGGCTGACAGAGGACTCGAGGTTCGCCGCGGTCTCGACCGTCGCGAGGTCGATCTCGTCGAGCCGCGCGACGAGAGCGGCGAGACGGCGGCGGGCGCCGCGGACGCGGCTCCACGCGACGGCGCACACGGCAGCGAGCGCCACCACGGCCACCGCGAGGAGAACCAGCACGATCAGCATCGGGACCTCACGGCTCGCAAGGCTATGGGCAACACAGGCTTCTTCCGCGAATGCGCCACGGCACGGGCCCGCTGCCGGCGGGGCTAGGGAGCTATTTCGCCGGCGAGGCCCTCGTGCTCGCCTTTGACGTAGAAGCGGATGCGGTGACCGATCGCGACAGCGTGGTCGGCGATCCGCTCGAGGGCCTGCGCCGCGATATGGGATCGCACTGCGATCTCGCCTGTGCGCGGGCCCTCGAGGCGGCCGACCTCGTCGAGGAAGTCGGCGTAGAGCGCGTCGACGGCGAGGTCGGACTCCTCGATCGCCTCGTACGCGTCGCCGTCGCGGTCGGACCACGCCTGCGCCGCCGTGCGCAGCGTCACGAGCGCCGCGTCACCGAGGCGGCGGATCCACGGTCGCAAGTGGTCGGCACGTCCGATCCACTCGCGGTCGAAGACCTGCTTCGCCACCCGCAGCGCGAGGTCGCCGCAGCGCTCGAGATCACCTGCGATCGTCATCACGCTCAACAGGTAGCGCAGGTCACCGGCCACCGGAGCCTGCAGCGCGATCGCACGGATGGCGGCCTCCTCGGTCGAGAGCGTGAGCTCGTCGATGAGGTCGTCGTGCTTGATGGTGTCGCGCGCGAGGGGCTCGTCGCCCTCGACGACTGCGGTCACGGCACGCTGGACAGCGTGCTCGACCTCGCCGAAGAGCAGCTCCACGCGGCGCTCGACGAAATCGAGCTCCTCCTCGAACTCGAGCCGGGTCACCCGAACCGTCCTGTGATGTAGTTCTCCGTGCGCGGGTCCTGGGGGTGCGTGAAGAGCTCGTTGGTGGCCGCGAACTCCACGAGCTTGCCGCGCCTGCGGTCGCCGTCGCCGTCGACCTCGGTCGTGAGGAAGGCGGCGTAGTCGGACGCGCGCGCCGCCTGTTGCATGTTGTGGGTGACTATCAGGATCGTGTAGTCGCGGCGCAGTTCCTGCATGAGGTCCTCGATGCGGCCCGTGGCGATCGGGTCGAGCGCCGAGCACGGCTCGTCCATGAGCACGATGTCGGGCTCGACGGCGATCGTGCGCGCGATGCAGAGACGCTGCTGCTGGCCACCCGAGAGCGCGAGCGCCGACTTCTTGAGCGCTCCCTTGACGTCGTCCCAGAGAGCGGCACGCCGCAGCGCGTCCTCCACGCGGTCGTCGAGGTCCTCGGTCATGGCGTGCACGCGCAGGCCGTACGCGACGTTGTCGTACACCGACTTCGGGAACGGGTTCGGGCGTTGGAACACCATCCCGATGCGTCGCCGCACCTGCACGGGGTCGATGCGGTCGTCGTAGAGGTCCACGTCGCCGTAGGTGACGCGCCCGACGACACGCGCACCTGCGATCAGGTCGTTCATGCGGTTGAAGCAGCGCAGGAGCGTGGACTTGCCGCAGCCGCTCGGCCCGATGAACGCCGTGATGTGGTGGCGCGGCACCTGCAGGGTGATGTCGTCGACGGCGAGCCAGTCGCCGTAGTAGACGCCGAGACCTTCGGTCGCGAGTGCCGTCGGCGGGGCCTCCGTGGGAGGGACGTGGAGCGCCGCGGGCACCGTCATGTGGACCTCCACCGAGTGGTGCGAGGGCGATTCGGGGGGTGCTGGGCTCGGTGCATTGCTCACGGTTGCCTGCCTCACAGTACCGCCCGGAACGGATCGGTCGCGACTGCCATCTGGACTCCTCATCGGTGCCGGTCGGTCGACAAGCGCGCCGTCACGAGTCGCGCTGCGAAGGTGAACACGAGGACGATCGCGATCAGGGCGAGCGCCGCCCCCCACGCGCGGGTGTGAGCACCCTCGAAGGGGCTGAGGGCGCCGTTGTAGATCTGGATCGGCAGGACCGTGTTGGTGCCGGCGAAGAGGTTCGGGTTGAACGTCTGGATCGCGCCGATCGTGAACAGCAGCGGTGCCGTCTCGCCGGCAGCACGTGCGACCGCGAGGAGGGAGCCGCTCGTGAGGCCGGGCAGAGCGGAGGGCACGACGACGGTGCGGATCATGCGTGACTTGCGGGTGCCGAGGGCGAGGCTCGCGTTGCGGAGGTCGTCGGGGACGAGGCGCAGCATCTCCTCGCCTGAGCGGATCACGACCGGAAGCATCAGGCACGCGAGCGCCAGTGCCCCCGCAAACGCGGACTGGCCGAAGTTGAGCACCCAGATCGTGTAGACGAAGAGGCCCATCACGATCGACGGCACACCGGTCATCACACCTGCGAGGAAACGAACAGTCGCCGCCACCTTGCCGTCGCGGCCGTACTCGCTGAGGTAGATGGCCGCCAGCACTCCGAGGGGCACCGCCATCACCGTCGCGGCAGCCGTGACGATCAACGTGCCCACGATCGCGGGCCCCATCCCGGTCGCCGCGCTGCGTGTCGAGGGGATGTTGCCGGTGAAGAACTCGACGCCCATCGCGTCGAGGCCGTTCTTGACGACGAGCACGATCACCAGCGCGAGTGGCGCCAGCGCGAGGATCACACTCGCCCATACGCAGGCGGTCGCGACCCGGTTCTTGTAGCGCCGCGGCGCGGACAGGCGTGCGCCGACGAGGTCGGTGGCGTCATAGGTGGGCAGCGGCGCCGCGGCCGGCCGTGTCGGGGTCTCGACGCTCACGTTCCCGCCCCCTTGCGGCCGGAGCGTCTTGCGACGAACTGGCCGGCCATGTTGACGACGATCGTCATCGCGAACAGGACGACGCCGAGGCCGATCAGCGCGGCGCGGTTCACACCTGAGGACTCCCCGAACGTGTTCGCGATCACCGCGGCCATGGAGTCGGCCGGGGCGAAGATGCGCGTCGTGATCTGCGCTGTGGAGCCGATCACCAGCGCGACGGCGATCGTCTCACCCATCGCACGGCCCAGACCGAGGAGCACCGCAGCCACCATGCCGTTGCGCGAGTGCGGGAACACAGCGCCGCGGACCATCTCCCAGCGCGTCGCTCCGAGGGCGACGGCTGCGGCCTTCTGATCGGCCGGCACGGTGTCGAAGACCTCTCGCGTGATCGACGTGATGATGGGCACGATCATGATCGTGAGGATCAAGGCCGCCAAGAACATGCTCTTGAGGCCGACAGGGCCGCCGAAGACCGCCGAGAACACCGGCCACGTCCCGATCGTGTCCGCAACCTTCTGCACATAGGGCAGCAGGAAGGGTCCGAGAACGAGCACCCCCCAGAGGCCGTACACGACCGACGGGATCGCGGCGAGCAGGTCGACGAGGTAGACGCCGGGTGCGCGCAGGCGACGCGGCGCGTACTCGTTGATGAACAGCGCGATACCGATGCTGACGGGAAGGGCGAGCACCAGTGCCATCAGCGACGACACCATCGTGCCGTAGACGAACGGCAGCGCGCCGTAGAGGTCCGCGCTCGGCGACCAATCGGTGCCGGTGACGAAGCCGAGGCCGGAGTGCCAGAAGGCCGGCCACGCCTCCCTGGTCATCGTGACGACGATCAGGACGAGGATCACGAACACCGACACGGCTGCCGCGCGAACGACGAACGCGAAGGACGAGTTCGCGGCCTGCGCGCGGATCCCGCTGCGAACCAGGTCGGCGCCGGCGGGGCGCTCAGCGAGCTTCGCGGTCATTCAGCACCTGGCCGTGGCAGACACCACCGCTGATTCTGACACCGGGCGCGGACGCCGGCGGGGACCCTCACCGTCCCGCCCCGATGCGCTGCACCTGCTGGCGTGCCAGCTCGGCGAGCGAGGCCGGTAGCGGTGCGTAGCCGATGCCCGGCGCCAGCTCCTGGGCACCGCCCACGAGGTAGCCGACCCACGTCCGCAGCCCGGCTGCGATGTTCGCGTCGGCCTGGTGCTCGTACACGATCACCCATGTCGGCGCCGTGATCGGGTACGCCTGCGGCCCCGGCGCGTCGAGCGGGTCGTAGGTGAGGTCGGGTGCCACGGGAGCCGACGCCAAGGCCGCCTCCGCACCAGCGAGGGTTGGCGCCACGAAGCTGCCGCTCGAGTTGCGCACCTCCACGGTCTGCAGTCCGGCGGCGTCGGCGTCGGAGAAGTCGACGTAGCCGATCGCGCCTTCGTCGCGCGCCACACCCGCGGCGACGCCGTCGTTGCCCTTCTCGGCCACCGAGTCGGCAGGCCACTTGAGCTCCTTGCCCTTGCCCAGCGACCAGTTCGGTGCGGCTTTCGAGAGATACGCCGAGAAGTTGGCGGTCGTGCCCGAGCCGTCGGCGCGGTGCACGATCCGCACTGCAATGTCGGGCAGGTCGACACCGGGGTTGTCCGCCGCGATCGCGGGATCGTTCCAGGAGGTGATCCTGCCCTGGAAGAGGTCCGCGATCGTGGTCGGCCCAAGGCGCAGGCCTTCGACGCCGGCGAGGTTGTACGCGACCGTGATCGGTGCCGCCACGGTCGGGAAGTAGAGGATCGCGCCACCCTGGAACCGCTGCAGGTCCTCGGGGGCGACGACCGCGTCGGTGCCCGCCCATGTCACCACCTCGTCGGCGAGCTCCTGCTGACCCTGGCCGCTGCCGCCACCGGCGTAGGTGACCTTGACGTTGCCGCTGCCGTTGAAGTTGGCGATCGCCTCCTCGTAGAAGGCCTTCGGGAAGGTGGCGCCCGACCCGTTCAGCGTGGTGTCGATGCCCTGCGCGTCGTTCGCGGCCGAGGTGTCGGGCGTCGACGACGTCCCGCCGCAGGCTGACAGCATCATCGTGGCGGCTGCGATGACCGCGGCTGCCGCCGCCCGCCGCCTCCCGTTTCGTGTCCTGCTTCGATTGAGCATCATGGCTCAGGACGCTAGGGCCCAGCGGTTACCCACCCCTGTCGCCGCGGTGAAATCGAAGTGAACAGTGCCCGAAAGTTCGCGCGCCTGGTGTGGCGTTCGAAGGGACCGCGGCCGGTCACCCGGGGGTGGCGGCCCCTGTGGGCTCGATCCTCAGGACGGCGGTCTGCGGGCGTCCGGCCAGCGCCGGTGACGCCTCGGGCGACGACCACACGTGCTCGGTCAGGAACCCCAGGAACGCCTCCGCCTTCTCACGTGAGTCGAAGCCGAGGTCGACGACGATGTATTCAGGAGCATCGACGGGGCGCGCCACCCGCTCGTCCAGGACGCCCGACGCCGCGCGAGCCGCTGCGAAGGAGTCGAACGCCGCGCGCCAGGTCGGGTAGTCGGTGATCGGATGTTCGATGTGCAGGACGTGTCTCATGTCGCCAACGTAAGTCGTGGCCACACCGGCACCCATCCCAGGTTCCTGGTGTTCTCGAGGGCTTGACCGCCCGCGGCGCTAGCGTGAGGCCGTGGCCGTCCCCAGCAGCGTGGTCCGGCTCTGTCGAGAGGACCTCGACGACAGGGACCTGCGCACCGCTCTCGTGGGCGAACTGCGCGGGCGAATCCCGTTCGACGCTTACGCCTGGATCCTCACCGACCCCGAGACGTGTGTCGGGTCGTCCCCCCTTGCCGAGCTGCCGACCCTCGACGCCGTGTCCGGCACAGTCCGCCTCAAGTACCTGACGTCGGTCAACAGGTGGACGGCCTTGGGTGCCGGCGAGGCCGTGTCGCTGAAGATGGCCACCGGCGGGCAGCTCGACCGCAGCCGCCTGTGGGCCGAAGCCCTTGTGGAGCATGGGGTCGAAGATGTGGTCTCCACCGTGTTCCGGGACGTGCACGGCTGCTGGGCTTTCCTCGATCTCTGGCGCATGACCGGGGCGTTTGCGCCGCGAGAGGTCCAGCTGCTCGCCGAAGTCTCGGAGGCCGTGACACCGGCACTGCGTCGGTCACTGCGCTCGACGTTCGAGCCGCCGTGTGAGCCGCGACGATCGCAGCGGGAGGGTCCCTCGGTCGTGATCCTCGACGATGCCCTCGACATCGTCAGCCGGACACCACAGGTCGACCACGACCTGCGGTCTCTGCTCCCGACCGACGCCGGCGCCGACCCCGTACCCGCCGCCGTCCTCAACGTGGCTGCTCAGCTCCTCGCAGTGGAAGCCGGCGTCGACGCCCACCCGGCGCGGGCACGGGCCTTCTTCGGCGGAGGTCGTTGGGTGACGCTCGCGGCAGCCCGCGCCGACGATGCCGGGACCCGCGGTGGCGCGGTCGTGGTGACGATCGAGACCACGGACCCGACGGAACGCCTCAGGCTCTATGCCCGCGTCCTGGGCCTCACCGCGCGGGAGACCGAGGTCCTGCAGGGGGTTGCCGCAGGACGCGACACCCGGGCGCTTTCGCGTGACCTGCACCTGTCTGCGCACACCGTGCAGGATCACCTCAAGTCGGTCTTCGCCAAGGCAGGTGCCGGTAGCCGCAAGGTCGTCGTTGCCCGCAGCACGGGGATCCCACCGCAGTGAGCTGACCCGCCTCCAAGAGCGGGCGACTGGATCGCCCCCGCTACGCTGGCGCCGCCGGCCACCCGACGCAGACCCTTCCATGGCCACCACAGGCACCGACCACGCAGGAACTGACATGGGCAACCCGACCCCGCAGCCGGGCATCTTCGCTCTTGGCACCCGCTACCACCACCACCTCGAGTTCGACGTGGATGACGACGTGGCGACGGCAGCGGTCGTCGCCGCGCTCCAGCACGGCCTCGACTCAGCGCCCGTGAGCGGAGGCGCCGCCAACGTCGTCGTCGGCTTCGGGCCCGCCCTGTGGCAGCGTCTGCGCGACGGCCGCGAGCTGCCAGGGGGGTTCGAGGACTTCGCCGAGGTGAGCGGCCGCGACGGCCACCGCGCCCCGGCGACCCAGCACGACATCTGGATCTGGGTCCACGGCGGCGGTGTCGACGGCGTGCTCGACGCGGCCGTGGCGGTCAGCGCCGCCCTGGACGCGGTGGCGTCGCTCGCCCAGGAGTGCGCCAGCTTCGTGTACCACGACAGCCGCGACCTCACCGGCTTCGTCGACGGGACCGCCAACCCGGCACCCGTGGAAGCACCCGCCGTCGCCTGCATCGCGCCGGGTGCGCCGGGCGCGGGCGGCAGCCACGTGCTCACGCAGCGCTGGGTCCACGACCTCGCGTCGTTCGAGGCACTCCCCGTCGCCGACCAGGAGCGCGTCTTCGGGCGCACCAAAGCCGCCAGCGACGCGATCCCGGACCGGCCCACGACGTCGCACATATCCAAGGCCGAGATCCACGACGCCGACGGCGAGGAGCGGCCCATCTACCGTCGCAGCACCGCCTACGGCGACGTCGGCGAGCGCGGTCTGTACTTCGTCGCGTTCAGCGCAGAGCAGGACCGCTTCGACGAGATGCTCGCCCAGATGTACGGCACCGGCGGCCGGCCCGAACGCGACCGGCTGCTCGACTTCAGCCGCGCCGTCTCGGGCTCCTACTACTTCGCGCCGAGCCTCGACGACCTGATCGCGGTCGGTATCGTCCCCGCCTGAGACGGGGTGCCCGCCCCGGGCCGCCGCGGTCAGGTCTCATGCGAGGAGCGGCTCGTCGGGACCGAGGATGTGCACGCGACGTCCGCTCACCTTCTCGAGCAGCTCGGCTTTGCGGCGCCCGCCCCAGAGGTCGAGGCCGGGATCGGCGACCGTAGAGGTGAGACGGATCACGATGTCGCGCCGCTCCACGCGCACGTCGAGGCCGAGCACGTTGCCGCTGCGGCTGCGATCGAGCCCGTCGGCGACGCGCAGGATCGACACGAGCGGTCGCACGAGTGGCCGCAGCTCCTCGGGCAGCGCCGCGATGTCGCTGTTGTTGCGCTTGGGGGTGCCCGCCCGGTGGTAGCGCACGAGCACCTCGAGCATCTGGCGCTCGGCCGGCTCGAACCCGGCTAGGTCGCCGTGGCGAACCAGATAGGCCCCGTGGCGGTCATGACCCTTCAACGCGATCTGGGTGCCGACGTCGTGGACGAGGGCGGCGTCCTCGAGCACGTCACGCCACTCCAGCGGGATCCCGAGCTCGGGAGCGAGAGCGTCGAAGAGGCCGCTCGCCAACCTCGCAGTCTGTCGACCGTGGAGCTCGTCGAAGCCGTGCCGGCGCCCGAGCGCCAGCGCCGAG
>JAIBAC010000072.1 GCA_019695375.1 Acidimicrobiia bacterium
ACCCTGAACATGCGGGCGACCTCGGCCGGGGTCAGGAGCTCGTCCTCCTCGATCGGGATCGTTCCCGTCGGCTTGGGCTGGGCCGGCATCGTGGCGTTGGGTTCCACCTTGTTCCTCTTCGTCTGCAGGACCCGGAGCCGCCCGACCCCCGGCTGACGGGGCGCAGTATATCCGAATCGCGCACCCTACCCCCTTCTTCGGGTTCGGCGGACTCGGCCGACACGAACCCCTTCGTGGTACTGCGACCACGATGGGGGCGTATGGACCGCCGTGGCCCGAGGGCGGACCATACGCCGTCGCCGTGCGGGCCCCCTAACCGGTCAGGACCTCCAGGCGCTGACCCATGTGCGCCATGACCGCCTGGTGGTCGACCTGTGGGCTGAAGAGGACCATCTCCGTGTCGTCGTCCGCGCGCACGGTGTGCCCGGCGGGCCAGTGGACGACGTCGCCCGCGACGCAGGTCTCCTGGTCCCCTCCCGTGTAGGTCACCGTCACCTTTCCACTGACGATGTAGCCCCAGTGCGGGGCCTGGCAGTGGTCGTCCTCGAGCCCCTCGAGCAGGGGTGAGACGTCCACGCCCGCCTCGAGGCGGTAGTGCTCTGCGGCGAGCGTGCCCACCGCGGTGCCGAAGTCGGGAAGATGGCGCGCCGTCGCCCCGAGGGCGTCCATCACCACCGGTATGTCGTCGCCACGTGTCCTCATGCCGTCACCTCCTGTACGGGGCCCCGGCCGGTTGCCGGCGCCTTTACAGCTGAGGCGTGACAAGGCACTGTCACGACGTGACAGACCCTCTCGCGGCGGCTAAGGCCGCGCTCGACGCCGGGGATCCCGACGGCGCCCTATCGCTTCTCGACGACCTCGACCGCTCCGAGGACGCTCTCTCCCTGCGCGCCGACGCCGCCTACGCCGCCGGGCGCTTCGAGGCCGCACTCGGGGCGCGCGAGAGCCTCTACACGATGCACTTGACGGCGGGACGGACCGACGCGGCCGCTCTCACCGCGGTGACCATCGCCATGCAACTGCTGGTCGACACCGGGCTCATGGCAGCTGTCCGGGGCTGGGCATCGAAGGCCGACCGGCTCGTCACCGGCGACGATGTCACCGCGGCAGCGTTGCTCGCCGCGGTTCGCACCTACGAGCGGTTCCTCTGCGGCGACGCCGACGCGGCGGCTCACCATGCGCAGCGGGCAATCGCGCTCGGCACGTCGCTCGGGGTCGACCTCGCCGTCGTCATGGGCCGTATCGCCACCGCACGCCTCCTCACGGCGGACGACCGGGTGGCCGAGGGGATGGCGCTGCTCGACGAGGTCGCCGTCGATCTGATGGCGGGCGAACACGACCCCTTCGTCGTCGGCAACATGTACTGCGAGCTGATCTGCGCCGCGCAGGCACTGATGCTGCTCGACCGCTCCCGCGAGTGGACCGACGTCATGGAGCGATGGCGTCACGGGGCCGCCAGCGGCGCCGTCCACGGCCGCTGCCGCGTCCACCGCGCCGAGCTACTGCGGATCAGCGGGCCCGCCGGCGCCGCCGAGGACGAGGCATTGGGCGCGTGCGACGACCTGCAGCCGTGGATGCGCCGCGAGTTCGGGTGGCCACTAGCAGAGCTGGGCACCATCCGTCTGCGCCGCGGGGACCTCGCCGGTGCCGAGGACGCCTTCCTACGTGCGCATGCTTCCGCGTGGTCACCGCAGCCGGGTCTGGCATTGCTGCGGATGCACCAGGGTGCCCTCGACACGGCCGCCGATCTGATCGCGGCCGAGATCGAATCGCCGACTCCGCTGCCGTGGAAGGAGCGGCCTCCGATCGCCGGCCTGCAGGTCGCGCCGCTGCTTGAGGCGCAGGCCGAGATCGCATTCGCGGCCGGTGACGCTGCGATCGCCGCCGCCGCGGCCACCCGGGTGCGCGCCAGCGCCGGCCGCCACCCCACGCCCGGTCTCATCGCAGGCGCCGACCTGGCGGAGGCACGGGCTGCGGTCCTGACCGCCGATGCGGCCGGCGCTGTCGCAGCGGCAACGGCCGCGGCGACGGCATGGGCCGGCCTTGGCGCGCCCTACGACGCTGCGATGGCGCGTGTCGTACTCGGTCACGCGCACGTGCTCGCAGGCCGGCGCGACATCGCGATGCTGGAGTGGCGCTCGGCACGCAGAGCCTTCGCCGAATACGGGGCTTCGCTGCACCGCGACGCTGTCGACGCCCTTCTGGGCGACGTGGCACCGGCAACAGCCGCCGCCGTCGCCGCCCTCATCCGAGACGGGAGCGGGTGGCGGGTCGGCCTCGGCGACCGCGAGGCGGCGCTCGCCGACCTCAAGGGGATCCATCTGCTGGGCCGGCTCCTCTCCGCTCCAGGCAAGGACTTCCACGTGCTCGACCTCGCCGAGGCAGGCACGCTGGAAGCGGGCCTGCCGGCACTCGACGACGAGGCGAAGGCCACGTACCGGCGCCGGCTGGCCGAGGTCGAGGACGACATCGCCGAGGCCGAACGTGACAACGATCCCGCCCGCGCCGCCCTCGCCGAGCGTGACCGCGACTACCTCGTCGCCGAGCTCTCTCGCGCCGTCGGCCTCGGCGGGCGCACACGCGCTTCCGGCGGGACGGTGGAGCGGGCCCGCACGAGCGTCACACGGACGCTGCGCTACGCCATCGGCAGGATCGGCGACGCGCTGCCCGAGCTCGGCGAGCACCTGAGCCGCTCGATCCGCACCGGCGCGGAGTGCAGCTACGCGCCCGACCCGCTCAGCCCCGTCGTCTGGCGACTCGAGCTCTGACCCGGCCGGAGCGCCGGTCGAACGCCGGCGGCTGTCAGCCCAGCAGCTCCAGCTCCACTCCCAGCCGGCGGTACGTGGCCTCGGCGCGGCGGTCCCTGCTCCCCAGGGCCAGCCCCGACCGCCGCGCCGCCAATGCGATCAAGCCGTCGTAGGTCGCGCCGCCGGCGATCCCGTGGTCCGCGAGCACGGACGGTGCGGATCGGGCCGAGCGGACGTCGAGCAGCACCGCCGGCTCGAACCGCGCGGCGAGCAGACGGGCGGCGTCGGCCGGGGTGAGCCGGGCGTCGCCGGGCAGGCGCGTCAGCACGGCGTAGGTCTCCACCAGCGCGTGCCCCGCCAGCGCGACCGAGCGCTCACCGACGGCATCTCTCACGAGCTCGTGTGCTTCGTGCGACGCGAGCACGAGCGGCACCGCGACACTCGTGTCGACCAGTAGGTCGGTCACCGGCGGCCGGCGTCGATGAGGTCGAGGACGTCGTCGTCGGTGACCGCCGTGTCGGACACCGCGACGAGCCTGCCGTCGCGTTCCTCCAGGCGTGCGGTGCGGCCGACGGGCGCGATGTGCAGACCGTCGCCGTACTCGCTGACGTCGACCTTCGTCCCCGCCACAAGACGCAACCGGTCGCGCAGTGCCTTCGGCAACACGATACGCCCCACGTCGTCCACTGTGGCTTCCACTGGGACGAGCGTACCAGTTCGATCCCAGTGCGATTCCGGAGGACGCGAGCGGCACCTCGACGGCTTCGGCCGCACATCGGGACCGAGCCGGGTCACTCCCCCGGAGTCGTCGCCGTCACCGGTCCCCACCCGCCGCCGCCTGGCGTCAGCATCCGGAGGACGTCACCGGCCTTCAACTGGATCGTGCACTTGGCGGGGAGGCGCTCTGCACGGGCCTCGTCACCGCCACGCAGGAGCCAGTTCTCGCCGACCGCTCCCGGACCGCCGCCGGCGAGGCCCCACGGGAGCACCTGGCGCCGCTCGGTGACGAGGGACACGGTCGCGTCGACGAGGACGAGGAGGTCGCGCACGATGCCCTCGCCGCCGGGGTGGGCGCTGGAGCCGCCAGAACCGCGGCGGAGCCCGTAGCGGACGACCCGCAGCGGGAACGCTGTCTCGATCGACTCGACAGGGGTGTTGGCGGTGTTGGTCAACTCAATAGTCTTTGACTACCTATGGCGAGGCGACCCCGAGCAGCTCTGTATGCACGCCAGTCGATCACACGTGAGGGCTCCGCGTCTCTGGATGTGCAGATCGAGGCGTGTCGGGAGGCGGCGAAGCGGTTGAAGGTCGACGTGGTGGTCGAGCTGGTGGAGCCGCCGTCCACTTCCGGGTACCAGAACCGGGGGCGGAGCCGCCCGAAGTTCGGTGAGCTGTTGGAGCTGATCCGCACCGGCGAGGTCGACTGCGTGATCGCGTTCAAGACCGACCGGCTCTCCCGCGGCGGCGGGCCGGGGTGGGCACCGCTGGTCGATGCCTTCGAGGCGGCGGGCCGTGATCCGGACAGGGCGGTGGCGACCACCGACGGTTGGGTGAGCGAGTTCGAGATCGGCATCCGCTCGGCGATGGACCGGGAGGAGTCGAAGAAGACCTCCGATCGGATGCTCGCCGTGCGAGCCCGAGAAGCCCGCGAGGGCAAGCCTCGGATCGCCGGGCGTCGGGCCTACGGGTGGAACTACGAGATGACCGAGCTGATCCCCGAGGAGGTCGCCCGCATCCACGAAGCCGCCGAGCGGGTGCTGACCGGCGAGTCGGTCTGGAGCATCTGCACCGACTGGAACACCCAGGGCGTGCCGACCGTGACCGGTCGCCCGTGGACCGTCACGACGATCACGTCGATCCTCACGTCCGGGCGGATCGCTGGCTTGCGCGAGCACAAGGGCGTGGTGGTCGCAAAGGGCCAGTGGGAGCCGATCATCACGGAGGAGCAGCACCAGGCCCTCGTGGTGGCACTCGCCCCGAAGCGGGCGAAGCCCCGCAAGGGCCGGACCTACCCCCTCACCAGCCTCATGCGCTGCGGCCTGTGCAGCGGACGGATGCGCTCACTCCAGCGCGAGGGCGGTCGGCGCACCTACGCCTGCCGGAAGGGGCCGGGCCTCGACGGCTGCGGCCGGGTCAGCATCCGCGCCCCAGAGCTGGAGGAGTACGTGCGCGACCTGATCTGCGGGATGCTCGCCGACCCCGTCACCCGGGCTGCAATGGCCCGCCTCGACACGGGCGACGAGGACGAAGGCGACGGCTCGCTCCTGGAAGCCCTGCGGGAGATCGACGAGCGGCGCCAGCGGCTGATCGACCTCTACACCGACGGCGACATCGACCGCGCCAGCTTCCGCACCCGCAAGGACCGCCTCGACGACGAAGCACGCGAGGTTGAAGCGCAGATCGCCAACCGCACCGGCACCCGCGTGCTCGCCGAGGTACCCGGCACCTACGAGGAGCTCGTCGACGCCTGGGAGGAGCGAGGCATCGACTTCCAACGCCGACTGATCGAGGCGCTCCTCCACCCGATCATCGTGAACCCGGCCCGGAGCCGGAAGCGGGCGTTCGACCCGGGCCGGCTAGAGATCGTGCCGAAGGCGTGACGCGGCCTACACGACCCGTTCCCGGCGATCGCCAACGGGACGTGCGACCATCTGTGCGGAGGCACGATGACTGACGAAATCACCCACTCGGCGGAGGACCTGCTCATCGCGGTTTACCTCGACACGAGTGCCCTGCTCGATCTGCTTGCGACGGTTGAGGATGGGTTCACGCTCGTCGAGCGTGTCACAACGGGGCAGACAAGCGGTTCGACCAGCGAACGCAGCGCCTCCGGGGAGGTTTCTAGCCCGGGGATCCTCAACTTCTTCAAGGTCGGGCTCTCCGGCAAGCTGGGCCGCACCAAGGCCGAAGGCACCAGCGACTCGAGCGAGGCGGAACTCACCCACACGTACGGCTCCCTCTTGAACCGCCTCCGCCGCTACCTGGTGGCCGAGCATCTGGTCGACCCATGTGCTGAGGGCCAAGCGCATGAGTTCAGGGTTGGCGACTTCGTCGAGTTCTCGGGCGTCGTTCGCCCGAACCCATTCACGGCGTCCTTCCAGCGCCTGCAGCGGATGCTCGGGTTCGCGGAGATCGCGTTTGCGATGGACGGCAAGCAACAGCAGTCGCAACCGGGTGCGTCACGGGGTGGAGGGAAGGGCCAGAACCAGCAGCGGAAGCCGGCACAGAACTCGCAGCAGCGCGAGCTCAAGGCGATGGCCGACTTCCTCGAGAAGATCACGACCGATGTCGAGCGCGAAGGAACGAACACACTCGTCATCGAGCAGAGCAACGGTGACTACTCGGCGATCCTCACCATCTTCGAGGCATACCTGCGCGACCGCTCGATGTCCGAGCTCCTCAACCGCGAGTTCCGAATCCTCGGAAAGGTCGCCCGGCACCTGCCGGAGGGTTCCGACGAGGAGGTTGACCTTCTTGCCTCGAGTGGCATCGCAGGGTTCCCCTCCGAGGTGATGGAGGGGCTTACCGATGCGATCAGCGCGATGTCGGGGTCTGGCTCAGCGCAGGTCGACGCGCCAGCGACAACCATCAAGCCGCCTGCGATCGAGATCGTGCCGATCGCGATCTACCTGTAGGCCCGTCAACCGCACGCGTAGGCCGCGTGCCATCGGCGGCCCGGTCGGCATGCTCCCCAAGGTGCTCGCACCGGAGCGCTGCCTTGACCCTGCCGAGAACGACGGCGTCGGTCAGCGACTCACTGAGACCGACCGTTCGCCGGACGGCTCGCGCACTCGCGACAGCTGGATGCTGCCGCTCGTCGAGATCGAGCCGAAGCTGCGACTCGTCGACTGGGCGAGCACGCCGGGTCACAGGCCGAGGCCTCCGCGGTCGTGGGCGGTCTGCTTGGCGGTGCTGACCGCAAGGGCTCGGCGGAGGTCGTCGGCAGGGCGGGCGGCCGGCTCCTGGGCGGCGACGGCGTAGACGTGGTTGCGTTCCCGGCCTCGGGTGATCGAGGTGTACCCGGCTTCCTTGTGGAGGGTGTCGTCGCCGAGCACGAGGGCGACATCGCAGGTCATGCCCTGGCTCTTGTGGATGGTCATGGCGTAGCCGTGGGTCAGGTGGCCCGCCGCGATGTACTCGACCGGCACGGCGAGGCGTTCGCCTTCGCTGGTCTCGATGTGAACCGCGTCGCGATCGGCGCCGGTGACGGTGCCGAGGGTGCCGTTGACGATGCCGACCTTGCGGTCGTTGCGCAGCGCCAGGACCCGGTCACCGACGCGCAGCTCGAGGTCCTCGGAGTCCAAGACGACAGGGCCGAGGCGATCGTTGGCGACGAGGTGGAGCCGGGCCCGTTGGTTCAGGTCGGCGACGTCGCTGCGGTGCAGCGCCAGCATCACGGCGTCGTGGCCGGTGGTGTGGCTGAGGTACCAGTCCTCGGCCATCCGGGCATGAACGCGATCTGCGTTGTCACCGATCGTGAGAGACCCGCTCTGCTCCATGCGCCGCAGCGCTCGGTCAACGTGGCCGTCGCGCAAGGCGGCGGCGGTCGCCTGCTGGGCTCGGTCGGTGAGTCGCCGATTCTCCGTCAGCGCCGCGTGTCCAAGCCGCCTAATGAGGGAGGCGAACAGGCCACCGGCTTCGATCTCGGCGAGCTGCTTCGGGTCACCGACGAGCACGAGCTTCGCCCCGGCCTTGGCGGTGTGATCGATGAGCCGGTGGAGCTGACGGGTGCCAACCATTCCGGCCTCGTCGAGAACCAACACGTCGGTCCGGTACAGCCGGTCTCGGCCCGAGTCGAGTCCCTGAAGCAGCGAAGCGATCGTCTGGCTCGGGATGCCGGATCCGGACTGGAGGCCGCGTGCTGCCTTGGCAGCGAGGGCAGCGCCGCGAACCCGGAGACCGGTGCGGTTCCAGGCGTCGCGGGCAGCGTCGAAGGCGAAGGTCTTGCCGGTGCCGGCTTGGCCGACGATCACCGCCACGGGCGCCTCGGTGACGGTCACCCGCTTGACGGCCAGGGCCTGTTCGATGCTGATCGACGGCCGGGCACGGACCGCGAGCATCAACGACCGGGGATCGACGGGAACGGTCCTGGGTCCGTCGATGGAGCGACGGAGCGCGTCGGCCTCGAGCGCCAGCATCTCCGGGGTCGTCCAACACCCGGCCGCGACTTCGACGACCGCGTCGCTGGCGAGGTAGTGGTCGGCTCGCCGGCGGATGGCGTCGTAGTCGAGTCCCTGGGTGGCAGTCTCGGCGACGGCCCGGATCACCTGACGGCGGTCGAAGGTGGCGTCCTGCTCAGTCAGCAACGCTCCGAGCCAGTCATCGCGCGCCACCACCGGCCGGTGCGGGCCGGTAGGGACCTTGCCGGTGAACCCGGCCTCAGCAGCCCGTCGTCGCCACCCTTCCCGCAGGATCTCCTCGTCGACGATCTCGGGCTTGGCCGGGCGGCTGTCGAGCGTGGCCACCTGCGCCCCGTGGGCCGAGCGCACACCGTGTTCGGCCATCACGACTTCGATCTCGATCCGGCGGCGGCTGAACGCTCGGCGCATCTTCGTGGAGAACCCGACGACCTCACCGACGCCCGGCACCGCCGGTTCGAACCGCACGCCGAGTCGCTCGCCCAGCTCGTGGCGCAACACAGCCTGGTAGACGTACCCGGCGGTCCTGCCGTGCTGGTAGATCGCCGGCGTGTGCAGCGCGGTCCACCGCCCGTCCGGGCCGAGGGCCATGTTCGCGGTCACCAGGTGCGTGTGGAGGTTCGGGTCGGCCTCGCGGCTCGTGCGGTGCCGGAACGCGGCCAACACCAGCCCGCCACCCTGATGACGGGCGGCGCCGGCCTTGCCACGGCGGACCACACACGCCTCGTCCTCCAGATACCGCACCGCTGCGGCCACCGCGGCGTCGTGCGCTGCCACCACCTGGGCGGCCAGTTCCTTGTCGCCGAGGCCCCACAGCAGCGACACCGATTTCGGGGCCGACAGGGTCAGGTCGAATCCCTTGATCTTGCGCCACCTGGCGAGCGCCTCACCCGACGCCGGGTCGCGTCCCTCGATCACCGAGCGGAGAGCATCGGCCTCGACTACCCCGGCCAGCCCGAGCCGCTCGGCCCCGGCGCCCATCCACCGGCCCGGCGCCTCGCCCGACGCGAGGTAGTAGTCGTCGCGCTCGTTCGCGATGACCTCGAGGTAGTAGGCCGCCGGGTCCGGGGCCGCCGAGAACTTCGAGATGCTCAGCACACCCAGGTAAGCCCAACAAGGACCCGAAAACCGCGCGATCAGTGGCAGATTTCTCGAACTGGAGAGGACGCCGACCCGCCCGCGACCTCCCGTCAGGTATCCCGCTGGCTCTCCGGTTGACCACCCGGCCGCCAACCGGACACCCCCGGTGCAAGTGTGTGGCGGCTCAAGGGTCCGAGGGATGGTCCGATGAACCCAAGTAGGTTCTCCGGGAACGCAGACAGGACTGGTACATGGGCGACGCGCCACGTGGGGATGACGAGATGGAGGCCGTCGACGAGCGCAAGGAGCTCGAGGCAGACGCTGCAGCCGCTGAGCCCGGCGTCGCTCCCGCGATCACCGACTACGGGCTGCAGGACACCGATTGGGCAACGGATGCATGGCGAGGGCTGCTCGATGAACTCATCGACCTCGGCCTTGTGACGTGGAAGGAGGTCGTCGTACTCGCTCTCGGGCAGATGAACCCACCTCAGGTCGGGACCGCTGTTGCCTCCAGCGGCGGCTACAAGGCGAATTTCGACAGTTCGTCCGGCGAGAGCCTGATGAGCGCGGTGATGCGTTGGTTCTACTCAGAGGCCGGAACGTGTGCCGACTGTGGGTCGCGGCTGGACCTCCAGGCAGACCACGTTGACCCCCGAGAGCAATACGACGACCCGCACGAGGCCGATCGGCTCGACAATCTGACTCTGCGTTGCCGCCGCTGCAACGTGATCCGACGACCCTCGCATGTGTTCGGCGGGCTGACCCACCTCTCGGCCGAGGCCGCGTTGATGTGGATCCTCCTCGTGATACGGCCGCGCACCCTGGTCGACTTCGTTCGCCTCTGCCGCCTCTATGGCATGACCATGGCTGACGTACGAATGCAGGAATCGTGGGCAATGGCGGTCTGGCTCTCGCGCGACGAGCGCGTCGCCTACCAGATCGATGACAACACTGGCGAGTACACAATCGAGTTGTGGGACGACGGCGCCATCATGCGCAGGGCCGGCAGCGATGCCCCGAGCGAGGCACAGGTGCTCTACGCCGGTGTGCCCGGAGACGCCACAGTCTCCTTCGTCACCCGAGACGATGCCGGCGTACACCGGCTACACGAGGTTCCAGTCGCGCAACTTCCCTTCAGCATGTACGACCTCGGTGCGCGGCCACCGTCTGCCCTCGCGGTCATCCCGACCCCGCCGGACCGCGCCAATGCCGTCATGACCCCGTTGCGCTCGCTCCCTCCGCGTGGGCTCGAGCTGGTCGGCTACACGGTTCGCGGGCCAGACCAGACCGCCCGGGTGGAGTACACGGATGAACGTGGCAGGCAGCGCGTCTTCGATGGTCCTGCTTCGCGTGGTGGTCGCATCCTGAGGCCCGCCCCAGCATCTGCAGTCGCAGTCATCACGGTCTAGGCGCGAGACCTACAGCACGCTCCACCCGGCCGGTCGAAAGTCTCCCTCGCTGTCGCCGAAGGTGCCTTCCACGATGTCGCGCAGCTTCATCTCGCCTTCCTGCAACTGGACACGGAGGTCCGAGACGCCTGCGGAAGCGGTGCGGACCTCATCAGCCACCGGCCCCTCGACGAGTTCGCGAGGCACGAGCACACTCGCGAGTGTCTTTTCGCGGATGTCGAGTGAGGCAGCCCCTCGACACTGGGCGACGATCTGACGCCGCACCCCGGCCGAGTTGAGGATCACCTGGAGAAGCAGCGGGTCGATCCGCGGTGCCAGGACCAGGAAGCGGTCCGTCGTGAATGCCCCATCGGCCTCCTCGGTCACGAACGCGGCACTCCGTCCGTTCGGCGCACCCTTGGCGATGAGCGAGTCCCGATGGTTGGGAAGGAGGAGATCACCGACGGCGACTCGATTGCGGATCCGTCCCTTCTTCTTCAACTCGAAGCCGGTCGCGTCGTTCACCCGGAGGATGCGGCCGGTCTCGAGATCAGTGTCCGCGACCTCGAAGTAGCGATACCGGCCATCTTCGTCGATCTCTCGCTTGGAGAACCTCGCGTTCCGGACCTCGAGCAGATCTGTCAGCGGCAGGTACTGCCCGCCATCATCCACGCTCGGAAGTGTGCGCACTACGTGCAGCCAGGCAGGATCGATCCGGCCGTGCTCCACTAGCACTCCGATCGGGAATCGGTTCCTCTCGGGCCATTCCGCCGACTGGAAGCGACTCAAGATCTCCGGGAAGTCATTTTCCCTCCGGTACCTGCCCAGCCGGTCGTAGCCCAAGTGGACCGCCCAATCCACGAACACGTCGTAGTCCTCGCGAGGACGCTCGACACGCTTCACAAAGAGAAGAGCCCCGTGGATGCCGCAATCCGTGTGAACGAAAGCCTTCTCGGGCAGGCCGATGATCGCAACTAGCTCGGTGCGAGCTAGCAGGAGCTCCCGGAGCTTCACGAACGACTCCTCCTCTGCGTTGAGGATGCTCGTCGGCAGCACCAGGCCGGCCACGCCGCCTACGCGAAGCGACGCGACGATTGCCTCGATGAAGGGGAGTGTTCGGTTTAGCGAGCGGAGCGAGCCGTCTGCCCTGCCCGCAGTCTCGATCCGGACCAAGTTCTCAGGCGCTTCCTCAAACCCGGCGAAGGGTGGGTTGGCGACAACTGCGTCGAACGGTCCGTCTGGGAGCGCGTCCCACCACCGGCCCTCCGCCGGAACCTCGACCCCAACCGTGTCCCGGCAGATCCGGTCGAGCTGTAGGCCGTCGCCAGCCAGCACGCCCGCCGGATCGATCCCAGCCAACAGGAAGTTGACCTTCGCCGCCCTGACCATTCGAGGGTTCAGGTCGTTGCCAAAGTACTCAAGGTCCGTCGAGGCAATCCTGCGGATCGCCAAGAGCAGGCCCGCACTTCCGCACGCCGGGTCGAGCACCCGACCTTGCCTCACGTTCAACATCCGTGCGATGAAGTCTGCCATCGTGCGAGGAGTGAAATAGGAGCCGAGTTCGCCACGGAAGGTTGCGCCGACGATCGTCTCGTAGGCGGTCCCTAGGACGTCCGTGCCCCCCGCCGACTCCGCGGTGAGAGTCAGCGAGTAGTCCTGGAACGGTCGAATCAGCTTCGACGCAAGGGAGGACGAAAGCTTCGGGATCGATCCGACCGCCGCGTCCGAGCCGTCCAACCACTGAGCCGCATCTGCGAGCAAGTCCCCGAATCGCTGGGCGAGATCCTCATCGCTCTCACCGTTGACAAGCCCAAACCGATAGACGTCGCCGTCCGAGCGTTCGTCGAGAACTTTCGCTGCGACGACGAGAAGCATCAGATCGAACGTGGCGGCCGGGTCGTGGGCGAGCGTCTTGTAGGCGGCGTCGTGACAGGTGCCGAACGCTGCACGCAACTCGTGTTCGCTCGCGAACGGAAGCAGCGTTCGACTGCGCTCCACCAACGCCTCGCGTGGATGTGCGGCCATCCAAGTCGGGATGCGAGCGGTCACCGCCTCGTCCGAGCCGAACACTCCGAGCTTGATGACCGTCGGTTCGGAGGCCTGGCCGACCGCAAGGAACTGGAAGCCGTGCTCTCTGGCCATCTCGGCAGGCTGAGCGATGGAGCCCAAAGCAGCATCCGGTCGGACCAGGACCAGTGGCTGACGGTGCGCCGCGTCCCGGTAGACCGCGACGGCGTCGAGTCCAACCTCGAGGTTCTGAGCGGGATAGAGGTAGGCGTTAGTGAGGGCGGTCGCCCACTCCTGCGGGCCTGCGAAGAGTGAATCTGCAGCCGGCGTCGTCGCAGACTTGTTCATGGTCGCCTCCTGAAGGGTCTGTCGCTTGGACACTAGAAGCCACGCCTTCGGAAGGGGTGGATGGTTTGGCTTGGCCGGACGACGCACTCACATCCAGCGACTCCCTCAATCCTGCACGGTCGGTGTGACACTCATTCGGTTCGGCCAGAGGCCTCGGCTGGAACGGTCAGCCGTCCTGGGCGCGGCCCCAACCACCACCCCCCGGCGTCAGCATCCGGAGAACGTCTCCGGCCTTGAGCTGGATTGTGCACTTGTCCGGCAGGCGCTCCGCCCGGCTCTCGTCGCCGCCGGGGAGTAGCCAGTTCTCCCCCACAGCCCCGGGCTCGCCGCCGGCGAGACCCCACGGCTGCGAGACCCGGCGCTCGGTGATGAGCGACACCGTCGCGTCCTCGAGCACCTGGAGGTCTCGCTCGATGCCCTCACCTCCAGGAGACCAGCCCGCGCCGCCGCTGCCCCGCCGCAGCCGGTAGCGCAGCACCCGCAACGGGAAGGCCCGTTCCAACGCTTCGATGGGGGTATTCCGCGTATTTGTCATCGCGGTGTGAATTCCCGACTGGCCGGGGCGGGGTTCGGCCGATCGGTAGTCAACTTGATCTGTGTTGGTCACGCCATCGAACACGCTGCGCTCCGGTCGGGTCTCGTCACGCTCGCCACAGGGAGGCGATCGGCACCGCAGCGATCCGTTCGTCGAGGACGTAGGTGGCTGGTCCGGTGTGGAGCACG
>JAIBAC010000329.1 GCA_019695375.1 Acidimicrobiia bacterium
CTTGACCGCCCGCACGCCGGCGGCGCCGCGGCCCTGCACCGGCACCTCCGCCGCCGGGATCCGCAGCGCGCTGCCCGCCGACGTGACCAGCACGACCTCGTCGGCCTCCGATGCGACGCCGACGACAGACACCAGCCGTGCCCCCTCGTCGAGCTTCGCGACGACGACCCCGGCTCGTGTCGACGCCACGCACTCGGTGGTGTCGAGTCGCTTGGCACGCCCGTTCGACGCCACCACGAGCACCTGCTCCGGCGCCACCGGGGCACCGGCGGCATCGAGCGCGAAGGTCCACACGACCTCGGCGGAGCGGTCGGCGTCGGTGACGTCGGCGACCGAGACCCGCTGTCCGTGGGGCACGTCCATCAGGTTCACGACCCACGCGCGCCCGTCGTCGGTGACGAACCCGACGCGGCCTGCGGTGCTCAGGTCGACGTCGAGCAGCGGAGCCCGGAGGCTGTCACCGTCCTTCCAGGTGCGCCGGCGGCCCTCGGGCGGCGTCACCTCGACCCATCCCCCGCGCAGCACACGCACCTGCGTGACGACGTCCTCGACCAGCTCGGCTTCGACGCCCGCATCGGGGTCTGCGTCGAGGTCCGGATCGGCGGCGTCGACGCCCACGAGGCGGCTGCGGCGCACGTCGCCCTTGTACGCCTTGCGCAGCTCGCGCAGCTCGTCGCGGACGACCCTGCGGCGCACGCCTTCGTCCTCGACGATCGCTGTCAGCTCGGCGATGAGCGCCTCGAGCTCGACCAGCTCGTCGCGCAGGGCCTTGGTCTCGAGCGACGTGAGCCGCCGCAGCGGCATGTCGACGATCGCCTGCGCCTGCTCGGTGTCGATGTCGAGCAGGTCGCACAGCGCCGCCTTGGCGGCGGCGGCGTCGGCGGACGCCCTGATCGCCGCGATCACCTCGTCGATGCGGTCGAGGGCCTTGATCAGGGCGCCGACGATGTGACGGCGCGCCTCGGCCTTGGCCCTGCGATGCTGCGAGCGGCGCAGGACGACCTCCATGCGGTGGTCGCAGAACGCGCCCAGGATCGTCGACACCCCCAGGATCCTCGGGACGCCGTCGACGAGGGCGCGCATGTTGAACGCGACGGTGTCCTCGAGCTTGGTCCGCTTGAACAGCTCGGCGACGGTGCCCTGCGCGGAGTGGCCCTTCTTGACAAGCACGTGCAGCTCCTGGCCGCCCTTGTCCGAGGCGTCGACGACGTTGGACACCGACTGCAGGCGCCCCTTCTTCACGACGTCGACGATCTGGTCGCACACGGCCGAGACGCTGAGCCCGGGCGGGAGGTTGCGGAACACGAGCTTGGTCGACCCACGGGTGTGCGGTTCGACGTCGACCTTGGCGCGGACCGTGACCCGGCCGCTACCGGTCTCGTATGCGGCACGCACGCCGTCGTCAGCGGTGTCGAGGACGTCGCAGCCGCTCGTGAAGTCCGGTCCCGGGAGCTTCTGCATGATCGTGTCGAGCCGGGCGTTGGGCCGTTCGAGGACGACGAGGGCCGCGTCGATCACCTCGAGGGGATTGTGGGTCGGGACGCTGGTGGCCATCCCGACGGCGATGCCTGACGCCCCGTTGACGAGCAGGTTCGGGAACGCGGCAGGGAGCACCTCGGGCTCGTGCGCCTCGCCGTCGTAGTTGGGCACGAAGTCGACGGTGTCCTCGTCGATGTCGACGAGCATCGCTGCCGCGGTCTCCGACATCCGGCACTCGGTGTAGCGCATCGCCGCAGGCGGGAAGCCCGGCGAGCCGAAGTTGCCCTGCGCGTCGACGAGCGGGACGTACATCGACCACGGCTGGCCCATCCGCACGAGAGCGTCGTAGATGGACTGGTCGCCGTGGGGGTGATAGGAGCCCATCACCTCGCCCACGACCTTTGCGCACTTGCGGTAGGGACCGTCGGCGCGCACACCGGAGGTGCGCATGCCCCACAGGATGCGCCGCTGCACCGGCTTGAGTCCGTCGCGGACGTCGGGCAGCGCCCGTGACACGATGACGGACATGGAGTACTCCAGGTAGGAGTCCTCCATCTCGCGTGTGAACTCGCGCTCGGCGATCGGGGCGTCGAGCAGCTCGGGTTGGGCGGGCGCGGCCTTGCGGCGTGCCATGTGGCCTCCGTCGTGGTGTCGAGGAAGGGGTGAGCGGACCGCTGCGCAGGATACGACGCAGCCGTGACGATCCCGTGGCGGCCCGCTACCGTGACAGCACGGAGCCGTCGCCGTACCGGGGGGTCGAAGATGAGCGCAGCGGCCGAAACCGAGCACCTCACGACGGGTTGGGAACCCGACGTCGACTCCGGCGACACCGTGGTGCTCGCCGCCGTGCGCAACATGGCGAACCGCGTCGAGCGCCACGGCGAGGCGATGGGATTCAGGGTGTGCGGATGGGACGACTTCATCGCCTGTGACACCGCGATGACGAACCCGTTCTGCAACTTCTGCGTGTTGACGGCGCCGCCGCCGGACTGGGACGACACCGTCCACCGGATCCGCACGTTCTACGCCGCCAGCGGCGGGATGCCCTACGTGGTCTGGAGCCCGTTCCCGACACCGGACATGGCCTCCCGCGGGCTCCGTCTGTGCGGGCACCCGCCGTTCATGTACCGAGCGGCGGGCGGTGAGGGCCCG
>JAIBAC010000330.1 GCA_019695375.1 Acidimicrobiia bacterium
GGAGGCTGCGATCGCCGCGGTCGAGGACGCGTGCACCGCAGGCACGGCGAGCATCGATCTCCGCGTCGACACGCGCCTCGCGGCGGCCGCGACCGTCCGCGCTGCACGCCAGGTCGTGTCGACCGTGTGCGACGGTGCCGGCGCGAGCGTCTACTTCGCGAGCCATCCGCTGCAGCGGCTCCAACGCGACATCGAGACCCTCAAGGGCCACGTGATCTTCGACTGGGACCGCACCGCCGAGCTCGCCGGCCGCTACCAGCTCGGTCTCGGCCTGCGGCCCACGGACATGGTCTGATCGATCCGATGCGAACCCGCTCGTCCCTGCGTCGTGTGCTCGTCGTCCAGCACGTGGAGCCCGAGGGGCCGGCGCTGCTCGCCGGTGCCCTGACCGCGGCCGGCTGCGAGATCGACGTGGTGCGCACCGACCTCGGCGCGGAGCCGCCCCGCGACCTGTCGGCTCACGCGGGCCTCGTCATCATGGGCGGCCCCATGTCGGCAGCCGGAGACACGCGCGGGTACCCGAGCCGTGACGCCGAGGTCGCGCTCGTGCGTGACTGCCTCGACCGCGGCACGCCAGTGCTCGGCGTCTGCCTCGGTGCGCAGGTCGTCGCGCTGGCCGGCGGCGCGGCGGTGTACCCAGGAGGCGCGCCCGAGATCGGATGGGGTCCGGTCACGATCGCAGCCGGTGCGGTGGACGATCCGCTCCTGGCAGGCATCACCGGCGAGATGACCGTGCTGCACTGGCACGGCGACACCTTCGACCTGCCGGCCGGTGCCACCCACCTCGCGTCGACGGCGGCGTACCCGAACCAGGCGTTCCGCCTCGGCGCGGCCTGCTGGGGGTTGCAGTTCCACGTCGAGGTCGACGCTGCTGCGGTCGCACGTTTCGTCGATGCGTTCGGCCACGAGGCCGGCGACGCCGCCGCGATCCTCAGCGAGGCCCCTGCGGCGCTGGCCCGCTCCGCGCGCGAGCGCGCACTCGTGCTCGAGCGCTTCGCGAACCTGATCACCTGAGCCGGCCCCGCGGCGCGCGACACTGGGTCCGTGCCTTCCGTCATCGAGCGCCCAGCTGCCGCCATGCCCGCCGCGTTCTGCGGCCACGGGTCACCGATGGCGTCCTACACCGTCGGCCTCGACGGCGAGGCGCCTGCGGGCGGTGGCCGTGGGGCGTGACACCGTCGTCGTCGTCGGCGGCGGCCTCGCCGGCGCCAAGGCCGCCGACGGCGCGCGTGAGGCCGGCTTCGACGGTCGCGTGGTCGTCGTCGGCGACGAAGGCGGCCTTCCCTACGAGCGGCCGCCGCTGTCGAAGGCGATCCTGCGCGGCGAGGCCGGTGCCGAGTCCGCGCACGTCCATCCCGCCGAGCACTACCGCGACATCGACATCGAGCTCCTCACGGGACGGACGGTGACCGCCCTCGACGTCGACAGCCGCACGGTGCGCCTCGACGACGGCACCGAGATCGCGTTCACGGCAGCGGTGCTCGCGACCGGTGCCGAACCGCGGCGCGTCCCGATCCCGGGCGCCGATCTCGACGGCGTGCACTACCTCCGCTCGCTGGACGACGCGCTCCGGCTGCGTGACGCGATCAGGGGTGCCGGACGTGTCGCGATCGTGGGCGCCGGCTGGATCGGGTCCGAGGTCGCGGCGTCTGCCCGGCAGATGGGCGCCGACGTCGTGATGATCGACAACCAGCCCACGCCACTGCATCGCGTGCTCGGCCGCATGATCGGCGAGACACTCGCGGCGCTGCACACCGAGCACGGCGTGCATCTGCGGATGGGAACGGGTGTCGCGGAGCTGCGCGGCAGCGGCAGCGTCGACGCCGTGGGCCTCACCGACGGGACCGTCGAGACCGCCGACCTCGTCGTCGTCGCCGTCGGCGTGAAGCCACGCTTGGAGCTGGCGGAGGCCGCCGGTCTGGCCGTTGGTGACGGCGTCCTCACCGACGAGCACCTGTGCACGAGCGCGCCCGGTGTCTATGCCGCCGGCGACATCGCCGCCGCGTGGAACCCCCACTACCAGACACGCCTGCGCGTCGAGCACTGGGCGAACGCCGCCCACCAGGGGACCACGGCCGGCGCCAACGCCGCAGGCGCCGGTGTCGCCTACGACCGGCTGCCGTACTTCTTCTCCGACCAGTACGACCTCGGCTTCGAGTACGTCGGCAACCACGACCCCACCGACGAGCTCGCTGTGCGTGGCAGCCTCGCCGAGCGCAGGTTCGTGGCGTTCTGGCACCGCGGCGGTGTCCTGACCGGCGCGATCGCGGTCAACACCCGGGACGTCGTCGAGGACCTGCGCGCCATGCTCCTGCGGCCTGGTCGTGTGGACGTGCGCCGCCTCGTCGACCTCGACGTGTCGCTGGACAGCCAGGCCTGAGGATGCCGCGTGGCCCCGCGGCGGTGAGCGTCACCCCCTAGGCTGTCGACCATGTGCCTCATCGTCGTCATCGGTGCCTTCCTGCCACGCCTCGCCCTGTTCCTGTGGTGGCTCTTCGGCGACAAGCTCAGCCAGGTGTGGACGAACTTCTGGCTGCCGTTCGCGGGGTTCATCTTCCTGCCGTTCACGACGTTGTTCTATTCCCTCGCGTGG
>JAIBAC010000073.1 GCA_019695375.1 Acidimicrobiia bacterium
GCGTCGGCGGCGGCGCCGCTTCCGGATTCGCCGAGGGCGAACGCGGCGGCCTCGCGGCAGTGGGCGTCGTCGTCGGCGTCGAGGGCCGCCTGCAGGCGCGCCCGCAGCGACGCGGCCGCGGCGGGATGGCGCCCGGTGGCCTCGGCGGCTTCACGCCGCACGGCGGCGTCCGGATCGCCGAGCGCGGTGTCGAGCACGGCGGCGAGGTCGTCGGGATCTGCACGCGCCGCCGCCATGACAGCGGCGCAGCGCACGGCGCCGGCAGGATCGTCGAGGGCGCCGCGCCAACCGTCACCCGCGGCGGCGGCAAGTCGCTCGCGCAGGGTCGGCTCGATCTCGGGCACGCCCTGACACTAGGGCCGTTCAAGGAACTCGGGCGCTCCGCCGATGGAGTGCGGGAAACAGCCCTCGATCAGGGAGTCTCGATGGCGCACATGGTGACCTTCCGCGCCGCTGACGGCAAGCAGGAGTCCGGCCTCCACGACGATGTCGACGAGGCGATCGCCTTCGTCGAGCAGCTGCGCAACGGAGGCGGCGCCGACGACATCCGCCTGTTCGAGGTGACCGAGATCCCGCTGGAGTTCCGCGCCTACTACAAGGTCGAGCTGGCCGCGTCCCAAGGCGGTCAGGCACCGGCGGCGCCGGTACCGGAACAGGCGGTGCTCATCACGGCCGAGACCGCTGACGCGGCACCGGTCCTCGCGCCCGAGACCGTACCCGAGATCCCGCGCATGGAGTCTCCCGCCGACACCAGCTTCGGCATCTTCTCGCGCTGAGCCGCGGCTCACGATCCGAGCGACGGCGCCAGCCAGCTCTGGTACAGCCACACGAGCGCGGCCAGCGACGCGACCGTCAGCACGATCCCGAGCACGACACCCACGATGCCGAGCACGACGAAGGAGACCGCGCCCCTCGCGGTGCGGCGCAGGTCGATGTCGACGTCGTAGTTGCCCACGCGCCGTGACGGCCGTGGCGGTCGCCGCGACGGGAGCACGAGAGCGACCTGTCGCGGCCTCACCAGACCAGGCAGCCGGTCTGACCACAGCAGCTGCGGCACCTCGACGCGGATGCGCCGGCGCGACCGTGAGCGTCGCGGCAGCCGCAGGCGACGGCGCTGGTTCCGTAACAAGGCGGCACGCGTGGCCTCACCGCAGCGTCGACCTGAACGGGTGATCCCCGACGCGAACCTCCTGGTGTGGCGCCCGAGCGTCGCGGCAGCACTGCGGCGCGGTCCACCAGAGTCGTGGTGCTGTACTTTGGCTGGAGCCGTTTTCAGATCCGCTTCAGCGTCTGCTGCAAGAGTCGGCCGCGACACCGGCTCACCTTCGATGCTCGCCCGTAGATGCTCGTCCTGGTGACTCCCGGGGGAACCAACGAGCATACCGACGCCTGGAGGGCCTTTGGACCGGCCGGCAACAACCGCCGAGAGAGCATCAGTGACCGAGATGCCGACCAGTGACGCCACGTCCGCGGCGGACGCCGCCGCGGATCCGGCCGCCGACGCGGCCCCCCGTCGCCGCCGGCGCAAACCCCTCGGCCGCCCGCGTGCGACGCTGCTGATCGTGGGCTGGGTCGTGGTCCTCGTGTCGATCCTGCTCTGGCTCGTGCCGCTGCCGTACTACACGCTCGCGCCCGGGCGGTCCGAGAACGTCGCGCCGCTGCTCGACGTCGAGGGCGTGCAGACCTACCCCCACGAGGGGGAGTTCCTCTTCACGACCGTGAGCGTCACCCCCGTGAACGGGTGGGAGCTGTTGCGGAGCTTCTTCGACTCCCACGACGTCCTCGTCGCCAGCGAGCAGATCAACGGCGACCAGAGCCCCGACGAGGTCCGCCGCGTCAACAGCGCCCTGATGGAGAACTCCAAGACGGTGGCGACGATCGTCGCCCTCGAACGCCTCGGCTACACCGCAGTCCCGACCGGCAGCGGCGCCGAGGTCGTCTCCGTCGCCGACGGCAAGCCGGCTGCCGGGCTCCTCGAAGCCGACGACGTGATAACCGCCGTCGACGGCGCGCCCGTCAAGACGGTCCAGGACGCGACGTCGATCCTCGGCTCGCACCGCCCCGGCGACACGGTCACGCTGTCGGTGCGCCGCGGTGACCAGAACCGGGACGTCGCGGTGACGATGGCCCAGCGCAGCGCCGAGGAACCGGAAAAGGCCGTCGTCGGCGTGACGCTGCAGACCGCCGACTTCAGGGTCGACACGCCGTTCCCGATCGAGATCACCACCCAGGGGATCGGAGGCCCGTCCGCCGGCCTCGCATACACGCTCGGGATCATCGACGATCTCACCCCCGACGACCTCGCCGGAGGTGCGAGGGTCGCAGCCACCGGCGAGATTGAGCCGGACGGCAGCGTCGGCCCGATCGGGGGGATCCAGCAGAAGGTGTACTCGGTCGAGGCGGCCGGCGCCGACCTCTTCCTCGTGCCGACGGCGAACTACGACGACGCCGTCGCCGTCGCGACCAAGGTCGAGGTCGTTCCCGTCGCAGACATCGACGCCGCCCTCGCCGCCCTCGACCGTCACCGCAGCGGTGCTTGACGCCACCGGCCTCCCCCGGCTCCGTGCCGGAACACGTACCGCTGTAGTGTCGACAGCGGGTACGGGTTGGAGGTGACGGTGGACACCGTCGCAGAGCACACCGCCGCTGGGGACCGGCAGCGGTCCCTCGTCCTCGTCGTCGAGGACCGCGCGGACCTGCGCCTCCTGTGCCGCGTGAACCTCGAGTTCGCAGGCTTTCGCGTCGTGGAGGCCGCGGACGCCGCCGGCGCCCTCGTCGCCGCCGGGCACGAGCCGCCCCGTGCCCTGGTCCTCGATCTCGGCCTGCCCGACATGGACGGCTGGGACCTCCTCGACCGCCTCCGCACCGAGCGCCAAGTCGTGGCGCCGTCGGTGGTCGTCGTGACGGGCCGCCCCATCGGTCCCGAGCGCCGGCGCGCCCGCCGCGAAGGTGTCGCCGCCCTCCTCGCCAAGCCGTACCTGCCGAGCGCGCTCGTCGAGAGCGTCGCATCCGCCGCCGTTGCGACCGGCTAGATCCACCCACCCCGGCCCCCGGTAGAGTCGGCGGTCACCACCGGTAAACGCCGCTACGCCGAGGTCTGCCAATGCGCACGATGCTTGTGTCCGACTCGCTCGCCTTGTCGCTGATCGCGGTGCGACCCGAGGGGCTGTGGGATCTCGACTGGGCCGACCAGCGCAACAAGAACATCCTCTCACCCGAGTGGGGACTGCAGTACATAGCGGCGCATCTCAAGGGTCAGGGCTTCCCCTTCGACGTCGTCAACGTCGTGGGCGGCGCCGACGTCAACCCGGACTTCTTCCGCCGCGCCGACCACGCTCTCGTCGACGACGAGGTCGCCGCCGAGGTCGACGCGTGGGTGCAGCAGCGCTGGGACGAGGTGCTCGACCACATCGAGGCCGCGAAGCCCGACGTGATCCTGTGGCCGATGATGTACTACTTCATGATCGGCTACGTCCGAAAGCTCCTCGGCGAGCTGCGCGAGCGCGTGCCCGACGCGACCGTGGTCGTGGGCGGCAACTACGCCACGATGCACGCCGACGAGACGGCCCGCAACGGCCTCGTCGACTACGTGGTCCTCGGCGAGGGTGAGCACACCGCGCTGGAACTGCTCCGCGCGCTCGAGGCGGGGACACCGATCGAGGACGTCGACGGCCTCTGCTACGTCGACGGCGAAGGCACGGTGGTGCGCACCAGCCCCCGCGCCCGCGAGAACGACCTCGACGTGTTCCCTCACGTCTACACCGTGGGCGAGGAGTTCCTGATCAGCAGGCGCCACGAGATCCTCTGCGACCTCATCCCCTACGGCGACTACTGGCCCGGCACCGGCATCATCACCGCGCGTGGCTGCCCCGAGAAGTGCAGCTTCTGCCTCGACCCGTCGATCTGGCAGCGCAAGGTGCGCTTCCACTCCGCCGAGTACATCGCGGACGTGGTGCGCTACTGCAAGGAGCACTACCCGAGCGACCACAACCGCTTCTTCTTCGGCGACTCCACGTTCACGTTGCGCTGGAAGCGTCTCGAGCCGCTGCTCGACATGCTCGGCGAGATCGGCATGAACTACACGTGCCAGACCCGCGCCGACGCCCTCGACGAGAAGCGCATCGAGCGCATGAGCGAAGCCGGCTTCGTGACGATCGGCATCGGCGCCGAGTCGATGAACAACGAGGTCCTCAACGAGATAGCGCTCAAGCGCGAGGACGTGTCCGAGATCATCGACGCGGCGCGCATCTCGCGCAGCTACGGCATCCAACCCGTGCTCACCCTCATCGCCGGCTTCCCCGGCGAGACCAAGGAATCCCTGATAGAGACGGTCGACGTCCTGCGTCGCGAGGGATTGCACGTGTCTTCGTTCTTCGCTCTCGTAGTCTTCCGGGGCCTGGGTCTGTTCGACGGCTTCGGCGACGTCCAGGGCTTCACCTCCAGCGGCGACTTCTGGGAGCGGCGGGAGGAGGGGCGCCTGAACGAGTGGACCGAAGAATGGCTCAGGCTGTCCGACGAGTTCCCGACCAAAGAGGAGCTCATCGGCTTCACCCAGTACCTGAACCAGCGCGTGCGGTTGCCCCTTGCGGAGACAGTCCCGGTCTGAGCCGGATACCCCAGACACAGAAGAGCTGACACGGGTCGCGCCCGACGCGCTGGCGTCGGCGGACTTCCCCGTGGTCCGCAAGGGCTTCGAGCCCGACGCGGTCCGCGCCCACCTCGATCGCTGCGCCGACGAGTTGCGGCGTGGCCGCGCGGACGCCGAGGCCGCGCGTCTCGAGTCCCAGCGTCTGCGCCGCGAGCTCGAGGACGCGCGGGCCGAGCTCGCGACCGAGCCGCACACGAACGAGGCGATCGCGATCCTCGGTGACGAGGCGAATCGCATCATCCACGCCGCGCAGGAGTCGTCGAAGGAGATCGTCGCGGCCGCCGAGGCGGCAGCCGAGGACATCCGCGCCAAGGCGCGCGACGAGGCCGCCCGCATCGCCGAGGACTCGCGGCGTGAGTCCGAGGACTTCGGTGGGCGTCTCGTCGGTCAGGCCGACGAGGTGCGCGCCAAGCTGCGCGACGAGATCCGCCGTGCGCGCCTGGAGTTCGCCGAGGAAGCCGACCGCTTGCGTGCCGACGCCCGTTACGAAGCGGATTCGATCGTCGAGGCGGCACGCGAGGAGGCGCGGGCGTTGCGCGCCGATGCCGAAGATGCTGCGGCCGAGCGCCAGGACCAGGTCGCGGCGCTCGCGGCTGAACGGCTCGCGTCGGCCGATGCCGCTGCCGAGGCGCGGGTGGCCGAGGCCGCTGCGAGCGCGGAGGCGCTCCTGGCGGAAGCCGAGGAGGCCCGCGCACAGGTCCTCGCCGAGCTCAACACCCACCGCGAGCTGCTCGAGGCACACGTGCAGGCTCTGCAGGGCGCGCATGCGCGTGCCCGTGCCGACCTGTCGTCGGTGCAGACGTTGCTCTCGGGCCTCTCCGCCGAGCTCGAGCACGTGAGGCTGCGCGAGGTCGAGATCCCGCCGCTGTCGCTCGATGCCGCGATCCCCACCGTGCCGGCGCCCGCAGACGTCTCATCCGAGATCGAGGTCGATGCCGCGGCCGAGGTTGAGCCGGCCGGGGACGTGTCCGGGGACGCGTCCGGGGCCGAGGCCGGGGCCGAGGCCGTCGCAGAGGACGGCGATGCGGACACCGGCATCGCCGCCGAGCCCGACAGCGACGAGGCCTTGGTGATCGCCGGTGAATCCGAGGCCGAGGCCGACGAGGACGAGTGGCTCGCCCCCGGCGATGCCGAGATCGACGCCCTGTTCGAACGTGTGGTGTCCCAGCGCGACGACGCCGGCACGGACGTTGAGGCTCCCGCACCCGCGGTGCGTGCCGTGGCCGAGGTCGTCGACGAGGACGACGACTGGGGCTTCGACGACGCGGCGGGCTACGCCGACGCCGGCTCGCCCCATGCTGTCGATGCCACCGCCACAGCGGGCACGGGCAGCACCGCAGACGACTCCGGCGAGACCAAACAGCGTGTGTTCGCGGCTCTGCACCAGCTCGCAGTGGACACGGGAGAGGTCGCGATCGCGACACCGGCGGCGGCTGCGGGCGCCAATGGGACCGCCGACACCAACGGCAACGGCACCGGCGCCGAGATGGCAGCGTCGCCGGCGGCCGCTGATGACTCCGACGGCGGTGACGACTCCGGCGCTCTCGACCTCGTGCCCGCCCTGACCCGGAAGGTGAAGCGGGCGCTGCAGGAAGTCGAGAACGCCGCACGTGACGCCGATCCCGAGGCCGGCGTCGTCGACGTCGTAGGCGTGTTCGTCGACTACCTGGGCCCGCAGGCCGCCGAGGCGATGGCGCTCGGGGCCGGCGGGTCCCACGCGGGCGACATCGGTGACGACGCCGAAGTCGTCGTCCGTGTCGTCTGCGGCACGTGGGCGGACGAGCTCGGCGCAGGCCTTTCCGGTGCCGACGCCACAGCTGTCGCATCGCTCCTGCGCGGCGCCCGCGGTGACGCCGAGCGCGTAGCGGTCGACCTCGCCCGCACCGCGTACAGGGCGGGGCGCGAGCGCGCCGCGCGTCCGGCGAACTGACCTCAGCCGAGCGCCGCCGCGAGTGCGCCTGTCGTCGTGACCGGCGCCTCGCAGACGTGGCCGTGGCACACGTAAGCCGCAGCGACCCCGTCGACCGTCCCGCGTCCGTCGAGAAGCGGCACCGAGTCGCGTCCACCCGCGGCGACCGCGCAGAACGGCCGGTACGCGGAACGCACCACGTCGAGGAGCGGCCCGCGGTCAGGATCGGGGCCCGCTATCGCGACCTCGACCGGATCGGCGGCGAGGAGCGCGCGCACCGAGAGGGAGCGGCCGAACATCGATGCGTTCGGCCCCAGGAGGCGCCCACCGGCATCGGCCGCCGCGCGGGCGGCGTCGCTGTAGCGAGCCTCGCCCGTGTGCATGCCGAGGCGCGCGAGGAGATCGGCAGCGAGTGAGGTGGCGGCCGGCGTGGCGTTGTCCATCAGGTCGCGAGGCCGCACGACGAGACCGTCCGCATCCGACGCAGTGTCGTAGAAGCTGCCGTCCGCGGCGCCGAAGTCCTCGACGAGAGCGTCGGCGAGCTCGCGCGCGATGCCGAGCCACCGCGGTTCGAAGCTGGTCTCGTACAGGTCGACGAGGCCGAGCGCGACAGCGGCCTGGTCCTCGGCGAAGCACTCGCGGCGCAGGACCCCGGCGCGCCACGCATGGTGGATCCGCTGGCCGGGCCGCATCGTGGTCGTGAGGAACCCGGCGAGGTCGGTCGCGACGGCGGCGTAGTCGTCGCGTCCGAGCATCCGCGCTGCCTCGGCGAAGGCGGAGAGGGCGAGGCCGTTCCACGACGCGAGCACCTTGTCGTCTGTCGCGGGAGCCACGCGGAGGGAGCGGGCGTCGAAGAGGCGTTGCCGCACGGCTGCGACCTCGTCCGGTTCGAGCGCGGTGGGGTCGGCGACGTGGAGGACGGTGGCGCCGGTGTCCTCGAAGTTCCCGGCATCGGTGACGCCGTAGTAGCGGGCAGCGCGGCTGCCGAGGCTCGCGCCGAGCACCTCTGTCAGCTGGCCGGGTGTCCACACGAAGAACCCGCCCTCGACACCTTCGCTGTCGGCGTCCTGGCTCGACGACAGGCCGCCGTCGCGCTGGCGCAGCTCGCGTGCCATGTAGTCGAGGGTCTCGCATGCGACCGTCTCGTAGGCGGCAGTGCCGCTGAGCTGGAAGGCGTGCAGGTACACGGGCACGAGCAAGGCGTTGTCGTAGAGCATCTTCTCGAAGTGGGGCACGCCCCAGTGGGCGTCGACGCAGTAGCGGTGGAAGCCGCCGCCGAGGTGGTCGTAGAGGCCGCGGGTCGCCATCGCGTCGAGGGCGGTCTCCACAAGTGCGAGGCCTGTGGTGGTTCCGTCGAGGGCGTCGGTGCGCAGGAGGAGCTCGCACACCATCGCCGGGGGGAACTTGGGCGCGCCCACGAAGCCGCCGTTCACGCCGTCCCAGCGCGTCGTGATCGCGGTGACGGCCTCGGCGAGCACGTCGTCATCAGGGGTGCCGAAGTCGGCGGCGTGACCGCGCTCGATCGCGGCGGTGACCTTGGCACTCTGGTCGACGACGCCGTCACGGCGTTCCGCCCACGCCTCGCGCACAGCCGCGAGCACCGTGCGGAACGACGGCATCCCGGGTCTGTCGACGGGCGGGTAGTAGGTGCCCGCGTAGAACGGGGCGCCGTCGGGTGTGAGGAACACCGACATCGGCCAGCCGCCGCGGCCGGTCATCGCCTGAGTCGCCTCCATGTAGATGCTGTCGATGTCGGGGCGTTCCTCGCGGTCGACCTTGACGGCGACGAAGCTCGCCGCGAGGTCGGCAGCGGTGGCGGCGTCCTCGAAGGACTCGCGCTCCATCACGTGGCACCAGTGGCAGGCCGCGTAGCCGACGCTGAGGAAGACCGGCTTGTCCTCCGCGCGTGCCTTCGCGAAGGCGGCCTCGCCCCACGGGTACCAGTCGACGGGGTTGTCCTTGTGCTGGAGCAGGTACGGCGACGTCTCGGCGGCTAGTCGGTTGGCCATCCCCGCAGGACTAGCAGCATCGGGGGTCGTCCCGCGGCTCTAGGGTGCGTTGCCATGAAACCTGTGTACGAGGACCAAGGATTCGAGTTCGAGCGCCTCCTCTTGCTCGGCAGCTGCTACCACCGCCTCGCCGACGCCGGCGAGGTGCTCGTCACGCTCGACGCCGTCCCCGACGGTGACCACGAGGCGTGGGTGAGCAGCTTCGGCGCTCTCGGCGACCGGCTCCGCAGCCAAGCCGAGGCGAGCGCAGCCGCGGGCCACAGCGCCAGCGCCGCGGCCGCGTACCTGCGGGCGTGCAGCTACTACGCGAGCGCGTCGTCGCACGCACCGGGCACGTCGGACCCCGACCGCTTCCACACCCTGTGGGAGAGCCACCGCGACTGCTGGGACCGCGCCGTCGCGACGTTCGACCCGCCGGTCGAGAAGGTCGCCGTCCCCTACGAGGACACGACCCTCGAGGGGTACTTCTTCCACACCGCCGCGCCGGGGCCGCGCCCGGTCGTGATCCTCAACAACGGCAGCGACGGGCCGGTGTCGGACATGTGGTCCTTCGGCGCCGCGGCTGCGGTCGAGCGCGGCTGGCACGCGTTCACATTCGACGGCCCCGGACAGGGCGCGGCGCTGCACCGCCAGCACATGTACTTCCGTGCCGACTGGGAAGCGGTCGTGACACCGGTCGTGGACTTCCTCGTGGGCCGCGACGACGTCGACGCCACGCGCCTGGCGCTCGCGGGCGTGAGCCAGGCCGGCTACTGGGTGCCGCGGGCTCTCGCGTTCGAGCACCGCATCGTGGCCGGCGTCGCCGACCCCGGCGTCATGCGCGTCGACGCGTCGTGGCGCGGTCACCTGCCGGCGCCGATGACCGACCTGCTCGACTCCGGCGACCGCAAGGACTTCGACGCCTACATGGAGGCAGCCCTCGAACAGGAGCCGCAGTCGCTCGCCGAGCTGCGCTGGCGCATGGCCCCCTACGGAACCGAGTCGTTCTTCGACGCCTACACCGCGGCGTCGGCGATGACCCTCGACGCCGGCACGCTCGCGCAGATCGAGTGCCCGGTCCTGGTCATGTCGCCCGACCACGAGCAGTTCTGGCCCGGTCAGTCCGAGGAGATGCAGGAGGCGATCGCGGGAGCGACGCTGGTGAGGTTCACGGAGGCCGAGGGTGCCGACTGGCACTGCGAACCGGCAGCGCGGGCGCTGCGCCAGGAGCGCATGTGCGACTGGCTCGCGCCGCTCCTCGACGCCTAGGCGCTAGCGGCCGACGCCGAGGTAGCGGAAGTGCGCCTCGGCGGCCTCGGCGGGGTCGATCGCGTTGCGGCCGTCGACGACGACGCGGGTGCGCATCCGCGGGCCGAGGTCGGCGAGGTCGAGGCCGCGGAACTCGTCCCACTCGGTCACGAGCACGATCGCGTCTGCGCCGTCGGCGAGGTCCTCGACCGATTCGGCGAAGCGCACGGATTCGTTGCGCGGCCCGAGGTCGGTGACGACGGGGTCGTAGACCATCACCCGCGAGCCCGCGTTGTGGAGGCGGTCGATGAGGTCGAGCGCCGGCGCGTCACGGAGGTCGTCGGTGCCGGGCTTGAACGCGAGGCCCAACAGGCCGATGCGCTTGCCCTTGAGGATCTTGAGCTCTTCCTGCAGCTTGCGCACGACCGTCATGCGCTGCAGCAGGTTCACCTCGACCGTGGCCTGCAGGAGCTGGGGTGAGTAGCCGTACTCCTCGGCCGTGCGCTTGAGCGCGAGGATGTCCTTGCGGAAGCACGACCCGCCCCAGCCGAGGCCGGCGTTGAGGAACGATTCCCCGATGCGGTGGTCGAGGCCGATGCCCTCGGCGATCTGGTCGATGTCGCCGCCGATGCGCTCGCAGATGTTGGCCATCTCGTTGATGAAGCTGATCTTGGTGGCCAGGAACGCGTTGGCCGCGTACTTGATCATCTCCGCCGATTCGAGCGAGGTCTTGATGAGCCGCACCGGCGCGAGCTCGGCCCGGCCCTCGGTGAAGGACTGGTCGACGACGGGCTCGTAGAGCTGCGCGACGAGGTCGATGGCCTTCTCCGACGACGAACCCAGGACGATGCGGTCGGGGTAGAGGAAGTCGGTGACGGCGGAGCCCTCGCGCAGGAACTCGGGGTTCGAGACGACACCGAAGCTGTGGCCGCTGCGCTGATCGGGCGTCATGGCGTCCTCGATCAGCATCGTGATCCAGTCGCCGGAGCCGACCGGCACCGTCGACTTGGTCACGATCGCCTTGTACTCGCCGTGCAGGTGCGGCGCCAGCGACGTCGCCACCGCACGCAGGGCGTCGACGTTGGCGTCGCCGCTCGGCGTCAGCGGCGTCCCGACGCAGATGAAGATCACCTCCGACGCCGTGACAGCGTCGGCTACGTCGTCGGTGAAGCGCAGGTTGCCGGCGGCGATGCCTTCCTGTAGGAGCGGCTCTGTGCCCGGTTCGACGAAGGGGAGGATGCCCTTGCGCAGCTTGGCGACCTTGTCGGGGTCCTGTTCGAGGCCGACGACGTCGTGGCCGACGTGGGCGAAGCACGCGGCGGTGACGGTGCCGACGTAGCCGGTTCCGATGACGCACACACGCATCTTGATGGTCTCGCTCACTCCCGGCGACGCGTCAGGACGATCCAAGCCTTTCGGGCTTCCCCGCCTTGGCTTCAACGCGTGCCCCTGCCCCTCCTGCTGCCGGCCTCCGGTTGGTGGCTGCACGCACCTTTGGTGATGATTTGTCTGAAGTTGGCGCGGGTGCGGGCCGAGGTTAGGAGTGGCCTGGGGGCTACGGACACAGACCGTGGGAGAGAGCCCGTGCCCGAGATAGTTCGCGAGCGCCATGTCGCCGCCGGAGCCGACGAGGTCTGGCGCGTGGTGTCCGCCATGGACTCGATCGCGTCGTGGTTCCCGACGACGCGTGAGGTCGAGAAGCTCGACGGCCCCGACGAGGGCGTCGGCCGCGTGCAGCGGGTCAAGTACCGCTCCGGGGCCCGCAACGCGACCCTCGACGCCGAAGTCGTCGACTGGGCCCCGAACGAGCGCATCGCGTGGCTGCAGGTGCGTGAGTTCATGGGCACCAAGCAGGCGCCGATCCTGGCACGCAACCTCGTGACCCGCATCGAGCTCGAACCGGCCGAGTACGGCACCAACGTGCGCGTGTCGGCGTCGTGGGAGCCCGAGGGTCTCAAGGGTGAGCTCGCCGAGAAGACCGTGCTCCGTCCCCGCACCGAGCGCATCGCCGCCGGCGTGCTCGGTTCGATCGAGGCCGAGTGCGGCTGATCCGGCCGCAGGCTCGACGGCTTCTACTCGGCGGGCCCGCCCGGCTCCGCTGCTAGCGCGCCCATGCCGCCGAGCAGCTCCCGCCACCACTGCGCGAAGCGGAGCTGGAACACGGCGAGGGGGAAGCCGTGGCGGGCGGCATGGTCGGCAGGGATGGCGTCCCAGCCGAAGTGCTCGACGGTGACCCGCGTCTCGACGCCTGACTCGCCGGAAGCGGGCACCTCGTCGAAGCGAACGTGCAGTTCGGTCTCCTGTTCGGGCGCGAAGCTCGCCTGCCGCCAGCTCAGCACGAGACGGTGTGGCGGGTCCCACGTGCGGATGTCGCCGACGACGAAGGTCGAGCCGTCGGCGTAGGTCTCCACGAGGCGGCCGGCGGGCCCCGGCTCGAACGCGAGGGTGCCGCTGCGGTTCACGCTGAACTGGAAGAGGCCGTTGGGTCGCCACCACTGCCCGATCTGCTCCGTGAACGCGGCGAAGGCGCGTCCGGCAGGCACGGGGACGCGCAGGGCGACGAGAACTCGTGACGCGTCGTTCACGCGTCACGCTCGACGTGCGCGGCGAAGGCGTCGAGCTGGTCCGCCCAGCCGGCCTCCGCCGACGCGAGCCAGCTCCGCAGCGCGGCCATCGGCGCCGACCGCAGGCTGTAGATGCGCACCCGGGCGTCGAAGTCGGGGTGGCTGTCGCTGACGAGGCCGTGGGTGCGCAGCACGCGCAGGTGCTTGCTCATCGTCGACGCCGTCGTGCCGAGCTCGACGGCGAGCTCGCCCGCACGCCGGGGGCGTTCGGCGAGGAGCTCGACCGCACGGCGCCGCAGCGGGTCGGCGAGCGCCGCGAGCGTGTCGTCGAGGTCGGCTGCCGCCGGCTCGCTCATTCCCAGTCGGTGGCCATGATCGGCTGGCCGATCGCGGCCTCGGCCTCGGCGCGGGTGACGTCGCGCACGCGCGCCGCGCAGGTCCAGCGGTGGCCTTCGGGGTCGACGGCCCGGTAGGTGCGGTCGCCGTAGAACTGGTCCTCGGGCTCGGCCGCGATCGGGGCACCGGCGGCGCGGGCGCGTTCGCAGTGCGCGTCGATGCCGCCCGA